>JBOFBL010000264.1:0-8631 GCA_051645545.1 Casimicrobium sp. | reverse complement strand
CATTCGTGAGCCCCATCGTGTCGCGCACGTAGCGCATCGCTTCGCATTCGAGCGCGAAGCATTCGGCAAATTCTTTGGCGACGTAACGCGATGCGCCGCGGAAACCGAGCATCGGGTTTTCTTCGTGCGGCTCGTAGGCTTCGCCGCCGAGCAGATTCGCGTATTCGTTCGATTTGAAATCGCTCATGCGAACGATCACAGGGCGCGGCGCGAACGCAGCGGCAATCGTTGCGATGCCTTCGCTCAAACGTTGCACAAAGTAGTCGCGCGGTGTGGCATAACCGCGAATCTTCTCGGCGACTTTCGTTTTGAGCTCAGCTGCGAGTTTGTCGAAGTCGAGCAACGCACGCGGATGCACGCCGATTTGTCGATTGATGATGAACTCAAGCCGCGCAAGCCCAACACCATGATTTGGCACTTGCGAAAACTCAAACGCGAGATCGGGATTAGCAACGTTCAACATCACCTTCGTCGGCGCAGGCGGCATTTTGTCGAGTTGCACTTCGGTGCGCTCGAACGCAAGTTTGCCTTCGTAGATATTGCCGGTGTCGCCTTCGGCGCAACTCACAGTGACGACATCGCCCGTGCTCAGAACGCTCGTTGCATCGCCGCAACCAACAACAGCGGGAATGCCGAGCTCACGAGCAATGATCGCGGCATGGCATGTGCGACCGCCGCGATTGGTGACGATCGCACTCGCACGTTTCATCACCGGCTCCCAATCGGGATCGGTCATGTCGGCGACGAGCACATCGCCGTCTTTAACGATGTCCATCTGCGCGGCGTTTTTGACAATCTTGACCGAGCCCTGACCGATCTTTTGACCAATCGCGCGACCACTCGCGAGCACTTTCGATGTTTCGCTCATGCGATAGCGAACCAGCGTTTTGCCACCCTGCTCTCGCGACTTCACCGTCTCAGGGCGCGCCTGCAAGATGTAGATTTTCCCGGTCGTGCCGTCTTTACCCCATTCGATGTCCATCGGACGACCGTAGTGCTCTTCGATCGTCAAAGCGTAGCGCGAGAGCGTTTCGACCTCTTGATCGTTGAGCGAGAAACGTTGGCGATCTTCGACAGCGACATCAAGAATTTGCGTCGACTTTCCCGCTTTCGCTTCGCTACCGAACACCATTTTTTGCATCTTGCTACCAAGCGTACGGCGCAAAATTGCCGGTTTGTTCGCGCGCAGCGTCGGTTTGAAGACGTAGAACTCATCGGGGTTCACCGCGCCTTGCACGACCATTTCGCCCAAGCCGTAGCTCGACGTCACAAACACGGCGTCTCGAAACCCCGATTCGGTATCGAGCGTGAACATCACGCCAGCCGCGCCGGTGTCGGAGCGCACCATTTGTTGAATGCCCGCAGAGAGCGCAATCGGCATTTCAGCGTAACCAGTGTGCACACGATAGGCGATCGCACGGTCGTTGTAGAGGCTTGCGAACACGCGACGAACCGCGTCCAGAATCGCGGGCACACCGACGATGTTGAGATAGGTTTCCTGTTGTCCGGCAAAGCTCGCATCCGGCATGTCTTCGGCGGTGGCAGAGGAGCGCACCGCCCAGCTGATCGGTGCCCCCGCTTCCTTCTCTAGCGCGCTTACACCTTCAGCGATCATTGCCTCAAGTTCTTTGGGCAAAGGCGCAGATTCGATCCATTGTCGTATCTCCGCACCAGCTTTCGCTAGCGCCCCAACATCATCAACGTTTAAGCCTTGGAGCCGTTGCGCAACACGCTCGGTGAGTTTGTTTTCGGCAAGGAAATCGCGAAATGCGTCAGCACTTGTTGCAAGACCGCCAGGAACCTGCACGCCCTTCGAGGCGAGGTTGCCAAGCAGTTCACCAAGAGACGCATTCTTGCCGCCAAACTCCCCGACATCGTGCATTCTGAGATCGTCCAACCAGCGGACGAGACGAGGATTAAGCGTGACGGCTGCGCGCGACATGTAGGCCCCTGTAGTTAGTTGCCTCGCATTCTATACACACGTCTGCGCCGATTGTTGCGGCGCACAAAAAACGCAACGCTAGACAGTTTGCCCTGTCACGGTTTTACGAAGTTTTTCGTATAGCTCAGGATGGTTTGCGCGAAGAAAGAGAATGATTTCTAGATCTTCCTTGCGAACGTTCGTAATGTCGACGCCTTCAACGTGAACCAGGCGCAATAGCTCGGCAACGGGTTTTGGCATTTCGCGACCCGACTCGTAGCGAGAGCCGCCGCTTTGCGTGACGCCAATTTTTTGCCAAAACTCATCCTGGTTAAGTCCGAGTTTTTGGCGAATTTCACGCGGATTTCTGATTTTCTCGAAAAGACCCATAACAACAATTCTGCCTTTGTTTGATGCCGCAGCGCGACGCCAATACAACATCCATTTTTCTTATGCCGATAGCATAGCAGTTAAGCTGCTACGATGTCATTGATTTATCTTGGGAATTGACCATTTACGTGTCTTCAGTAGACCTCCATGTCCACACCAGTGCCTCTGACGGCGCATGGAACGCAACCGAAGTGGTCACGGTTGCCGCGCAAAGAAATGTCGATGTGTTGGCGATTACCGATCACGACTGCACCGACTCACTCACTGAGGCACGCAGTGCTGCGAAACGTCTAAACCTGCAACTCGTATCAGGCGTCGAACTCTCGGCGCAATGGAATGGCGTGTCAGTGCACGTGGTCGGGCTCAACATTGACGCGTCGAATGAACACCTTCGCGATGCGCTTGCGGGCGTTCGTGCGATGCGAGCGTCGCGCGCGCGCGCGATGGGCGTTGAGCTTGAACGCGCAGGCATTGCCGGCGCCTACGAAGGCGCGCTCAAGCACGCGAGTGCGGCAGATGCAATTACGCGAACTCACTTTGCGCGCTACATCGTCGAGCGAGGACATTGCAGTCATGCTGGCGAGGTTTTTACGCGATACATGAAGCCCGGCAAGCCCGGCTATGTACCCACGGAATGGATGGCGATCGACAAGGCCGTCGCCACGATTCACGCTGCTGGGGGTGATGCGGTGCTTGCGCACCCTGCCCGCTACGATTTGCAATGGCACGGTGGCGCGCCACAGTTGCTGCGCGCGTTCAAAGACGCGAGCGGTGACGCGCTCGAAGTGATTTGCTCGGCGCATACGCCTGCCGATTGGTCGGTTTACGCGGCATACTGTCGAAGCTTCGGTTTCAAAGCATCGCTGGGATCGGATTTTCACTCGCCGCGCGAGAGCCGCATCGCGATCGGCGACTTGCCGCGCTTGCCGGCTAACCTCACGCCAGTATGGGCCGACTGGAACATCAAAATAAATTAACCGTATGCCGAATCGTCGATCCGTTTTCTTTGTCTCCGACCGTACCGGCATTACCGCCGAAGCGCTCGGCAATTCGCTACTCACTCAGTTCGATGGTATCGAATTTCGGAAAACGACGATTCCGTTTGTCGATTCACTTGATGCGATCGATCGTGCGATTGCTCAGATTAACGACGCGAATAACGACGGTGTGCGTCCGATTGTGATTAGCTCGATTGTCGATGAGAGTTTTTCCGCACGTGTTCGCCAGTGCAACGCGCTCGTTCTCGATTTCTTTCAAATTTTTATTGCGCCGCTCGAACAGGAATTTGGCGTGAAGAGCTCGCATGCGGCGGGACGCTCGCACGGTCTGCGCAATTCGCAGGAGTATTTTTCGCGCATCGAGGCGATCAATTTCACGCTCGCGCACGACGATGGGCAAAGCACCAAAGAGCTCGATCGCGCACAAGTGATTCTGGTGGGCGTGTCTCGATGCGGAAAAACACCGACATCGCTTTATCTTGGACTGCAATGTGGAATTCGTTGCGCGAATTTTCCGTTGACACCGGACGATTTCGAGCGCGGCACCCTGCCCGATTCGATCTTGCCGCATCGCGACCGCTTGTATGGCCTCACCATCGCGCCCGATCGCCTGCAGGCCATTCGTCAAGAGCGTCGCCCAGATTCTCGCTATGCGAGCGCTGAACAATGTCGCGGCGAGGTGCTCTCTGCCGAGAGGCTCATGGAAGACGCAGGCATTCCAATGCTCAACACCTCGACCAAATCTATCGAGGAACTCGCAACGACGATTCTCTTGCAACGTCGTTTGGATCGACACATTTTTTAAGCGCGTGCAAGCGCTTTGCACTCACACTGCAAAGACGATTCGCGCAACGCAACCGGTTGCTGCTTCGGGTAAATTTGCGTACGTAATCTCAGCGCGATTGTTAAGTGAAATCGTCGCGCCGATTTTTCCGCAAATGTCACGACAAATCACCAAGCCAAGTCCCACGCCCGTCGAGCGGTCGCCGGTTGCAAACGGCTGAAACAAACGCTGGCGTTGCTCGGGGGCGAGCCCTGGCCCCGAATCCCAAACCAACAAACGGCGCTCATGCGTATCATGTTCGACGACGAAGCCGACCGCACCGCCGCTTGGTGTGTGACGAATCGCGTTACTCAGTAAATTGCGCAGCAATTCGCGCAGCAACCAATCGGCTCCGCGAACAGGCTGCGCGGTTTCATCATCACCGTCCAGCGAGAAATCGAGGTGCTTGTCGGAGAGAAGCGGCGAGCATTCGACAGCAATGTCCCGGCACACGGCCACAAGATCGGTGGTCACGCGATCGGAGACATCTTCGCTGGTTTCGGTGAGTTCGGTTACTTTTGTGAGCGAGAGCATCTGGTTGGCAACGCGCGTTGCACGATCAACCGAGGCCTCGATTTCGGCGAACCCTTGCGATGGCTCGACGAGGCCCGCTCTGGCGTTTTGCACCTGTACTTTAAGCACGGCGAGTGGCGTGCGAAGCTGGTGCGAAGCGTCGCGAACGAATCGTTGCCGGTTGTCGAGCAGACGTCGCAGGCGCGACATCACTTCATTCATTGCATCGATCACCGGTCGCAGTTCGCGCGTAGTTTTAGTGGTGATCGGCGCGAGCGAATCGTCGCTTCGCGCAAGCATTTCATCTCGCAATCGCAGCAAGGGCGACAGGCCTCGCCCAACGATCCACCAGATCAAGAGAGCGAGCAATAGCGCCAATAGCAACTGACGAGATATTGACTTGCCAATCGATCTTGTTGCGATCTCACGACGCAACTCAAGTGTTTCGGCGACTTGAACAGTCGCCATTCGGTACTCGGTGCCCACATTGACTGGTTGTAAAAGTGCGGCGACGCGCACCGGCTCGTTTCGATAAGTATCTTCGTAGAACGTGACAAGCGCAGCGTACGGTGGCTCGCGCGTGCTTTTTCCCTGAAACGGTGGCAATTCTTTGTAGCCCGAAACAAAGGCGCCGTCAAAATCGCTCACTCGAAACACCATGCGGCTGCGGGTGTCGGCTTCGAAGATTTCGAGCGCGGGGTACGGCAACGACACCGTGACTTCGTCGTGAACGTACTTCACACCGTCGCCGATTGCGCGCGCCGAAGCGAGCAGTGTTCGGTCGTACGCTACGTTGATCGCGGCGAGCGTTTCCCGATAGAGAATGGTTGCGTCGATAGCAAAAAAAACCACCAATGACGCAATGATCGGAAACAACAAGCGTCGACGAATCGACGTGGTGCGTTCGCGCATGACCGCGCTATTCGTCGTCAGCGCGTTTTTCGCGCAGTAAGTACCCGACGCCGCGCAATGCAACCAGTTCGACGCCAAACGGCGCAATCTTCTTTCTCAACCGATACGCGACGACCTCGATGGCATCTGGTTGCGCCTCGCGGCCGTCGGAGAACACGGCCTGCCAGAGTTTTTCCCTCGTCACTGCGTGTCCCGGTCGCTCCATGACTGCGATCAAGAGCGCAATTTCGCGTGTCGATAGTTCAAGCGCAGTGCCGTCGCCGTAAGCGACCCCCGCGGCGGCGTCGAGTTTGAGACCGCCGAGACCCGAGCTCGACGATTCGGTGACCGTTACGCCACGGCGCATGACCGCATGAATACGCGCCTCAAGTTCATCGATGTCGAACGGTTTCGATAAATAATCATCGGCGCCCAGTTTGAGCCCCTGCACGCGATCGCCCACGCTGCTGCGCGCGGTGAGCGCGATGATGGGCGTGTTCTTGCCTGCTTCACGTAGTTTTTTGAGCACGTCGAAGCCGTCTAACTCAGGAAGCGTAAGGTCTAAGACAATCACTGAGAACTTCTCAGACATTGCGCGAGCGAGCGCGGTGGCGCCGTCGCTTGCCTGCGCCATCGTAAAGCCGCGACGCGACAATGCGAGCGCAAGCGCGGGGGCGAGTCCGGGGTCGTCTTCAACGAGTAAAAGTCTGGGCTTATCAGCAGCTTCTGTTTGCATAAGCGATACCAACCATGTCAACTCAAGGGCGCGAGACAGCGAGGCGACAGTCGCTCTGCCTACATTGCACTCACAACAAGCCTCATTCTATTGTCGGAGACAGCATATGACACTATTTTTCTCACGGCGTGTTTTCGGCGCACTTGCGCTCTGCACGCTGGCATCAATCGCATCGAGCTCGTTTGCGCTCGATAACGCAAAATTCATGATCGGCGCGAACCCTGGCGGCGGCTTCGATCAAACCGGACGCAACCTCGGTAAAGCAATGGTCGAAGCGGGTGTCGTCAAGAGCACGCAATTCGAAAACAAAGGCGGCGCAGGCGGCACCATCGGCCTCGCGCAATTTGCCAATGCGAGCAAAGGTGATCCCAATGCAATGATCATTACGGGCGCCGTGATGGTCGGAGCGATCGTGCAAAACAAACCGCCCGTGACGCTCGCCAACGCTACACCGATCGCGCGCCTCTTCTACGAATACAACGTGTTCGTCGTGCCCGCGAATTCGCCGATCAAGTCGATGAAAGACGTGATCGAAATGCTCAAGAAAGATCCCGGCTCAGTGAAATGGGGCGGCGGTTCGCGCGGCTCCGTAGATCACATTTCAGTGGCGATGATTGCCAAAGACGCGGGTGTTGATCCATCGAAGATCAACTACGTTCCGTTCCAAGGCGGCGGCGAAGCCTCTGCCGCAATTCTCGGCGGACATGTCACTGTGGGTACGTCCGGTTACTCGGAGATGCAACAGTTCGTCAAGAGCGGCAAGATGCGAGCGCTTGCAGTAACGGCGGGTGCAAAGCTCCCCGGAGAAACAGTGCCAACGCTCAAAGAACAAGGCGTGAACGTTGAGATCGGTAACTGGCGCGGCGTGTACGGCGCGCCTGGCATCACTGCGGATCAACGCAAAGCACTGATTGATGCAGTCGTTGCCGCAACGAAACAAAAATCGTGGAACGATGCGCTGCAAGCAAACGATTGGTTTGCAGCAGTGCTCACCGGCGACGATTTTTCGAAATTCGTTGACGCGGAACACAAGCGCATCGAAGAGTCGATGAAGGCCGTGGGGCTCGTAAAGTAGTCTGAACTATCAATTAGCTTCAGCGCATATCGCCCAATTTTATTGGGCGTCAATATGTTTTTTATACTTTTTCGATATAGCGTTATTAAATCGCTTTCGCCCAATTAAATTGAGCGATAGACGATAGTGTCATAAGTGTTAGCGCGATACACCGCTAGCATCATCACGAAGCTCACAGAAAAAAGAATATTGATGCAACGCGCCTGGCAACTGGGAATCGCAGCCTTCGTAGTGATCATCGCGATTGTGTACGCCATCGGTGCGATGCAATTGCCAAGCGAAGGCGGCTATGCCGGTATCGGCTCGTCGTTCGTGCCGTGGGTCGTCTCGATTCTCCTCTTCGTGCTCGCTGCGCTGCTTATCTATCAAGCGTTGAGCGGCGGCTTTCGCAACTTCACCGATGAAGTTGCGAACATTGCCGCCGACTATCGCGGTGCGCTTTGGGTAAGTGCGGGCGTGCTCGCAATGGCCGCGCTCATTACACGCATTGGCTTCGTACCTG
The DNA here is from genome assembly GCA_051645545.1 of Casimicrobium sp. Lineage (GTDB taxonomy): Bacteria > Pseudomonadota > Gammaproteobacteria > Burkholderiales > Casimicrobiaceae > Casimicrobium. The sequence continues at coordinate 782 of JBOFBL010000264.1, read as the reverse complement.
CAGCAACCATTCTCTTCATCTGCGTCGCTCGCGGATTTGGCTCGCGCGTCGTGTGGCGCGATGCATTGATCGGTGCGGCGCTCGTGTTCCCTGTGTTCTGGTTGTTCACGCTCGTGCTTGATGTGAATTTGCCGCGTCTTTTCAACGACTGGCTATGAACAACACATTTCGCTTCGATTCAAAGGCAAACTGATGATCGAAACCTGGAACCTGCTCTTAGGCGGCTTCGCTACCGCGTTGCAGCCAGCGAATTTAATGTGGGCGTTCATCGGTTGCCTGCTCGGCACCGCAGTGGGCGTCCTTCCAGGTATCGGCCCCGCACTCACAGTGGCAATGTTGCTGCCGATCACCGCGAAAGTCGAACCTGCCTCCGCGCTCATCATGCTTTGCGGCGTGTATTACGGCGCGGCGTACGGCGGCTCAACGACGTCGATCTTGATGAACACGCCTGGCGAGAGCTCATCGATCATGACCGCGCTCGAAGGCAACACGATGGCCAAGAACGGTCGCGCAGGCCCCGCGCTCGCAACCGCTGCAATCGGCTCCTTCGTTGCCGCCACGCTTGGCATCGTGTTGCTCACCCTCTTCGCACCGATGGTCGCCGATCTCGCACTCAAGTTCGGGCCTGCGGAATTTTTCTCATTGATGGTGCTCGCGTTCGTGACCGTCTCATCCGTGCTCGGCGCATCGATGTTGCGCGGCATCACTTCACTTGCATTAGGTCTCGCAATCGGCTTGGTCGGCATGGATGCCATCGCGGGCATCCCTCGCTTCACGGGTAG
>JBOFBL010000263.1:0-4434 GCA_051645545.1 Casimicrobium sp. | reverse complement strand
TCGATGTCATCACTTACATCGAGGGCGTAATCATGTCGTTTCTAGGAACGCTGCGAAGGATTTGTATGGGGCTTGCCGTTGCGATATTCGCCTATGGCACGATAGCCTTAGAGTCAAAAACCCCGTCGCACGAGCGTATCAGCGCGAGTGCAACGGAGCCGGTACAGCACTGGCAAGTGCCACGCGTGCGCCTGACCGACACAAATCTGCGAGCGATAGAGTTGAAGCGGGTGGATATCCGAAGCGAGGTATTCGGCGCCTACGCTTGGACACGCGTCGAGCTTGCGCTATCGAATCCAAACGCACGTCAACTCGAGGGCGAGCTGCAATTCCCGCTGCTTGACGGTCAAATCGTGAGCGGATTCGCGCTCGACATCAACGGGCAGTTGCGCGACGCGGTATCGGTGCCAAAAGCGCGCGGCCAGGAAATTTTTGAGGACATTCGGCGACGCCAGATTGACCCCGCCTTGCTTGAGGCGACGGCGGGGAATCAATACAAACTTCGCGTCTACCCCATTCCTGCAAACGGAGAGCGGCGCGTCGTTCTTACTATGGCCGAGCGCTTGCAGCTTCGCGATGGGAAAGCGCTATTTCGACTGCCGCTTCACTATGGTTCGACGCATGAACCCGTTCGTGCGGAGATTTTCGTGAAAGGCGTACGAAACGATAGTGTGCAAGTGCGTCGTAGCGTGCATGGCATCGAGCGTGTGGGTTACAGTGATGCAGTGCGGTTTCATGGAACGACGAAATCGCGCGATGCTTCCACGATGTTTGAAATCGCAGTCGCGGATTTGGCGCGGGATCGCGTCGCGATTTCCTCAACGCAAGGCAAGAACTATTTTGTTATTGAGACACCGTTCGACGAACAAACGGTGCGTCGCCCAGATCCAAAACATATCGCGCTCATATGGGACGCATCGGGTTCCGCACGCGAACAGAGCCGAGCGTTATCTGTGCTCGACGCGTTTTTTCGATCGCTTCGAACGCCTGCGCGAGTGAGCTTATTGGTTGTGCGCAATCGCGTATCGACCGTTCGCGAGTTCTCCGTTGCGCCAAACGACCCGTCGCAACTCATTGCTGCACTCCGCAGTGAACCGTTCGACGGATCGAGTAACTTCGATCAACTACCGATCCCGAAGGATGCCGATCTCACGGTATTCGTGAGCGACGGGCTTGCAACCGACGGTCAACGCGACATTGGCTATCGCCATAGCGCGCCGTTGATTGCGCTCAATACCGCAGCTGCCGTCGATGCTCCGAGATTGCGTCGCATTGCGGAGGCGAGCGGTGGAAGCTATGTCGACGCATCTAGCGGTTCCGCCGACTCCGCGGCAACGGCCATGTGGCGTAGCGGCTGGCGCGTCAGCTCAATGGAAAGCGCGAGCGCCGAATCGCTCGCGATGCCGACACTCGCCCCCCAAGGTGGATTGCTGCAAGTCGCAGGCATCCTGCGCGATCGCAACGCAAAAGTGAAAGTAATCTTGAAACATCCGACGCGAGGCGAACGTAGTGTCGTGCTCAATGTCATGGAATCGGATCTGAAAAACGCAGAAACAAGCCTCGGCCCCGCGCAGCTTTGGGCGCAATGGCGCATCGCTGAACTCTCCGCGTCGCCACAGCTCCACGCAAGACAGATGGAGCGCATCAGCAGCGAGCATGGTTTGATTGGACCAAACAGTTCGCTGATTGTGCTCGAGTTGGCCTCCGATTACGCGCAGTACGAACTGCCCGCGCCACCGGAGTTGCGCGCTGAAGTCGATCGCCTGCGCGCAACGCAAGCGCGTTCGCGAGAGCAAACGCAAAGCGCACACATCGATCGCATGGTTGCTGAATTCGATACCCGTCAGCGCTGGTGGGAACGGTCGTTTCCAAAAGATTCGCCGAAACCCATTGCGATCTCGACGGCGCGTGGTGCGATGGGAAATCAAACTGCGAATTCGGATGTTGCCCCTCGTAGGGCGCTCGCCGATCGAGACAGCGAGCGTCGAGAGTTCCGCGCCGAAGAGCGGCAACCGATGCAGAGCAAAGTGGTGACGCTCCCTGCGCCCGCCGCAGCGGCCGCACCGGTTGCGCCACCCTCACCTGCGGCACCACCGCCGCCGGTCGCAGGCGCACCCATGGAGCTCGCGCGACTGCGCGCAACCGAACCGGCGAAGCGCCAGCAAAGTTTGTCGGAAACCGCGGCTCCGGTGGCCACTGCGATTGAACTCAAGGCTTGGTCGCCCGACACGCCGTACTTGAGTCGCTTGCGCAATGCGCGCGACGCAGAGCTCTATATGGTGTATCTCGATGAACGCGAGTCGTATCGCGAGAGTAGCGCGTTTTTCTTAGACGTTGCCGCTCATTTCTTCGAGCGCAAACAGCCCGATTTAGCGTTGCGGATTCTCTCGAATCTCGCCGAGATGAATCTGGAGAATCGGCAATTGTTGCGGCTCTATGCGTATCGTTTGAGCGAAGCAAAGCAGTTCGCGCTCGCGACCCCGGTGTTCGAACGTGTCGCGCAGCTGGCACCGAACGAACCGCAATCGTGGCGCGATCTTGCGCTCGCGCACGCCGATAACGGGATACTGCAACCCGCCATCGATCACTTGTGGACTGTCGTTTCGCGTCCCTGGAATGGCCGTTTCGCGGGGATCAACATGATTGCGCTTTCCGAATTGAATGCGATCGTTGCAAACGCCAAACAGCCGATTGATACCTCGCGCATCGATCGTCGCTTACTTCGTAATATGCCGCTCGACTTACGCGTCGTTATGGCATGGGATACCGACGACACTGACATTGATTTACATGTGATCGATCCGAATGGCGAAACCTCGTCGTACGCAAAGCGCCTGAGTTATCAAGGTGCCGCGATGAGTCCGGATGCCACGGGCGGCTATGGGCCTGAGGAATTCGCGCTGCGCGAAGCGAAACGAGGCGTGTACGCCATCAAAGCGCAGTTCTATGGACATCGCCAGCAGGTGCTGAGCGCGGGCACCACGGTGATGGTGCGCGTGACGACCGGGTTTGGTACGCCGCAGGCGAAAGATCAGTGGATTACCTTGCGACTCACCCGCGGGCGAGAAATGGCGGAAGTGGGACGTGTGGAAATCAGATGACGAAACGGAGCGACTCTGATTGCAATCCGTTTCTCGTAGGAGCTCCCCGCGAGGGCGGGGAGCAGCCGCGACATGCGCGAGCAAACAAACGATCGCAGCCAGAACCGCTTCTACATACCCACTTTAGAAATGAATACCGCGCATCAAATTCGACAGTGCCAATTGATCCGGCGACGGCCCAGTCACTTCGTTCTTCTTGCCCTTCGCCGCTTCGGAATCGCCGAACATGCGGAAGCTTGTATTCATGACGATTTGCGCGATACGAGGCGCGAACGCATGCAACACCTGTCCCAAGATGCCCAAGCGCGTCGCGATGCGAACCGGTTTGTACACGATCGCGCGAATGATCATGTCGGCCGCTTCATCGGGCTCGAGCGTTGGTACGTTGTTGTAAATCTTGGTCGGCGCGATCATCGGCGTTTTCACGAGCGGCATATTGATCGTCGTGAAATTCACGCCACGATCGCTGTATTCTGATGAAGCGCAGCGGGTGAATGCATCAAGCGCGGCTTTCGACGCGACATAGGAAGAGAAACGCGGTGCATTGGTGAGCACGCCGATCGAGGAAATGTTGATCACGTGACCTTTTTTCTTTGCCGCCATGCCACCCAACAGGCCGAGCGTGATGCGCAGCGCGCCGAAATAATTCACGTCCATCGTGCGCGTGAAATCGTGGAAACGATCGTAGCTATTCTCGATCGCACGACGGATTGAGCGGCCGGCGTTGTTGACCAAAATGTCGACACCGCCGTACTTTGTTTCCAGTAGCTTCACAAATTCGGCGCAACTGACCTCGTCGGTCACGTCGGCCGGATACGCGGAAATTTTCACGCCTTGCTTCTTCGCAAGTTTCAAGGTCTCGTCAATCTTTTCCTGATCGCGACCGCAAACGATCACGGCCTTTGCCGTACCTGCGGCTGCAATCTTGAGCGCCGTGGCCTGACCGATACCCGAAGTGCCGCCGGTAATCAGAATTACTTTGCCGGTGATCTGCCCTTTGAGTGTGCGATCGATAAAGAGATCGGGGTCGAGATGGCGCTCCCAATAATCCCAAAGCTTCCATGCGTAATCTTCGAGTGCAGGCACGGCGATCTTGGTACCGTCGAGCGCCTTGAGCGTGTCGCGACAATCGAAACGCACGGGGTAGTTGATAAAGGACAAGGTGTCTTCAGGAATGCCCAAGTCTTTCATCACCGCGTTTTTGATGCGACGCACCGGTGGTAATGCGGACACACCTTTCACCACGCTTTGCGGAATGAATCCGAATAGCGCAGCGTTTACGCGAAGCGCCATCTGTGGCGCGTGCGCCGCGCGTGCGAAGATGTTGAGCGAA
>JBOFBL010000262.1:0-3573 GCA_051645545.1 Casimicrobium sp. | reverse complement strand
CGTGGCAGAACGACATGCAGGCCGAGGTAGTTGGCAAGTACGCGAGCGACAAAGGCTACAAGAACGTGATCGCGATGGCACCGAACTATCAGGCGGGTAAAGACTTCATCGCAGGCTTTAAGCGCATGTACAAGGGCGGCAACGTGATCGATGAGGTTTATACGCCGCTCAATCAGCAAGATTTCTCTGCGGAGCTTGCACAAGTCGCGTCGAAAAAACCTGATGCGCTTTATGTGTTCTATCCGGGCGGGCTCAGCGTGAATTTTGTGAAGCAATTTCAACAGGCGGGGCTCAACAAGAGCATGACGGTCATGTCGGCCTCCACGGTCGACGGCACCACCATCCCCGCGCTGCGCGAGGCAGCACTTGGCATGTTTTCGGGAACCTTTTGGGGGCCGGACTTCCCCAATGAAGCGAATCAAAAATTCGTTGCGGATTTCGAGAAAAAATACAATCGTATTCCGTCCCAATATGCGGCGCAAAGCTATGATGCAGCGCAACTCCTCGATAGCGCCATTCGCAAAGTAAAAGGTAAGGTAGACGATAAAAAAGCGTTCCATGCGGCGCTCAAAGCCGCCGACTTCAAATCGATTCGCGGCAACTTTAAATTCAACACCAATCAGTTCCCCGTACAAGACATGTTCATGTTCGATGTGGCAAAAGATTCGAAGGGACGTGTCAGTTTGCGCACCGTGGCCAAGCCGATTGTGGGGCACACGGACTCATATGCGGCTCAGTGCAACATGAAACCCCTTTAGCTGTTCGACCAATCCAACCAAAGAGCCCTCGCGCGGGGCTCTTTTTTCAACCGCTCGCACCATGCGAGCACGATGAAAACGCAAACGCAAATTGACGACACAGTTAGCGCTATCGCAACTCCTCAACGGACTCCAGCTTGGAGTATTGCTATTCCTGCTCGCTGCCGGGCTCACGCTCGTGTTCGGCATCATGAGTTTTGTGAATCTCGCACACGGCTCACTCTACATGCTCGGTGCGTACTTCGGCGCGGCCACATTTGCGAAGACTGAATCATTCACACTCGCCATCGTCGCCGCAATCGTCGGCGCGGGGCTTGTTGGTTTACTGCTTGATCGGTTTGCGCTCACCAAACTCTATACCCGCGATCATCTCGATCAAGTGTTGGCCACCTTCGGGTTGATTTTGTTTTTCAATGAGGCAATCCGCATCGTTTGGGGGCCGGGTTCAATCTTCATGCAGGTGCCTGGGTCGCTCTCGCAAACTGTGAATTTATTTGGGGTGAACTACCCGGCCTATCGTTTTGCGATCATCGGCGCCGGGCTTCTCGTTGCACTGGGGCTCTATGTACTGATTCAAAAAACTCGCGTAGGTATGCTCATACGCGCTGGCGCCACGCATCCACATATGGTGGCCTCGCTCGGTGTCAACATCAAATGGCTTAACACGCTCGTATTCGCGCTCGGCGCCGCGCTTGCGGGGCTCGCGGGCGTGATGGCTGGGCCGATTGTTTCAGTACAACCCGGTATGGGTGAGCCAGTGTTGATCCTCACGCTCGTCGTCATCATCATTGGCGGACTCGGCTCGATTCGTGGCGCGTTCTACGCTGCGCTGATCGTGGGCGTCGTCGATACGCTCGGCCGCGCTTTTATGCCGACCATCATGCGTGGCATTTTCGAGCGCAGCACAGCGGATGCTGCGGGGCCAGCGTTGGCTTCGATGTTGATTTATTTGTTCATGGCAATGGTGCTCGCGCTCAAACCACAGGGGCTCTTTCCAACCTCTGCAGGTGCCGCGCGATGAATCTTTTTCCTGCGCAGGTTGATTGGCGCGCGCCGCGAACGGTGGTCGCGGTGATCGTGCTCGCCGCTTTCGCGTTACTACCGTTCGCGGTCGGTAGCGAAGGCGATTTCTACGTGAAGTTCGCGACACGCGTTTTGATCTACGCGCTTGCGGCAATTGGGCTCAATTTCATCCTGGGCTTTGGCGGCATGGTGAGCCTTGGACACGCGATGTACGTCATGCTCGGCGCATACGCCGTCGCGATTCCGGCACAGCACGAAATTACCTCCGGCTGGGCACATTTGTCGATCGCGCTCGCGGCGACGCTCGTGATCTCTATCGCTGTGGGCGCAGTGTCGCTACGCACCAGTGGCATCGCATTCATCATGATCACGCTTGCATTCGCGCAGATGCTTTTCTTCGGCGCGGTGAGCTTGAAGGAATACGGCGGCGACGACGGACTCACCCTTGCCGCGCGCAGTAACTTCGCCCTCTTCGACATCACCAGTCACACGTCACTGTATTACCTTGCTTTCGCGTGCGTTCTTCTTGCGCTCTATCTATCGTGGCGCGCGGTGCTCTCGCCGTTCGGGCTTGTTCTTCGCGGCAGCAAGGCCAACGCGCGTCGTGCGCTTGCACTCGGGCATCCGGTCGTGCGCTACCAACTCGTCGCCTACATACTTTCCGCGCTTGTTTGCGCAGTCGCGGGTGTGTTGCTTGCAAACTTAACTCAATTTGCCTCGCCTTCGTACGGCGCATGGACGCTGTCAGGCGAGCTGATCGTCATCGTGATTCTCGGCGGGCTGGGTACCGTGTTCGGCCCTTTGATTGGCGCCGCGCTTTTGCTCGTGCTCGAAGAAGTGTTACCCGCGCTTGTTGAAGCAATACTGCCGGATTACAAGAGTAATTGGATGCTGTTGCTCGGCCTCTTCATATTCTTCATCGCGCTCGCGCTTAAACGCGGCGTGTTTGGATCGTTGCGAGGCGGCAAACAATGACCGCCCTCGTCACTCAAAACCTCGTCAAACGCTTTGGCGGCGTGCAGGCCACCGACAACGTCTCGCTCACAGTCGAAGACGGTCAATTGCACGCGATCATCGGGCCGAACGGCGCAGGAAAAAGCACGCTGATTGGACAGCTCGCAGGCGAGATTTCGCCCGATTCCGGCACCGTGACATTGCTCGGAAACGATGTAACAGCTTTACCCGTCTTCTCCCTTGCTAATTTGGGCTTAGCACGTACTTATCAGATTACTCAATTGGCAAAAGAATTTACTGCATTCGAAAACGTTCTCCTGGCAACAAATGCTAAAGCTCACCGCAATTTTCGCTTCTGGACAAACGCACACGACGACACCGATGCTGTGAACCGTTCGATGAGTGCGCTTACGAAAGTCGGTCTCGCAGAGGCTAAAGATCGCACGGTCGCTGAGCTTGCGCACGGCGAACAGCGACAACTCGAAATTGCGATGGCGCTTGCGACTGATCCGAAAGTGCTCTTGCTCGACGAACCGCTAGCTGGCATGAGTCAAGGCGAATCTGCGGCAATGATCGCGCTCTTGAAATCGCTCAAAGGCCGTTATCCGATGTTGCTCGTCGAGCACGATATGGATGCCGTTTTCTCGCTTGCCGATCGCATCAGTGTGCTGGTGTACGGTCGAATCATCGCGAGCGGAACGCCCGAGGAGATTCGTAGGAACTCGGAGGTACGTGCAGCTTATCTCGGTGAGGAGACAAACGCGTGATCAACAAACTGTGGGAGCGCGCTTGCGCGCGAAACGGTGTTGCACTTGCGAACAAGGATTCGCGCGCAAGC
>JBOFBL010000261.1:0-1552 GCA_051645545.1 Casimicrobium sp. | reverse complement strand
TCGGAGACATGCCAAGCGTTTGCAGCATGCGGCCTCGCTCTTGGCTGTAATCTTGGCCCCGAATGTTTGTCGCCACATCAGCAAGCCCGCGCGAGCGCGCCTCCGCAATACCGCTGTTGCCAAACGATCCAGAGCGCGCATCAACTTGGTCAAAGTTGCGGTTCACATCACGTGACACGTTATCGATCATGCCCGACAGATACGGGTTGTTGTTGAGGTAGCCGCCTTGAAGCGTGCGCGTTGCTTCTGCGCCTGCCGCTTCGTTGATCGGACTGCCCTGCATGGCGCGTTGCGCCTGCGCATTCAGGCCCTGAACCATGTATGGATTCATTTGGGCAACGGTTTGCCCCTGGAAGGCCTCATAAGGTCGCGCAGCAACGTTTGCCGACTGTCGCATGTAGTCTTCGGCATAAGGCCGCACCCACGAAGGCACATCCGTTTGCTGGGTTACCGTGTCGCTGCTATCGCTCATGCGACCTCCAATTCAATAGTGGTGTAAACAGGCTTTGCGCCAAACTTCTGCGCGAATCGAACCATAGAGGCCCGACATGCGCCGCGGATCGACGTGCAGCCCAGGCTGTAGGCATAGGCCTTCAGCAGATTCAAGCCTTCCATTGAGCAAACGCCTTTGCCTTGCAGCGAGTAGATATGCAGCACGCGGATATTCGGCATTTGCACAACCCCAACAGCGGCCCACCCATGCACGCCCGTTTCATCACGCGCACCGATAAGCACACGCTCGCCACGAGCAAGCAACATCTTGAGCTGATCGGGCGTGATTTCGCGTGAAGCCCACTTGGTTGCTTCGGAGAGTTTGTGCGCGCCGTCTTTCCAAGCGCGATCAATCTCATGGGGCTGTACTTGAAATAGTTCCATGTGAAACGTCAGTTACCCGTTAACGCTCGATCTTCAACCCAATCAGTACCGAGAATATGGGTTGTTGAATTGGTTAATCGAATCCATCCCTTCACAACGTATTTTGCCCCAGGCGCACCAGTTTCGGTGCGGTTTTTCTTGGGCACGTAATCGTCACGCGCATACTCGCCAGCCGTGGGCACAGAATCTAGAGCGTTGTCGGCAGAATCTGCAAACACACCCGATGCCATGCCGTCAACCTTGCGGAATAGCTTGCGAAAAACATCATGCAAAAATTTAGACAACTCCCGGTCGTATGCGCTTTCTGGGTTTGCCGTGATGATCGGAAAGCCTAGTTTCATCGCTGGCCTGACTTTCTCATGCGGTAATCAGCGCCGACAATCTCAACATCGCCCGTGAAACTCATCGAAAACCGATGCCAGCGCGCATCTTGAGTAATGTCGTACTTGTGGTCGGCAAACACACCGGAACTGCGGGTTGTAAGCGTGCCACCCTGCACATCGCGGGAAAACCCTTGAATCGTGCTTGTGGTCGGCGTTTTCAAGAAACGCGGGGCCACGCGGTCAAGAAACGATGCGCTCCAATCGTCACCAATGTCGCCCGTGGTTAGCGAACTAGACACACTGTTACCGGTCAACTGCACAAGGTTGTTTGTCGCATCAAACACAGCCAGCGC
>JBOFBL010000260.1:0-6230 GCA_051645545.1 Casimicrobium sp. | reverse complement strand
CCAGCGACGGTTCAAATTTCGCATCGCTCACTTGCACCTGATACACATGATTGACTTTGAGCGACACAAAACCGCGCGACGCGAGCCAGGCGATCGCGCGCTCGTGCGTTGTCTCGACGTACGCATCCCAAAGCTTCGCGCGTACGCCTGCGTAGAGTCGCATCGCGTCGAACGCGGCGCTCGCAATCGCATCGAAATGCGCTAAGTGCGACGCAGCCACGTAAGGGCCCCGCAACCACGCGCGCTGCAAATCGTCGGCGATTTCAACGCCGTACACGCCCAGTGCCTCGTGCGTGGCATCGTCGAACACCACAACATAAAAAACTTCTGAAGCATCTTCGCATGCAATTGCTTCGGGCAACACATCGAAATCGGTTTGCAAACAACGCGCACCGACCATACGCTGCGCGTTTTGCTTGATAGCGAACGCCTCACGAGCGTCAACAAGCGCTTGGGGAGAGAGGATTTTTGTGAGCAAAATTCGCATACCAGCTTATTCGCCTAATACCCAATATAGTTGGGGCTAAAAGCCTAATTTACTATTTTTCGAAAATAACATTAAACATTAGAAAGACCCATATTAAATGGTCTTATCGCGACGTAGCTGATAGACAATTCTTTTTGATTTGCGATGAACGCCGACACTACTTGCGACACGCTTCTCTATGATTATCCAATGAAGATTCTCATTCTCGGCGGTACGCAATTTCTCGGTCGCCACATCGTCGATGTCGCGCTTGCAAAGAGACACGAGATAACGCTGTTCAATCGCGGTCAACGCAACACCGATCTCTTCCCGCACGTTGAGAAACTGCGCGGCGATCGCAACGGCGACATGAGTGCGCTTAAACATCGGGCATTCGATTGTGTAATCGATTGTTGCGGCTACACGCCTGAGCAAATGCGACGCACTGCGGACGCACTTGGTGTAAATGTGCCGCATTACATATTCATCTCCTCGGTCTCTGCATACGGCAAGCGACCACCGCTTGAACGTTTCGACGAGACTGCGCCGCTTGCCTCGGGCGACGTGGGTTACGGCGAAGAGAAAGCGCGTTCGGAAGAAACTATCAGCGCGGTGTACCCTGATCGCGTCACCATCATTCGTCCGGGATTGATCGTCGGGCCGCACGATCACACGGGTCGATTCGTGTACTGGCCGCAACGCTATGCCATCGGCGGCGACGTCCTCGCGCCTGGTTACGTGGACAAACCCATTCAATGGATCGACGTGCGCGATCTCGCTGAATGGACGATTCGTTGCGCTGAGCAGAAAACGCTCGGTACATTCAACGCGATCACACAAGTCGACACGCAAACCATGGGCTCACTGTTGAGCACATGCGCAACCGTCGCAAACGTCGCATCGAACACGCATTGGATCGACGATGTGACGCTAACCAATGAAGCAGTCGCGCCATGGAGCGAATTGCCATTGTGGATTCCCGAAGAGGAACACGAATCCGGCGGACTCATGCTCGCGCGTGCGGATCGCGCGATTGCTGCAGGGCTCTCCTTTCGCTCGGCGGAGATTACGGTTCGCGATACGCTCGCGTGGGCACGCACGCTTGCGAGCGATGATCCAGCGCTTGGAAAAAGCAAAACGCTCGCGCCCGAGCGCGAACGTGAAATACTTAAAAAATACAAACCTATTTAGATCGAAGTTTTGTTCATGGAAAAATCTTTTCTCGCCACCATGCTCACGGTTGCGATCTCCGTTTTTATCGCGGAGATTGGCGACAAAACGCAACTGGCCACGATGATGTTCGCGTCAGACGCGAAAGTGAGTTTATGGGCGGTGTTCATCGGCTCGGCGCTCGCACTCACCGCGGCCGCAGGCATCGGGGTCGTTGCGGGCTCGGCACTTTCGAATGTCATCTCGCCTGCGACGCTCAAAATCATCGCGGGCGTCGGATTTATTTTGATTGGTATCTGGACGCTGTGGTCGCGATAAAGCAACTCATTTCCCCGACGCCAAACGCACACATTTCATGAATAAGAACATTCAATCACTCTACACGATTGCACAAAAACCCGTGCGCAGCATTATTGGTTTGATGTCGGGTACATCGCTCGATGGGCTTGATGTCGCGCTCTGTGACGTGTCGGGTTCCGGGGAAACGACGCAAGTCAAACTCGTCGAATTTGCAACGGTTGATTACACCGACGACATCAAAGACGAAATCCGAAAGGTCTTTGCAAAACAGACGATCGATTTTCAGCATCTCGCGCTGCTCAACGAATGGATCGGCTCGCTGCATGCGAAGATGATTCTCGATTGCCTGCAACGCTGGAACATGCCCGCCAGTCGTATCGATTTGATTGCTTCGCACGGGCAAACAGTCATGCATGCGCCGAAGATTTTGCACGGTCAAAACAAATTCTCAAACGCTACTTTACAAATCGGGGACGGCGATCACATCGCGGTGACCACTGGCATCATCACGCTCTCCGACTTTCGTCAGAAGCACGTCGCTGCGGGCGGTGAAGGTGCGCCGCTCGCCGTTTATGGCGACTACTTCATCTTTGGCAAGCACGGCGAAAACCGCATCATGCTCAACATGGGTGGCATCGCAAATTTCACATACCTGCCTGCGAGCATGAAGCCAGAAGAAGTGTTCGTCACCGATACTGGCACCGGCAACACCTTGATCGACGCATTCACTCGTCGTCACTTCCCAGACAAGGCCTACGACAAAGATGCCGCGATTGCGAAGCAAGGGCGCGTGAGCGCAGCATTGCTCGCCGCGCTCAAAGCGAACGATTTTTTCAGCAAACCGTTTCCGAAAACCACAGGGCCGGAGCTCTTCGGCGTCGACTATGTGCAGCGCGCGCAAGCCGCGAGCGATACAAACAACATCAGCGTGAACGATTTGTTAGCAACGCTAACGCGATTCAGTGCAGAGACCATTTCCGAAGTGATTCGCGCAGCGCTTAGCGACGCTGTCGAGCGCCTTTCCGATTTCACGGTGTATCTATCCGGCGGCGGTATGCACAATCCGCTACTCGTCGGCTGGCTCAAAGAGCTCTTGCCGTGTCGATTTCGTTCGACCAACGATCTCGGCATTTCGGGCGATGCAAAAGAAGCCGTCCTGTTTGCGATTCTCGCCAACGAAACGGTTGCAGGCGGTCAATCGGATTTCGGAAAACGACGCGGCATTCCATCAGTGTCGATGGGAAAGATTTCGTTTCCGGATTGAGGTGTATCGCGCGAATGCGAAACATCGTTCGCGTTCGCGCGTCTTTGGCTCAGGCCATTACTTCGGCAGAATCACCGTATCTATCGCGTGAATCACGCCGTTCGACGCAACAACGTCGGTTTTAACAACCTTCGCATCGTTAACTTTCACGCCATCGGTGGTGCTCACTTTGAGCATTTCACCTTGTACCGATTTTTTCTCACCGGCTTTCACGTCTTTCGCGAGCACTTTGCCCGAAACGACGTGCGCTTGCAGCACCTTTTTCAACTGCTCCTTATCGGCGAGCAATTTGTCGAGCTGATCTTTCGGCACTTTCGCAAACGCTTCATCGGTCGGTGCGAACACGGTGAACGGCCCCTTACCTTTGAGCGTATCGACGAGGCCGGCTTTCTCGATTGCCGTTGCCAGCGTATTGAAATTGCCCGCGCTCTTTGCGGTATCAACGATGTCTTTCGCCGCCATCGCGGTGGTCATCGCCAGAGCGATCGCGGAGGCCGAAGCGACTTTAAGGGTGGCACGTGCGTAACGTTTCATTCACTATTCCTTTCGTTCCAATTCGTAAAAGAGAAGAGCGCAATGGACGCGCTACATTTTCGACGCGAAGATGCCTCGCGAGTTTCGTGATCGCGAGATCATTTAGGGAAATCACAACAATCCCCCGATCGCATCCTTGTCTTTTTTTAACGACGCCTTTGTGTAGCATCAACATGTCCAAATTCGCCGAACGCACGGCAAAACACGGAGTTCCAGCGCCATGATGATCACCGTCGATTACTGCAAACATTTCGCACGATACAACCGCTGGCAAAACGAGACGGTGTACGCCGCGTGCGAAAAAATCACCGACGACACCCGTAAGCGCAACATGGGTGCATTCTTCAAAAGCATTCACAACACACTCAATCACCTGCTCGTTGGCGATCGCTTGTGGCTCTCGCGTTTTGATGGCGAACCCAGTGGCATCAGCTCGCTTGATGAGGTGTTGTATACCGATTTCGAAGAGTTGAAAAAACAACGCGCGTTCACCGATGACCGCATGGATCGACTTGCGATGACGCTCACGCTGGAACGCATCGCGAGCCAGCTCACGTTTCGTCGTTTAAGCGGCAACAAAGATGAAGTCACCATGCCGCTCGAAATTTGCTTGATGCAGTATTTCAATCACGGCACGCATCATCGCGGACAGGTCACGACGCTGCTGATGCAATGCGGTATCGATCCCGGCGTCACCGATTTGCCATTCTTGCCGAAAGACTTTGCTTCACCTGTGTTCGGCACATGAATGTCGTTGAACACAAGAATCTCGATGCGTTCTGGGCTCGTGTCGAGGCGTTTCTGTCGGCGGATCCCGCGAACAACACGATGCCCTTGACCACGGTTCAGCGCTTTAAAACCTACGGTGCGAGAGCGGGTGAGCAGTTTTTCTCGATTGAAAACGCGGGTGAGGTCGTCGGCTGCGTAACGATTGTCGATACTCGAACGATTTTTGCTGCGGCAATGCAGCGTGATGCTGCGGAGACTTTCGCGAGATACATTCGCGAGAACAACATCGCTGTTGCTGGAATTACCGGCATGCGTGACGTTGTCGAATCGTTCACCGAGAGTTTCGCTCAACCGCATCGCGTCTACGTCAATCTCATGCTCTATCGACTTATGAGCGAACCCAGCTTCGGTCGCGCGAGTGGTCGCGCGCGTCTGGCAGAGCTCAATGACTTCGATCTCATCGTGAAATGGCAGGACGAGTTCGAAAAAGAAGCGCATGTCATTGTGCCGAAGATTTCGATTGAAGAGCGCATTCGGCGTCGGCTTGATCAACGCGAACTCATGTTGTGGATCGATGGCGATGAACCTGTCGCGATGGCTGGCGTGATGCGTCTGCCCGCAAACTCAGCGCGCATTGGCCCGGTGTACACGCCGCCTGCGCTACGCGCACACGGATATGCGCAAGCGGTGGTAGCGGCGATCAGCGCAGAAGCGTCGCGCGACGCGAAACGCACGACCTTCCTTTTCACCGATGCTGCATACCCCGCGAGCAATAAGTGCTACCAGCGAATCGGCTACGCGCATATTGCAGATCATACCAATTGGCTCTACGGTTAATTGTTCAGAATAATTGCAACGCATAGCGAATTAAAGTTTTTTCGAAATTGTGCTTTTTCTACGTCTACGCCGAATTAAATAGGGCGATATGTTGCGGCGCTAGGATTCTGTTTCGAACAGCGATGCCTGCAATGAAGGCCGTGCTGTGCTCACTCGTTTGAGCGTGCGCGTATGGCTGTCACGTGCGGGATTGCGTGAGCCGTGTTTTTCGTAAACGCGCTTTGCCTCTTCTCTCACCGCTTGATCGCGACGCGCACCGTAAATTTTTTCTTTTGCTTCACGCATCGATTGCATGTGATCCACAATCGGCGCGGGATAAATGTCGTGCGATACCTTCGCGAGCCACGGCGTGTGAATCATCTTGTCATCAAGGTGCGCGAGTTCGGGTACCCATTGCCGAATAAACGAGCCACTGGGATCTTGATCAACACTCTGCTTGACGACGTTGTAAATACGAACGGTGTTGATCCCAGTGACGCCGCTTTGCATTTGCGATTGCGACCAATGAATACCTGGTTCGAAATCGGTGAACTCGCGGGCGAGGTGTAAACCCGTCAATCGCCAATGCAGCCACAAGTTGTAGCTCGCGAAACTCATCAACATTGCTCGCATACGAAAATTGATCCAACCGGTTGCATGAAGACTGCGCATGCATGCATCAACAAACGGAAAACCAGTCCTTCCTTCACACCATGCAGCGTAGCGATTGCGCTCCTCATCGGTCAATGCGTCGATCGTCTCAGTTTCGTTGCGCAAACCATCAAACCCGCGATGCACATTTCGAAATTCAATCGCGGGTTCATCTTCAAGTTTCTGAATGAAATGGCAATGCCAATGCAATCGACCCTCGAAGCTTTTGATCGATGCTAGGAAGCCGGGCGGTTGTTCCTCGCGCGGCAACGCTCGCAATTCGTCGCGTCGCCCGAGCAA
>JBOFBL010000259.1:0-2121 GCA_051645545.1 Casimicrobium sp. | reverse complement strand
AAGATCGTCGAAGCGCGGCTCGAAGCGGGACGCGGCACGGCGCTCGACACCTCGCGCGCGAACGCCTTGCTCGCGAACGTGCGCGCAGGTGTGCCTGCGCTCGAAGCGGCGATCGGTCGCGCGGCGTATCGCATCGCGGTGCTCACTGGCAAACAACCGCAAGCGATGCAAACCTTGATTGCGAATGCACAACCGCTACCGGCGCTCGCGCCGGTCACGGCGATCGGTACGCCCGAATCGCTCTTGCGTCGTCGCCCTGACATTCGCATCGCAGAACGTCAAATCGCAGCGGCGATTGCGCGCGTTGGGCTTACGCACACCGACATGTTCCCTAAAGTGAACATCAATGGCTTGCTCGGCCTTAACGCGGCGACCGTAAGTGGACTCGTCGAAGGTGCCGCGTTTCGCTACACGCTTGGCGCGTCGATCGTTTACAACTTGTTCGACTTCGGATTGACGCGAAAGCGCATCGAAGCGGCGGACGCGCGCGCAGAAGCGGCGCTCGTGACCTACGAGAAAACCGTGTTGCTTGCACTCGAAGAAACTGAAAGTGCATTGCTTCAATACTCACGCAACTCAAAGCAAACCGAAGAACTCGTGATTGCCGTACGTAATTCGGAGCAAGCGACCAAACTCGCGCGAGCGCGATTCGATGCCGGGGTGTCGGATTTCCTCGTCGTGCTCGACGCGGAACGGCAACTGATTGCTGATCAAAACAATCTCGCGCAAGCGCAGACAGCGAGTGCGACGTCGCTGATTGCGGTTTACAAAGCGCTCGGCGGCGGTTGGATTTCGCGAACGTAGCGGCTTAAGTGCGTTCGCGATGCCGCCCGTAGCGTTTTGAAATAAACGACCCAACACTGTCGCGTGCCGCCCTAATTTATTGGGCCATCACATCAGTAACCTATCTTATTAATAATGTAATAAAAAAGGCTCATCGCCCAATAAAATTGGGCGATGAGCCTTAGCGCTGGACTGAGATTATCTACGCAGCAATCTCGCCCATTTTCGCGCGATACCACTCGTGGAAGTGCTGCATACCGTCTTCCATCGGCGATTGATAGGGGCCGACTTCGACTTTGCCTTGCTCATACAAAGCACGACGTCCTGCGTCCATGCGCACTGCAATCTCATCGTCTTCGACACAAGTTTCCATGTACGCCGCTTGCTGCGCTTCGATGAATTCGGGCTCAAAGAGTGCGACTTCTTCGGCGTAATAAAACTCGACGACGTTACGCGTTTTGGTCGGCGACACCGGCCACAACGAGGACACGACGAGCGTGTGTGGATACCACTCGACGGTGATGTTCGGGTAATACGTGAGCCAAATCGCACCATGCGGCGGTGGCACGCCTTGGCGGAATTGCATGACCTGATCGTGCCAACGTTTGTAAGCCGGCGAGCCCGGTTTATCGAAACCGCGCGAGAGACCGACCGTCTGCACCGAGAACTCGCGGCCGAATTCCCACGCGAGATCGTCGCAGGTGACGAAATTGCCCAGCCCCGGATGAAAGGGGCCTACGTGGTAATCCTCAAGATAAACCTCAACGAAAGTTTTCCAGTTGTAATCGCATTCGTGAACGACGGTTTTGTTGAACACATAGCCCGAGAAATCGAGCGCTTGCCGCGTTTGCTTCGAGAGCGCTGCGAGATCAACGACCGGATCGTTTGGCCCATCGAAGAGCATGCCGTTCCAGGTTTTCAGACCACGGTTTTCGAGCGAGAGCGTCGGATTGCACGGAAAATGCGGCGCGCCGATCAATTCGCCTTCAGGCGAATATGTCCAGCGATGCAGCGGGCAGACGACGTTGCCGCCGTTTTCCTTTAGCGAACCGCGACCGTCCAACATGATCGCTTGCCGATGACGGCAAACGTTCGAGATCATGTTCACGCCGCGATCGGTGCGCGTGAGCGCCTTCGCGTTGTTGCGCGAAGCAAGCACGGCATAGTCGCCGACGTTCGGCACCATGAGTTCATGGCCCGCATAGCTTGGGCCCGCGGCGGAGCCGCTGCTTTTTCGGAACAGCACATCGCGTTCGCGCGCAAGCAAAGCTTCGTCGAAATAAGCCGCTGGAGGAAGTTGTGAAACCGGCGCAGACAATTCTGCAGCCGAGAATAGAC
>JBOFBL010000258.1:0-30826 GCA_051645545.1 Casimicrobium sp. | reverse complement strand
CGCATCACCACCACCATCATCACCATGCACACGGGCATTCGCACGCACATGATCGTGGCCGCAGCGGCATGATGGTGCTGATCGGCGATTCGCTGCACAACGCAACCGACGGCGTCATCATCGCCTCGGCCTTCCTCGCCGACTTCAAACTCGGCGTGGTGACGTCGATCGCCGTAATCGCGCATGAAATTCCGCAAGAGGTCAGCGATTTCTTTGTGCTCCTGCACTCCGGCTATTCGCGCAAGAAAGCGTTTCTCTACAACATGATTTCAAGCATGGCGATGGTAGTCGGCGGTGTCGTTGCGTATTTCGCACTCGATCAAGCGCAGGCTTACGTTACGCCAGTGCTTGCGTTTGCCGCGTCTTCAATGCTCTATGTCGCAGTTGCCGATTTGATCCCCACGCTGCATCGCCGCTTTTCGATCAAAGACACTGCGCAACAAATGCTCATGATTGGTTTGGGTGTGTTGACAGTCGTCGTGATGCACTCGTTCTTGCACGCGGGGCATGCTCACTAGCGATTCAGGTTGTAGGCCACGACCTGGCGTCGCTTGGCCAAATGATGAGTAATACAACCTGAGCGCGGCCAAGTCCGCGCCCACATCGCGCTTAGGGTTCTTCTGGCGTTGTTTGCGCTGCTTGTGCCGCTTCCTCGTTTCGACGCTTGGCTTTGCGAAACGATAGCCACATCCAGAGTCCTACTGGAATCGCGCCAAGGAAAAAGAATCGGATCAAGCCCTTGAGCACAGAATCCGAAACCACGGCGATCATGCAAACGACGTAGAGCCAACCGATAACGATGACGTGCATAAGAAGCCACGTTGGGAATAGATCATCAATGCTAACTGCGTTACTGTGCAAGTGCAGCAACGATTTTGTTGCACCGCCCCATTGCCAACAACGAACCACTCGCCTACATTCGAGCGTATGGATTTTTCAGCGCTCTTTCCATTTTTGAAAGGAATGCCTTCGTTGCCAAGCGGCACAAACGCCGCGACGATGCCGGAGGCGGGTTGGTGGTGGTTGCCTTCCGTGCAACCGACCGCATGGCAAACGGCTGCAATGCAATGGTTCTCGCCGCAGACGGATGTCGGCGAATTGATCGCGAAGGATCGTCGTTTTCGCAGCGAAGCGTGGACCAAGCAACCTTATTTCAAAGGACTTGTCGATCAATATGTGCGTAGTGCCGGTTTTTGGCGGGAGCTACTCGATGGCGCAGCACTCGATGAACGCGAACGGCATCGTGCGCGTTTTTTTCTTGAACAATGGCTTGATGCCTGCGCGCCTTCGAACTACTTCGCAACCAATCCCGAAGCGATAGAGAAAGCAATCGCGACGAACGGCGAGAGCCTAAAACACGGTCTCGAAAACTTCACGCACGACATCGAACGAGGTCATATTGCTATGACCGATGAAGCGGCGTTCACCGTTGGCAAAAACGTTGCGACGACGCCGGGCGAAGTCGTATTCCGCAATGAGTTGATCGAACTCATTCATTACGCACCCACTCAGAAAACCGTTCACGAGCGACCTCTGTTGATCGTGCCGCCCTGCATCAACAAGTTCTACATTCTCGATTTGAAGCCTGAGAACTCATTTGTTGGGCATGCGGTTGCGCAAGGCTTCGATGTGTATCTCGTGTCATGGCGCAACATCCCGGAGGAACTCAAAGCGCTCACCTGGGAGGCGTATCTCGAAGCAGGCGTGCTCACGGCCATCGACGAAGTGCGCGATCATGCGCAGGTTGAAACGATAAATGCCTTGGGCTTTTGCGTGGGCGGAACGATTCTCGCGTGCGCGCTCGCGGTGCTCGCGGCGCGTGGCGAGCTCGAAGAATTTGTCGAGAGCGCAACTTATCTCACAACACTCCTCGATTTCACGGAACCCGGTGATATCAAAGCGTATTTGGGCGAAAGCACGTATCAAATGCGCGTGAAACAGTTCGGCGAAGATGGCAGCGGTGGGCTCATGAGCGGTGCCGAGCTTGCGCAAGCCTTTGCGAGCCTGCGCGCGAACGATCTGGTGTGGAGTTTCGTCGTCAAGAATTATTTGAAGGGCGAGGATCCGCCCGCATTCGATTTGCTTTACTGGAATAGCGATTCGACCAATCTGCCGGGATCGATGTACCTCTACTATTTGCGCAATTTTTATCTCGATAACAAATTGACGCAGCCGGGTGCGCTCACCATGCTGGAAGAGCCCATCGACTTATCGTTAGTGACGATCGATTCCTACGTTTACTCCTCCCGTGAAGATCACATCGTGCCTTGGAAGAGCGCATTTGCCTCCGCCGAGCTTTGGGGCGGTGACGTCGAGTTCGTGCTCGGTGCGTCGGGTCACATCGCAGGCGTGGTCAATCCACCGAATCCACCGAAACGATCCTATTGGACGAGTGCGTGGCCTGCAAAATCGCCCGACGCGTGGGATGAGAAAGCGAAAGAACATGCGGGTAGTTGGTGGCCGCATTGGTATGCATGGCTTGCCAAACGATCGGGCAAGAAAACTGCGCCGAGAAAACACAAACCTGCAAATCTCGGTACCGCGCCGGGCAGCTACGTCCTTGAGCGCGCGTAAGATGGATATCAAGGCAATCTCTGCCAAGCTTTGCGTCCTAGCGACCGGCGGGAGCGTCGTCTTAGCGGCGAAGCCGCGTCGTCCTAGCGAAGCGACGTCCTGTTTCCGTGTACGCGCGGAAGAATGAATTCACAACGGAGAAAAAGGAAACAACTATGTCACGAGTCGCGTTAATTACAGGTGGAATGGGTGGGCTGGGCGAGGCGATCTGTATCAAGATGGCTGCGCTCGGCTACAAAGTCGTCACCACCTATTCGCCGGGCAACAAGAGCTGGAAAGAATGGCTCGATTCGATGAACAAAATGGGATTCGGCTTTCGCGCTTATCCGTGTGACGTTGCGAATTTCGATTCGGCGAAAGAGTGCGTCGACAAAATCACGAAAGACGTCGGCCCGATTGATGTGCTCGTGAACAACGCAGGCATCACACGCGACATGACGTTCAAGAAAATGGATTCGGTGAATTGGGACGCCGTGATGTCGACGAACCTCGATTCCGTGTTCAACATGACTAAGCAAGTCTGCGACGGCATGATCGATCGCAACTGGGGACGCATCATCAATATCTCCTCGGTGAACGGTCAGAAAGGCGCGTTCGGTCAAACCAACTATTCCGCAGCGAAAGCGGGTATGCATGGCTTCACGAAAGCGCTCGCACTTGAAGTCGCTAGGAAGGGCGTGACCGTGAACACCATTTCACCCGGCTACATCGGCACGAAGATGGTGATGGCGATTCCGACCGATGTGCTCGACAGCAAAATCATTCCGCAAATCCCGATGGGCCGTCTCGGAAAACCGGAAGAGGTTGCAGGGCTCGTTGCCTATCTTGCGAGTGACGAAGCCGCGTTCTTGACCGGTGCTAATATCGCTATTAACGGCGGACAGCACATGCATTGATCGCGTGCAAGGCGTGCGCGAGCGACGATTGTTTTGTGGGTTTTCGCCTCAGCAGTGCTATGCGCGCTGCTCCGGCATTTTTCATAAGCGCCCAATTTAATTGGGCGACTAACCATTATTTACGTTAAGTTGATAAATAATAAAAAAACTATATTCGCCCAATAAAATTGGACGATTATCGCGTTTGTTCATTAGAAGTACCAAGCAAAGTCCAGTTTCGCGTTTGATACAAACTCTTCCTGGCAAACAGTGTTAGAAATGAGCTAAGTTTTTTCTGGCTCCGGAAATCCATGATGTCAATGCTTTTCCGTTCACAATGTCGATAGCGCTTGTTCACCAAATGGATGATCCTGCGGCCGCGTTCGACGGTCGCAGTGGTCAGGTTGAGCAACTCAACGACGCATGGTTGCGAACCCCCGAATTGCTAGCACTGTCGGGCAGCCTTCGGCTCTCTTCGCCCGAAGAAAAATTCGAAAGAGCGTTACTCGCAGTTGACGGCGCTTCGCAGCGACTGCGTGACCGCATTCGCGGCACGGTCAACAACGGTCCGCAAACGCTCGGTGTCGATATTGCTATCGACGGAGTTGCGCAACTTCATCACATCAAACTGATTGCGCTGCCACGCGACACACGCAACGCGCGCGACACGCGCTATCCGCTTGTGTTCGCATGGCTGTCGATGGCGCGGCCGAGGCAGCGAGACAGCGATCGCGCCGATATGACTGCGGCGCTCGCACGCTATGGCAGTTTGATTACCGAGCCTTGGGCTTATGTCGATGCAGCGGGCATTTATCGCTACGTGAGTCCGCAGTCAATTGCGCTGCTCGGGCCCGACGCAGTCGGTGGCTTGATCGGCTTGCACTATGCGGAGTGGGCTGTCGATCGGCCAGGGCGCTCGGTGGGCGTCGAAAGTATTGCGAAGGCACTCGCAGGCGAGACGCTTTCTTACGATCGCCTTCGATTCGATCACCGGTTTGGCGAAGAGCGTTGGCATCGCATCGAGATGCGTCCCGATCTCGACGGCAATGGCAAGGTGCTTGGCGCGTTCATCGTGTCGCAAGACGTCCATGCCCGCAAACTTGCCGAAGCACAGGCGCGTAGCGCGCAGAATCTGCTCGATTTGCATTTGCGACAGGGGCCACTCGTCGCCATCGAGCTTGATCGCGATTTGCGAGTGGTGAGCTGGTCGCACAAAGCCGAAGAGCTCTTCGGTTACGCCGCGTCGGACGCCATCGGTCGCACGTTACGCGAACTCAACACGGTTCCTGAAATCGATACGATCGAGCCGCGTTTGCAAGACTTGTTTTCGAACCAAAGCTCACACTCGTGGCGACATCGCAATGCCAATCGCACGAAACAAAACGATACCCTGTGGATAGACTGGTTCAATTCGGTGGTGACCGATCCTGTGTCTGGCGAGGCGACGCTGCTTTGCCTTGGTGTCGATGTAACCCAAGAGCGCGATTTGAAGCAGCGGCTTACGATTGCTGCAACTCACGATGCGCTCACCGGAACATTGAATCGAAGCGGACTGTCGCTGCTCATGACGAGCAAGCTTGGGCGCGGTGTTCCGTTTGCCTTGATGTTGCTCGATCTCGATTCGTTTAAGCAGATCAACGATTATCGAGGCCACCAAACGGGCGACCAACTGCTCATTGCGCTCGCAGGTCGCATGCGCGGCTTGCTCGAACCCGGCGAGCGAATGGCGCGTCTTGGCGGCGATGAATTTGCCGTACTGCTCGACATGACGCAGCATCCTTCGGACGACGCCCTCATGGCGCGAGCACAAGTTTTTTTGCAGTACCTCGCAGCACCGGTTCGCGTCGATTTCGAGTTTTCGATCACCGCGAGCGCGGGCATCGCAATGTCCGAAGGCGAAGCGATCAACGTCGAGGGCTTGTTTCAAAACGCCGATCAAGCCATGTATCGCGCCAAAGCCGAAGGCGGCAATCGTGCGCTGATGTACACGCAGGCGATCGGCGAGGCTGTGCGAAATCGATTGGAGATGTGCGAAGCGCTACGTATCGCGGTGCGTCAACAGACGATCGACGTTCGTTATCAACCCATTTTCGATGCCGAAAACGATCGTATCGTTGGCGCTGAAGCCCTGGCACGATGGGGGCGCGAGGGCATCGATGCCATCGAGCCCGCTGTGTTCGTCGGACTCGCAGAGGAGAAGGGGTTTATTCACGAGCTTTGGCAATGTGTGATGCGCAAGGCTTGTTTATTCGCGGCGCAGATTAACGCGCAGGGTGTCGAGCCATGCCCGATTTCGGTCAACGTTTCGCCGCTGCAGCTCAATGATCGGCAATTCGATTTGCATGTGCTGCATATCCTTAAAGAAACACGCTGCCAGCCGAACTGGATTGCGCTTGAAATGACGGAATCGGCGATGCTTGGCGACGATGCGGCTGTTATCACGCTGCACAAACTCGCAAGCATGGGCGTGCGTTGCAGTGTCGACGATTTCGGCACCGGTTACTCCAATTTTGCGCATCTCAAGCGATTGCCCATTGCCACCCTGAAGATCGATAAGTCGTTCGTTCGCGACATGTCGATGGGCGAGGTATCGATAGTGCAGTCGATTATCGTGATGGCACAGTCGCTCGGACTCAAGGTCGTGGCCGAAGGCGTTGAGTACCTTGAAGAGCTCGTCGCGCTCAAGGAAATTGGATGCGATCGATACCAAGGGTTCGTGGCGAGCGCGCCGATCACCGGCGAGGATTTCGAAGCGATGCTCGCCAACGATCGCGGGCGGTGCTCGTAGGAAGATGGACCCGCGCGCGTTTGCGCGTGCAGCAATGGGTGAGCGCCGCGATTGCATAGGGCTTGTGATTTTGTGTTGGTCGTTGCAGAATCCGGTCAGGCGCTGCGATTCGCGCAGTCCCGCAGTTAACAATCGAGGAGATTGACATGGCAGGTTGGTATGAACTGAGCAAAAGCAGCGATGGACAGTTCCGCTTTGTCCTCAAGGCTGGCAATAGCGAAATCATTTTGACGAGCGAGCTCTATCAAGCGAAAGCATCCGCAGAAAACGGTATTGCCTCGGTGCAAACCAATTGCGGCGACAGCGGCAAGTACGAAAAGAAAACGGCATCCAACGGCAAACTGATGTTCAATCTGAAAGCAGCGAATCACCAGATTATCGGGACGAGCCAGATGTATGCGACCGAGGATACGCGTGACAACGGTATCGCATCGGTGAAGACCAATGGTACGAGCAAGACGGTGAAGGATCTCACTTAGTAAACGCTGATTAAGTGGCTGCGAGGGTGCATTGCCACAAGAGCACTGAGCTCGTGTACTTACGCACACGTCGCTGTTCGAGCGCTCTCACCGCAACCCTCTTGCCGACTTACTCAGCGTTTCCTTAGCTGGTTCGATGCTTTATCTGAGGAAAAAAGGCAGCTACGGCTGCCTTTTTTTTCTGTCTTGGTTGGATAGATATTTGTATTCCAAATTCAAAATCGAGACAACCAGTGTTTATTTAGTTGACATTTAAACAATCGCGATCTAAATTTGTTTGATGACATATATCGCCCCCTCCGTTTCACGAGCTATACCCGGTTGTATCGTTTGTATCGGCGGTGGACCAGCGGGGCTGTACTTCGCGATCCTGATGAAACAGCGTCATCCAACGACGCGTGTGGTGGTCGTTGAGCGCAACAAAGCCTTCGATACTTTCGGCTGGGGCGTGGTGCTTTCGGATCAAACGCTTGCGAACCTAGCGCTGGCCGATAAACCGACGGCCAAAGAGATCGGCGACGCGTTTAATCACTGGGACGATATCGACGTTTTTTTTAAGGACGCCCTAATTAAATCGGGCGGTCATGGATTTTGCGGAATCGGCAGAAAACACCTTCTGAACATTCTGCAAACGCGCTGCGAAGCGCTCGGTGTGGAGCTTGTATTCGAAGAAGACGTTAGCGACGATCAAGCGGTCGCTGCGAAATATGACGCCGATTTGGTGATTGCGAGCGACGGCGCAAACAGTCGCATTCGCACGCGCTACGCCGCGACTTATCAACCCGACATCGAACTTCGCAAGTGCCGTTTCGTCTGGCTTGGCACGAAGAAAACGTTTGATGCCTTCACTTTCGCGTTCGAGAAAACCGAGCACGGCTGGTTTCAAGCGCACGCGTACAAATTCAACGACGACACATCGACCTTCATCGTCGAAACGCCCGAAGCGGTGTGGAAAGCGCACGGTCTTGACGAGATGAGTCAAGACGAAGGCATCGCGTTTTGCGAGAAACTCTTCGCGAAGTATCTCGATGGGAATCGATTGTTATCGAACGCATCGCATCTGCGTGGCTCGGCGATCTGGATTCGCTTCCCTCGCGTGATTTGTAAAACCTGGATTCATTGGCAAATGATCGGCGCGAAGCGAGTGCCGATCGTGCTTATGGGCGATGCCGCCCACACCGCACACTTCTCGATTGGCTCGGGCACCAAGCTCGCACTTGAAGACGCGATTGATCTTGCCGACGAATTCGATCGTGATGGTTCACTTGAGGAGGTGCTGTCTCACTACGAAGCGCGTCGCTCGGTTGAAGTATTGAAAATTCAAAATGCCGCGCGCAATTCGACCGAATGGTTCGAGAACGTTGATCGTTACACGGCGATGGAAGCTGAGCAATTTGGGTATTCGCTGCTCACGCGCTCGCAACGCATCAGTCACGAAAATCTGCGCCTTCGCGATAAGGCTTGGCTCGAAGGTTACGAACAATGGTTCGCCGATGGCAAGCTCGTGCATCCGATGTTGACGCCGCTTACAGTGCGCGGGCTCAAGCTTAAAAACCGTATCGTTGTTTCGCCGATGGCGACTTACTCAGCACACGATGGTGTCGTGCAAGACTTTCATCTTGTGCATCTAGGTGCGCGCGCGCTCGGCGGCGCGGCCATGGTGTTCGTTGAAATGACGAGTCCGACTGCGGACGGTCGCATTTCACCGTGCTGCCCCGGTTTGTGGAGTGACGAACAGGAAGCGGCGTTTAAACGTATCGTCGATTTCGTTCACACGAGTTCGAGTGCAAAGATCGCGCTGCAACTCGGTCACAGCGGCGCGAAGGGTTCGACACAACTCGGCTGGGAAGACATTGACGAGCCGTTGCTCGAAGGCAATTGGCCTGTCATTGCGGCGAGCGCAATTCCGTACGGCTCGCAAAACCAGGTGCCGAAAGCGATGACGCGCGCTGACATGGACGCGATGATTGCGGCGTTCGTTGACGCAACGAAACGCGCATTACGCGCGGGCTTCGATTGGATCGAACTGCATTGCGCACACGGTTATTTGCTCTCAGGTTTCATCTGCCCACTCACCAACAATCGCGCCGATGAGTATGGCGGCTCAATCGAAAACCGCTGTCGCTATCCGCTCGAAGTGTTTCGCGCGATGCGCGCAGCGTGGCCCGAAGACAAACCAATGAGTGTGCGCATCTCCGCGCATGATTGGACGGATGGCGGCAACACACCGGACGACGCAATCGTCGTTGCACGTCTCTTCAAAGAAGCAGGCGCGGACATGATCGACGTGTCCTCCGGCCAAACCACGCGTGCGGCGAAGCCGATTTACGGTCGCATGTATCAAACGCCGTTTGCGGATCGTATTCGCAACGAGGTTGGCATTAAGACGATCGCCGTGGGCGCAATCTCGGAGGCCGATCACGCGAACAGCATCATCGCTGCGGGACGAGCCGACTTGTGCGCAATAGCACGACCGCATCTCGCTGATCCCGCATGGACCTTGCATGAAGCGGCAAAGCTGCAAAGCCGACATGTTGAATGGCCGAAACAGTATTTGAGCGGTCGCGATCAACTTTATCGCGAAATCGCAAAGCAGCAGACAGTGAGCGCTGCCGCGGTTGTTCGAGCAAGCGAGGAAGAGGAGCGCTAATGGATCTCGAAGCCCGAATCCACAGCGAACACCCCGAGGAATTGCGCCTCTGGTTGCGTCTTCTCACCTGCACGCAACTCATCGAGTCGCGCGTGCGCGCGAACCTGCGCGAACAATTTAATACGACCTTGCCGCGCTTCGATTTAATGTCGCAGCTGGAACGTGAGCCCGACGGCATGTTGATGAAAGAACTTTCGAAGCGCATGATGGTCACCGGTGGGAACGTCACCGGCATCACCGATCAATTGGTGGCCGAAGGGCTCGTCGAACGCAACGATGTCGAGGGCGATCGTCGCGCGTATCGAGTGTGCCTAACCGCTCGCGGACGCAAGATGTTTGCAGCGATGGCGCAGGCGCACGAGGCGTGGATCGTTGAAGCGTTTGAATCGTTGAACGCAAGCGAGCAGGCGTCGCTCGCAAAACTGCTTGGTCGCGTAAAGACACGTCAGAAACAATTGGAAACACAAACCGCATGAAACACTTCATTGCCGCCAACAATCCAATGCGAGCGCAATTCCATGCGCGAGCGAACTATGTCGCAACGCATTTTCGCTACGAATGCAAAGACGCGGTGGCGACGATCACGCTCAATCGTCCCGATCGAAAAAATCCGCTGACGTTCGATTCGTACGGCGAGCTGCGCGATTTGTTTCGTTCAATGACCTACGCAACGGACGTGAAAGCGATTGTCGTCACGGGTGAGGGCGGCAACTTTTGCTCCGGCGGTGACGTGCATGAAATCATCGGCCCGCTCACCAAAATGACGATGCCCGAACTACTCGAATTCACGCGCATGACGGGCGATCTCGTGAAGGCGATGCGGCATTGCCCGCAGCCAATCATCGCGGCAATCGATGGCGTCTGCGCAGGCGCAGGTGCAATGATCGCGCTCGCGTCCGACATGAGGCTCGCGACGGCGAATACGAAGACAGCATTTCTCTTCACCCGTGTCGGCCTCGCGGGCGCGGACATGGGCGCGTGTGCGCTCTTGCCGCGTGTGATCGGGCAGGGGCGTGCTAGCGAGCTGCTGTTTACGGGACGTGCAATGAATGCTGCTGAAGGTGTTGCATGGGGTTTCTTCAACGCGTTACACGAACCAACTGCGCTGCTTTCAGCCGCGCAAACGCTCGCAGGTGAACTCGCAAGCGGCCCCTCATTCGGCCACGCGATGACGAAGAACATGCTCAATCAGGAATGGAGCATGACGATCGATATGGCGATCGAAGCCGAAGCGCAGGCACAGGCGATTTGTATGAAGACCGAAGATTTTCGTCGCGCGTATGAAGCGTTTTCGGCGAAACAGAAGCCTGTCTTCAAAGGCGATTGACGATGCGCGCGTCGACTGAACATTTGTCGCTGCCGTTTTTCGACGGAACACATCGAGAGATTGGCAATTGCCTCGCGGATTGGTTGCCGAAACAAACGATCGACGAAGGCGATGATCGCCGCGCTTGTCGCGAATGGGTTGCGTTGCTCGGAAAAAATCAATGGCTTCGCTATTGTGTCGCGAAAGCCGATGGTGGCATGCTCGACAAACTCGATTCGCGTGCGCTCGTGATTCTTCGTGAGAACCTTGCGTATCACTCGCCGCTCGCCGATTTCGCCTTTGCGATGCAAGGTTTGGGTTCCGGCGCGATCACGCTCGCGGGAAGTGCTGAACAACGCACAAATTACTTGCAAGAGGTTGCAAGTGGCAAGAAGATCGCAGCATTCGCGCTGTCCGAGCCGAACGCGGGATCGGATGTCGCAGCAATGACAACAAGCGCTGTCGAAACGGCGCAGGGCTGGTCGTTGAACGGTTGCAAGACTTGGATCAGCAACGGTGGTCTTGCCGATTTTTACTGCGTGTTCGCGAAGACGAACGCAGACGCAGGTTCGCGCGGCATTAGCGCTTTTATAGTCGATGCAAAAACGCCAGGACTCGACGATTCGAAGCATATTCAAGTGATGTCGCCGCACCCGCTAGCGACACTCACATTCACGGATTGTGTCGTTCCGAAATCCGCGTTGCTCGGTGAAGTGAACGGCGGCTTCAAACTCGCGATGCAAACGCTCGACATCTTCCGTGCTTCGGTCGCCGCCGCTGCGCTCGGCATGGCGCGTCGCGCGCTCGCGGAGGCACTCGCGTGGGCGAGCACGCGCACGATGTTCAAACAAACGCTCGCCGATTTTCAGCTCACGCAAGCGAAGTTGGGTGAGATGGCAACACTCATCGACGCGGCGGCGTTGCTCACCTATCGCGCCGCTTGGTTGCGCGACACGCAAGACGCGCGCACTACACAAGAAGCCGCAATGGCGAAGATGACCGCGACCGAGAACGCGCAACGCGTGATCGACATGGCCTTGCAAATGCACGGCGGTCGCGGCGTTGAAGTCGGCGCGACGATCGAACATCTTTATCGCGATATTCGATCGCTGCGAATTTACGAGGGCGCGACGGAAGTACAGCAGCTGATCGTTGGCAAAAGCATCCTCGCGGCGCGTGCGAAGGAGGGTTAGCAATGAACGCTCTATTGGTTGATAACTACATTCGTAAACTGACGCCTTTGTTAGGGCAACAACCGAATTTTGTTTATTTATCGAAAGATTTTGAATTCCCCACTAACGCCAATATTGTTAGAGCATTGCTAGACGAAGCTTGTGAGCAGAAAAACTATCGCGATTTAGCTCTTTTGCGCAGCGACCGTGCGACGTTTACCTATGAGGAAGTGCGTGAACGCGTCAATCGTATCGCGAATGTGTTGGTCGAAGATTGTGGTTTGATTCCGGGCAATCGCGTGCTCCTGCGTGGTGGCAATTCAATCGGTATGGCGCTCTCCTGGCTCGCGGTGGTGAAAGCGGGCGGCGTAGCGGTCGCGACGATGCCTTTGCTTCGAGCGAAAGAACTCGGCGACATCGTCGAAAAAGCGAAACCAACGATCGCGATTTGCGACGCATCGCTGCGCGACGAGCTCGATCAAGCGATTTTTGCGAGTGGCGAGAAGATTGAAGTGATCGTGTTCAATCTGCCCGATTCGCCAGAGGATCTGGGTTCACGCGCGGCGCAGAAATCGAACGCGTTTGTTGCGTATGACAGCAGCGCAGACGATGTTGCGATGATGGCATTCACGTCCGGCACAACTGGAAAACCGAAAGCCGCGCTGCACACGCATCGCGATTTGCTTTGCGCATGCAACGCGTGGCCGAAGCATGTGTTGAAAGCAACGCAGGAAGACATTGTGATTGGTTCACCGCCGCTCGCGTTCACGTTCGGACTCGGCGGATTGCTTTTGTTTCCGATGAGTGTCGGTGCATCGGTTTACTTTCCGTCGAAACCCTACACGCCCGAATCAATGGTGCAAACGATTTGTGAAGTTGGCGCGACGATCACTTACACCGCGCCGACGTTCTATCGACAGATGGCAACATTCGCCAAAGGCGTCTCGTTGCCGACACTTAAAAAATCGGTCAGCGCAGGCGAAGGATTGCCCGACGCAACGAGAACGCTTTGGCGCGAAGCCACGGGCATCGAAATGACTGATGGCATCGGTGCGACCGAAATGTTCCACATCTTCATTTCATCGCCACCCGAAGAATTTCGACGCGGCGCGATCGGAAAAGTAGTGCCGGGCTACATCGCGAAAGTGGTCGACGATGATGGCAATGAAGTACCGCGTGGCACGGTCGGCAAGCTCGCCGTAATTGGCCCGACTGGTTGCAAATATCTCGACGATCCACGTCAAGCGAACTACGTGAAGAACGGATGGAACTATCCGGGCGACGCGTTCTTGCAGGACGAGGACGGTTACTTCTTCTACCAAGCGCGCGCCGACGACATGATCATCACGTCGGGTTACAACGTGGGCGGCCCGGAAGTGGAAGATGCGCTGCTCAAACATCCCGCAGTCGCTGAATGCGGCGTCGTCGGTAAGCCTGACGAAGAACGCGGCATGATCGTGAAAGCCTTCGTCGTACTCAAACCGAACTACGCCAACGAAACGAATCTCGTGAAAACCTTGCAAGATCATGTGAAGTCGATGCTCGCGCCTTACAAATATCCACGTGAGATCGAATTTCGCACCTCGCTGCCGCGCACCGAGACCGGCAAATTGCAGCGTTTCAAACTGCGCGCGGAGGCTTAATCGTGCACAAGCTATTACAACCCGAAGGCTGGACCGCGCCGCGCGGCTACGCAAACGGCATCGCCGCGCATGGAGCGCAAGTGTTCGTGGGCGGACAGATCGGCTGGAATGCTCAACAACAATTCGAAAGCGACGACTTCATCGCGCAGACCAAACAAGCGCTAGAAAACGTCAAAGCCGTGCTCGCCTGCGCAGGCGCCGCGCCCGAGCACATGGTACGCATGACCTGGTACGTCATTGATCGCGACGAGTACAACGCACGACTCAAAGAACTCGGCGAGGTGTATCGCGAAGTGATGGGACGCAACTTTCCCGCGATGAGTTGTGTGGCCGTTGCGGCGCTGATGGAGAAGCGGGCGAAGGTGGAGATTGAGGTTACGGCGGTGGTGTAGTTCCGGACATCCGCGAGTACGACCATGTCAAGCGACAAATTACGAGCGGTGTCCGTGGCTACCTGGTCTTAGAGTAAAAAATGTATAAAAAAACAGTATCTTTGGTGACATAATCTCTTTGTCGCGGAGAACAATGTATGAACCAACTCAAGTCGATTGATCTATTTTGTGGCGCGGGAGGTCTCGCAGAGGGACTACGGCAAGCGGGTTTTCAGTGTTTGTACGGAAACGACTTGATGCCGACCGCCATAGAGACTTTTGCATTCAATCACCCAAAGGCGATAGCCGATTGTGCACCGATCGGTGATGTCGATGCATCTGATCTACGAAAGAAGCTGAATCTGGTGCCTGGTGAATTGGACGTGCTCGTGGGCGGGCCACCGTGTCAAGGCTTTTCGATCAATGCTCCCGGAAGATTTTTGCATGATCCTAGGAACCAGTTGTTTCGTGACTTCGCAAGGATGCTTTTGGAGTTTCAGCCAAAGTGCTTTCTGATGGAAAACGTTCCGGGAATGCTATCGATGGGCGATGGCAAGGTGTTTGAAGAGATATTAGGTGTCTTCTCTCGACTTGGTTATGAGGTTTCCGTAAAGATTCTTTTCGCGGCCCACTACGGAGTTCCGCAAGAGCGGTGGCGTCTCATACTTCTTGGCTCGAAGTTCGGAGCAATAGCGCATCCACAGCCGACACATTTCGCTATTGGGCGTGCGAACTTCCGTGGAGGCGCAACACTCACGATGCGACCGGAAAGTGAACAGCGCAAGACTTTGCGCCCATTTGTCACACTGTCAGACGCAATTTGTGATCTCCCTAAACTCAGAATGGGGGAAGGGGAAGAAACGGTCAACTATCCCGTGAACGTGCGCCTCAGCGAATATGGGAAGTTATTGCGAAATCCTTCGGGAATGACGTTTAATCATTACGCAGCGCATCTCTCCCCGCAGAATGTCGAACGTATGAAACATGTGAAACCCGGAGGATCTTGGCGCGATATTCCTGTCGATTTGCTGCCAAGCGGTATGCAAAAGGCTCGACGAACGGATCACACTAAGCGCTACGGTAGGCTTCACCCAGAGCGGCTTGCGGGGACTGTACTGACTAAATGTGATCCGCACTGGAGTTCGGTGTTTTTGCCGGATCAAGATCGTACGCTAACCGTTCGAGAAGCGGCTCGAATCCAGTCTTTTCCGGACTCGTATCGGTTTTTCGGTTCACGTGTTTCCCAGTACGAACAAGTCGGCAATGCTGTGCCCGTTCTCATGGCAAAGGCGATTGGTGACGCGATTGCCGCGCATTTGTGTACGGCATCTCGATCTGCGCCGTCGGAAGCGGAGTTAGTAGGTGGCTAACAAAATCACCGAGTTATTTGGCTACAGTCCCGATGATCAATCTCACGCTGCTACTTCGGCTCGGCAACATTCGGTCTGCCCGTTTTTAGGCGATGGAACATCAAGCTGTTCGAAGGAAATCGGAGACAAAAGTAACCGTATAAAGTCCGGCGTTTGCTCATTAGCGGATCGAGAAGGTGAGCCGGTTATCGTATGCCCGATTCGGCTCTACGCCAATAACTATCAATTGCTCAGCGATGTAGCAAAGCTCGCGTTTAAGGCGGACCATGTAACTCTAATCAAAGCGCACGACCTTCCTCATTACAGGTCGCAGTCTTCCGCAGTCGATGTGGTTGTCTTTGGCAAAGGATGGGGAGGCGAATTGAGGGTGCCAGGCCGGATAGACGAGTCGGTTGTCGGAGGACCGAGGGCAAATAGCTTCTTTGTAGATTGGGTGCTAGCGAGAATTGACGAGCAAAAGAATCTTGTTGAGTTTGCTGCGCTAGAAGTGCAGACCATGGATACGATTGGTAGCTATCGAGAGGAGCGGTCCGCGCATCTTTCTGGCGCGGCTTTTTCGGGTAAGAGCGCCGGAATCAATTGGGAAAATGTCAATAAGCGCATATTGCCGCAGCTAATCTACAAGGGGCATTTGCTGGAACGCGAGGCGTTGTGTAACTCGGGCCTTTTCTTCGCGTGTCCAGACCCGGTCTACAAGAAAATCATCGGTCGACTCGGAGAATCCCTTGCAGAGTATCCGTTGAAAAACAACGCATTGACTTTTTGTACTTATGACTTGGGCGACCCGAGCTTAGGCTGTTCGAGGCCGCTTGTTGCGAAGACGATCTCGACGACCACGGTGCACCAGGTTCAGCTCGCGTTTAGTTCACCGAAAAATCTTCCCCCCGCTGGAGCATACGAAAAAGCGATTAGAGACGCGCTCGTTACTACGCGGGGAAAGAGGAAAACATCACCCTCGTCCGGTTAACGTACGAAACCCAGCTCCGCTGCGCATTGCCGACTTTAAAGCTTGGTTTCCAAATTCGGTCTACGAGGCTCGGTTCATACGAGAAAAAGGTTAACCACGCGCAACGATCCGAACGTCTGCCCATGTTGCAAGTCTTCGGTGTAGAGTGTTTTGCAACCTGCTTGCAGCGCGGCTTGCACGATGAGCGCATCGAACCACGAAAGCTTATTTGCGACTTGTAGCGCCCACGCGTCCTCCACGGTTTCGCGTGTTGTCGATTCGCATTGAAATTCGCCCAGTGTTTCGAGCACTTTCGCGATTTGTGTTTCGGAGAAACCTTTGCGACGACAAACGCTGATCGTTTCGATCATCACCTGTGTGGAGATGAAGAGGGTTGTGCCTTCGGCGAGGCGCTCGACCATGAGCTGCAAAGCGATGGCTTGCTTTTCCGGTTCGTCGTGATCAAGCGAGTAAACGATGACGTTCGTATCGAAGAACGCGCTCATCGTTTGGACGTGATTTTCTTCGCCTTCGCGGACGTAGCGGCGTGCAGCTTTTTCATGCGCGGTTCGGACTCGTACAGCGCGTTGCGATCGAATTTTTCGCCGCCGAGAGAACCCTGCGCAGCTTTCATCAATCGCTTGAAGCGCGCAACGCGATCCTCCGTTGGCGCGACGGCCGCAACTTGCTGCGCCAAAAATTCACGCACCATCGCGTTCACGCTCGTGCCGCGCTGGAGCGCGAGTATGCGAGCTTGTCGGAGCAGGTTTTCATCGACGGTGAGTGTGAGATTAGTCATGTACGCAATTCCCGAATTTGCCACGATTTAAGTGTAGCACGGGTTATGTGTTATTGCGAGCGATTATGGGATTTCTTACCGGTACAGTGGGCGTTTCACCTAGGAGAAT
This sequence comes from Casimicrobium sp., assembly GCA_051645545.1. Lineage (GTDB taxonomy): Bacteria > Pseudomonadota > Gammaproteobacteria > Burkholderiales > Casimicrobiaceae > Casimicrobium. The sequence goes on along the minus strand of JBOFBL010000258.1, from coordinate 13,744 downwards.
CATTGCTCGCAACCCAATGTGGCTAAATATCTAAACGTACAGTTTATCTAGGGTATGCGAGAAATTACCGTAATTGTTGGAAATCACAGAAAATTACCTTATCGCCCACTTGAAGCGGGCGAAAAAGCATAATGCTGAATAAAAATCAACGCACGATTAGTTGCGTTTTGCAATCCGCGTAACGTGCTCTCGCACTCACTCGCGATAGTCATTCACGAACGCTTCAATGGCGTCGAGCACGATCTCTGGTTGATCGCGATGTGGTGAATGTTTGCAATTCGGGATCAGCAGCAATTCGCCGCGTTCAACTTCGCGTGCGACGGTTTCGACTTGTGCGGGCGTTCCGTATTCGTCGTCTTCGCCTTGAATCGCGAGCGTCGGCGCTTGGATGTGCGGCAGCGCGTCCATGATGTTCCAGTCGTGAAACTCTTGCGAAAGCCAGACGTCGTTCCAGCCCCAGAACGCGGAATCGACATCGCTGTGATACTTGCCGAGCTTGTCGCGCAAACCGCTTCGCACGTAGAGATCGCGTGCGACTTCAATCGATTCGATCGAGAGCGGTTCGACGAATACGTGCGGCGCAACGGCGATCACGCCCGGCATCGCGAGGGGATAGGTCGCCGCGTAAATCAACGCGATCGATGCGCCGTCGGAGTGACCGAAGAGCCACGGTCGCTCGATCTTAAGCCCCGCGAGTAATTGTGGCAACACGTTCTGCGCTTCGTTGTGCATGAAGGTTGCGTCCCAGCGCTCTTCAAGTGGGCGCGGCGTGGATTTGCCGTAGCCGTAGCGTGAGTAGACGAGGCCGCGCATACCAAGGCGCGTGCAAAGCTCGTGCGGGAAGTCTTTCCACATCGCGACGGAGCCCAAGCCTTCGTGCAAGAAGACCATAGTTTCTTTGGCGGTTTTGTCGCCGACCCAGGCGCATTCGAGGGCGATGTCGCGGCCGTTGCGGCGGACTTTTAAGTTCGTTGTTTCCATGTGTGTGAGGCGTCGATCACGACAATCGATTCAACTTATGGGAGCGCGCTCGCGCGCGAAAAAAAATTACTGAAAGATTGAACTTGAGAATAGAGGAAGCAGTGCCGCCATCGTGGGATTCGCGCGCAAGCGCGCTCCCACAAGTCGTTTGACCCTACAACGAATCACAATTCAACAACAATTTTCCCCATTGCTTTGCGTGACGACAATCGCTTCAATGCATCGATCGTTCCATCAAGCGAAACACGTTCGGTGATTGCAATCGGAAGCTTGCCTTCGGCAAACCACGTCGCGAGTTGTCGCATGTTTGCCATGTGCATTTTTGGATCGTTCGCGACCGCATCGCCCCAGTACACGCCAAGAATTTTTCGCTCTTTGAGCAGCGCAAGGTTGAGCGGAATCTTCGGAATGTCACCCGCAGCGAAACCGACGACGAGATAACGCCCGCGCCAGCCGAGCGCGCGGAGCGCCGTTTCCGAGTACGCGCCGCCGACGGCGTCATACACCACGTCGACGCCTTTTTTACCGACGATCGCATTGATTGCGTCGCGCCAATTCTCCGCGCTGTAATTCACGAGATGATCTGCACCGAGCGATTTGCAGAGCGCTAATTTTTCATCGGACGATGCGGCAGCGATCACGTTCGCGCCGATTAACTTTGCGAGTTGAATCGCTGCCGTGCCGACGCCGCCCGACGCACCGAGTACGAGCAGCGTTTCGCCTGCTTGCAGTTGCGCAACGTCTTTGAGCGCGTGAAACGACGTGCCGTAGGTCATCACGAAGGCTGCGCCATCGGCGAATGTCATCGGCGGCGGCAGGGGCGCAACGCGTTGTGCGGGCGCGAGTGCGTATTCGCCGAATCCGCCCGTACCGGTTTGCGCGATGACGCGATCGCCGACTTTCACATGCGTGACGCCGTCGCCGACTTCGTGAACGACGCCTGCGAATTCCGCGCCTGGGACGAATGGCAACGGCGGCTTCACTTGATACAAGCCTTGGCACATGAGTGCGTCGGGGAAATTGAGCGAGGCCGCTTTCACGGCGATCACGACGTGACCCGGCGTTGCTTTGGGTGTGTCGATCTGTTCAACGCTTAATTGATCGAGCGGGGCGAATTGTTTACAGAGTAGAGCGCGCATAGGGTTCTTTCGCAATTTTTCAGCGTTCATGGTTCGACGGGCTCACCACGAACGGATTTCTACGCATTTACTAGGACTGGGTACGACGCGATTCGCTACGCACGCGCAGGCAACACTTCACCGACGCAGCTTCCAAATCCCACACGCGCTGCACCTTCGCGCTCGCACGAGGCGCGCATGATGATCGCATCGCCGTCTTCGAGGAAGGTTCGCGTTTCGCCGTTGGCGAGCGTGATAGGTTTTTTGCCACCTTCGGTGATTTCGAGCAGCGCGCCTTGCGATCCTTCGTTCGGGCCCGACATCGTTCCCGTTCCCAATAGATCGCCAGGCTGCATGTTGCAGCCGTTCACGGTGTGATGTGTTAATAGTTGCGCTACGGTCCAATATGCAGCGTCGCGTAAATTGCCTCGACTGAGCGTGTGCGGCGTCGTTTTCGCTGCGCGCATTTTCGTGGTTTCAATGGCGACTTCAAGTGTGATGTCTAGTGCGCCGGATGCCGTGTGTATCGCCGACGAAAGATAAGGCAACGGCTGCGGATCATCGACGGGTCGCGTGAACGCTGCACGATACGGTGCAAGCGCTTCCATCGTGACAATCCAGGGCGAAATCGTTGTTGCAAAATTCTTCGCGAGGAACGGGCCGAGCGGTTGATATTCCCAGCCCTGAATATCGCGCGCTGACCAATCGTTCAGGATGCACATCCCGAAGATGTGCGATTCGGCGTTATCAATCGTTACGCGATCACCTAGCGCGTTTCCCGTGCCGACGAAGATACCCATTTCGAGTTCATAGTCGAGCCGCTTCGATGCTTGCAATACAGGCACTGTTTGCCCCGCACCACAGACTTGCCCGATCGGTCGATGAAAACGTTGACCGGAAACGCCAATCGACGAGCTGCGCCCGTGATAACCAATCGGCACCCATTTGTAATTCGGCAGCAGTGGATTGTCGGGGCGGAAGAGCTTGCCGACGTTCGTCGCATGATGAACCGAGGCGTAGAAATCCGTGTAATCGTTGATACGTGCGGGCAAGGCGTGTTCCGCTTCGCTTTGCGGCACGAGGCAAGCGCGCAGCATGCCCTCGTGCGCGCTGCCCTGCGCGAGCAGGCGCGAGAGCGCGAGGCGCAATGCCGACCAGGTATCGCGACCCATCGCCATGAAACGATTGAGCGTTGGCTCTGCGCAGGCTTGCATCGCTTGTGCGGCAACGCCCGAGAGCAAGTGCAATTTTGAAAGCGCCGCGAGATCGAGGATTTGATCGCCAATGGCAACACCGCCGCGAAATGCATCATGAATATCGGCGCGGCTGAATACGCAAAACGGCAAGTTCTGAATCGGGAAATCGGTGATGCCGTCGTTGGCCGAAGCGACGAAGCTTTTCAGTTTTGGATCGTGGGTTTCGTTGATTGCGTAAGTCATAAACGCATTGTAGATGTGTAGGAGCGGCTTGCCACGACCTGGTATTCGCTCGAACACATTTCGAGCAAACGATGTGTTGGTCGCGGCAAGCCGCTCCTACAACTTGTGGATCGCGACCGGGATCGCTCCAACTGGACTACGGGCGTACGAAATTCTTCTTGATGCCCTGCCAACAATCGGCGTAGTTCTTCTGCAGCGTATCGAGACCCAGCGCATATTCGGTTGGTTTGATCACGGAGCGTGACTCAAACATAAACGCCATCGTGTCTTCAATGTAGTGTGCCTTCGATGTGTCGGCGTTCGACGCTTTCTCGAACGTCTCCGCGTCTGGGCCGTGGCCGCTCATCGAATTGTGCAAGCTCGCGCCGCCGGGCGCGAAGCCTTCGGCTTTCGCGTCGTACGCGCCGTGAATGAGCCCCATGAATTCGCTTGCGATGTTGCGATGAAACCAGGGTGGACGGAACGTGTCCTCCATCGTCAGAATGCGTGGGCCAAAGATCACGAAATCGATGTTCGACACGCCGGGTGTATCGGACGGCGAATGCAGCACGAGGAAGATCGACGGATCGGGGTGATCGAAACTGATCGAGCCAATCGTATTGAAACGACGCAAATCGTATTTGTACGGCGCGTAATTGCCGTGCCACGCGACAACATCTAGCGGCGAATGATTCATGTCGGCACGCCAGAGTGCGCCGTCGAATTTCGCGATTAGTTCGTGCCGCGAATCAATGTCTTCATACGCTGCAACCGGTGTCAAGAAATCGCGTGGATTCGCGAGGCCGTTTGAGCCGATTGGTCCGAGATCGGGCAGACGAAATAGCGCACCAAAGTTCTCGCAGATGTAGCCGCGATGCAGCTCGCCTTCACCATCGAGAAGCTTCACTTTGAAACGAACGCCGCGCGGAATCACGACGATCTCGTGCGGCTCGGCATCAATCACGCCAAGCTCTGTTGAAAAACGCAACCGCCCTTGCTGCAACACGATCAACATCTCGCCATCGGCGTTGTAGAACGCGCGATCGGTCACGCTTTTATTGCACTGATAAATATGGATACCAACGCCCGAATGATGTGGGGCGCCACCATTTCCTGCGTAGGTTTCGATTCCATCAATAAAATCAGTTGTTGCCCCAATCAAATTGGGCGGTGACCAGCGGAGCTGATTCGGATTTGTCGAGGCTTTTGAGAACTCGCTGGTGAAGTGTTTCGCGCCGTTGTACGGCGTAAATCGTCCGTGCATCGCGGCTGGGCGAATGCGGTAAAGCCATGAGCGACGATTGTCTGCGCGCGGTGCGGTGAAGGCGGTGCCGGAAAGCTGTTCGGCGTACAACCCAAACGCGACGCGTTGCGGCGAATTGCGCCCGACAGGGAGCGCGCCTGCGATGGATTCAGTGGCGAATTCGTTGCCGAAGCCGGATTGATAGTGAAGTGTTGTCATGTTCTCTCCCTTTAGCGCGGACCGGACGCGCTTCGTCAAACTTTGCTGAATTGATTTTTGTGCGATCTCATTAGCGGCGAAGCGCGCCCAGGTGCGCACCTACAAAATGGTCGCACGAGCGCGCTGCATCGCTTCGCGAAGTACGCTCATGTCACCGACGTGGTTTGCGAGCATCAACACGAGTTTCGCATTCATCTCGTGGCTCTGCGCGGACGTCAAATCGCGATGCGAATCGATGAGCGCTTCGTAGAACGCGTCGAAGTCTTTGAGATTGGATTCGATGTTGAGATTCACGTTTACAAACTCTCCGCTCGTCCTGAGCTTGTCGAAGGATGAGCATGATTTAGCTTGACGTTCATGGTTCGACAGGCTCACCACGAACGGGGGGAAGGCGTGCTCGCCATTGCGCGTTCTATCGCTACGCGCACCTTCGCTTCGTCGAACGCGCGCCATCGCGCCGCGATATGTTTGTCGGGGCGGAACAAGTAAGTCGTTCCCGGTTGTGCGTCGTAGCGCGCAATCCATTCCGCGCTCGCTTGTGCGTTGGCGACGATTTGAAGTTCGCTGTTGCAGAACACCAATTCGTTCGTACTGCCAAGCGTGACCGCTGTGAATTCCGATGGGAGCTGATCGATAAACCATGCGCCCGCGTCGTCGACACGAAGCGGTGCGTCGAGTGCAGGCGCGCCCGGGTTCACTCCGCCTGTCCATGCATCTTCATCCGGCGTATTTAGCGACGAATCGAGATACGACGACGGTAACGAAAGCCTGCCCGAGTTCACAATGCGTCGCGCGAACGGATGATCTTTCGCGAGCGAGAGCGCGGCATCGCGGAAGAGGCGACTGATTTCGCTTTTTGGTGTTATGAAATCCGTTGAGCGCGTTGAATTCATGATGTTTTCATCGGCAGCAAATTCACGCTCTGCGCAGTAGCTGTCAAGCAGTTTTTCGTGTGCAATACCTTTGATGACCGCATCGAGTTTCCATCCAAGATTGTTCGCATCCTGAATGCCTGAGTTCGCGCCACGTGCACCAAACGGTGACACGCCGTGCGCGGCGTCACCGGCAAAAAGCAATCGGCCAAAACGAAACTTGCGCATACGCAAACACGCGAAGGTGTACACGCTCACCCATTCGAGCGTGAACTCGGTATCTTTGCCGAGCAAGGCTTGAACGCGCGGCATCACGCGCTCGGGTTTCTTCTCTTCCTCAGGATCAGCGTTCCAACCGAGCTGAAAATCGATACGCCACACATCATCGGGTTGCTTATGCAACAGTACCGATTGATTCGGATGAAACGGTGGATCGAACCAAAACCACCGCTCGGTCGGAAACGGCGCACTCATCTTCACGTCCGCAATCAGAAAGCGATCTTTGAAGACTTGCCCCTTGCTTTCTTCGCCGATCAAACCGCGAATCGGAGAACGCGAACCGTCGCAAGCGACGCAATAGTCGGCGACGATTTTGTATTCGCCCTCGGGCGTTTCGATGGTTAACGTTACGCCGCCCTCGTTGTTGTCAACGCCAACGATGCGATTCTTCCAACGCAATTCGATGTTTGGCAGTTCGCTCGCACGGTCATTCAAAAAACCTTCGACGTAATACTGCTGGAGATTGATAAACGCGGGTCGCTTGTGCGCAGGCTCGGGTAGCAAGTTGAATGCGTAGAGCAATTCGTCGCGATGAAACACTTTGCCAAGATTCCACGACACACCTTTTTCAACCGCGCGATCACCAATGGCGAGCGTATCGAAGATTTCAAGTGTTCGTTTCGCGAAGCAGATGGCGCGTGAGCCGGTGGAGAGGCGATAGTCGTCGTCGAGCACGATGACCTTGGTGCCGCGCTGCGCAAGATCGATTGCGAGCGCCAGACCGACTGGGCCGGCGCCCACGACAACCACCGCGTGACGAGCTAGTGTTGTCGCGTCTTGGTCAGCGCTGCGGTTGTAGCTAAATTCTTGAGCTTGGTAGTTCATGTTCGTTGTTCCCCTCTCCCCTCGTGGGAGAGGGTGTCGCATAGCGACGGGAGAGGGGGCGGTTGTGCTCTATTCAAAATTGAGGAGAAAGCAAGATCTGCCCCCTCTCCCGCCCTTCGGGCACCCTCCCCCACGAGGGGGGAGGGGATCGAATCTGATGGGAGTCGCTTAACCTTCTAAGGCTTTCCACATCTCAATATCCCGCTCCGCCGTCCAAATCCTCGGATCGGCATGTCCGCTCGCAAGATCGTACGCGCGCGTGACATCGAACGGCATGCAATGATCGAAGATCACCCAATGCCCGTACTTGGGTTTGAGCGCATCGTACGTGCGCTTGTAAACCGCTTTCAAATCCTCGCCACGCATCGCGCCGGTTTTTACATTCGCGTAGAGATCGCTCACGAACTCCTTCGTGCCGCGCAAACCAGCAGCCACTTGTTCGGGCGTTTGCAATGCCGCGCCACGACCTGGCACGAGCTTCAAAGGTTTCATCGCAGCAATCGCGTCAAGCGTCGCGGGCCAATCTTCGTAGTACGCATCGCCTGCATACGGCGTCGCATCGAATTCCACGAGGTCGCCCGAGAACATGATCTTCTGCGAGGGCAGCCACACGACCGTGTCGCCCTTCGTGTGCCCGCGCCCGAGCTGCATGATTTTCACTTCGAGTTTGCCGAGCCACACCGTCATCTCGCCTTGAAACGTGATCGTCGGCCAAGTCATACCCGGTGGCACCGATTCGACGTTTTGAAAGAGGCGCGGGAAGCGACCGATTTCGCTCGCCTTGTCTTGTTCGCCGCGTTCGACGATCAAGTCGTACGTGTCTCGCGAGGCGATGATGTGATCGGCTTTGTACGCGGACGCGCCGAGCACGCGCACCGCGTGATAGTGCGACATCACGACGTATTTGATCGGCTTATCGGTCACCTCGCGAATGCGACGAATCACATCTTGCGCCATGATCGGTGTGGCCTGTGTGTCGATCACCATCACCGCGTTGTCGCCGATAATGATGCCCGTGTTCGGATCGCCCTCGGCGGTGTAGGCGTAGGCGTTGTCGGAGAGCTTGTCGAAGCTCACCTTCTTCACTTCGAGATCGGCTTGGGATGCGAATTTTTTGGTGGTCATTGTGTCGGCGGTTTTGATTCAGGTTGTGGGAGCGCGCTTGCGCGCGAATCGTTGCAAAGGATCTCGCTAGCTATTTGCGGTGAAGCGTGCCGACGCCGATTCGCGCGCGAGCGCGCTCTCACAACACATCGCTTGAATAATATCTAGAAATTCGGTAAAAGTAAATCAATTTAACAATAACAAATTTAGAAGTTTTCAGGAATCGCATGGCAAAAGAACAGCGCGGCATTCAATCGATCGAGGTGGGCGGACAGCTATTGCAGGTGCTGGCAACGGCGAGCGCTCCAATGATGCTCAAAGACTTAGCGCACGCAGCCGACATGCCCGCCGCGAAGGCGCATGCTTATCTCGTGAGTTTCTGCAAGCTCGGGCTCATGGAACAAGATGCGGAGACCGGGCGCTACGATTTGGGTACGCTCGCGCTGCAGCTCGGACTCGCGAGTTTGAATCGACTCGACGCCGTGAAAATCGCAACACGCGAAATGAGCGAACTCGCGGAGCGAACCGGGCAATCCGTCGCGATCGCTGTGTGGGGCAACTACGGTCCGACGATCGTGCGCTTCGAGCAATCGGTGCGCCCGGTTCACATCAACATGCGCACCGGCACGGTGATGTCGCTCACGACGACCGCGACCGGTCACGTCTTCGCCGCGCACTTGCCGAAATCGCAAATCGAAGCCGCGCTTAACGCGACGTACAGCGACGCCAAACAACGCGCTGCTGCAAAGAAAACGCTCACCGACCTCGCGCCCACGCTCGCGAAGGTGCGCGAACGCGGCCTCGCACGCGCGGAAGGCAATCCGGTGCCCGGAATCAATGCGTTTTCCGCTCCCGTTTTCGATCACACAGCTTCAGTCGTTGTCGCCCTAACTATTTTGGGCTCAAGCGTTGAATTTGACTCAAGTTGGAATAGCTCATTAGCGACCGCATGCGCCGAAAGCGCTGGGCGTATTTCGAAGAGGTTGGGAGCAACCTAGTTTTCTAGTTGTTGGAGCTCCACGCGTAGGCGGGTATCAGCAGCGATTTCACTATTCGCGGACGAAGAATCGCGGCAGAGCCGCGCCTACAATCGGTCGAACTTTCCCACACTCGCAACATGCCTACGCGCTCGCACTACACTGCGTAGCCTCACATTCATTTCACCGTTCATGTTCGCAAACATTCGCGAAGACATCGCCGCCATTCAGGCGAAAGATCCCGCCGCGCGTTCGGCCTTCGATGTCATCTTTTCGTACCCTGGCTTTCATGCGATTCGATTTCATCGGCTCGCGAATTGGTTGTGGCGTTCAGGCTTTCGCAGTCTCGGTCGTTGGGTGTCGCATTGTTCGCGTTTTTTCACGGGGATTGAAATTCATCCGGGCGCATTCATCGGTCGTCGCGTGTTCATCGATCATGGCATGGGCATCGTGATCGGCGAGACGGCGGAAGTGCACGACGATTGCACGATTTACCAAGGCGTCACGCTCGGCGGCACGTCGTTAGAGAAGGGCGCAAAGCGGCATCCGACGTTGGAGCGCGGTGTGATCGTCTCGGCAGGCGCGAAGGTGCTCGGCAGCTTCACGGTCGGCGAAAACGCGCGCGTAGGCTCGAATTCGGTCGTGCTCAAACCCGTGCCTGCGGGCGCGACCGCAGTCGGCATTCCCGCGCGAATCATCACGGCTGAAGTGAAAGAAAAACGTGAAGCGACGGCACAGAAAATGGGCTTCTCCGCGTATGGCATTTCTGCAGACCTCGACGATCCGCTCGTGCAAGCGATTCACAAATTGCTCGATCATTCGGCGGAGCTCGACGCGCGGCTTAACGCGATTTGTGCTGCGCTCGAAAAGCAAGGCGTCGATTGCACCTCGCTTCGTGGCGCAAGCGTCGATACGAAAGCAATAGATCAGTTGCTCGATTCCGATTGACGTTTCGTCGGTTCGTGGATGCCCAGGCGCTCGCTTGGTGCGCCAACTTGATTTATGTCAATTTTGGAATAAACATTCAACAAAAACGGGTGCGTCGCGTGCAGTCTTGCACCTAAAATTCATTGCAACGCACAAAATCTAGCTATTTATCGTGGACATGATCGTCAATCCCGCAATCCCTGCGGCCATCGCACAATCCGGACATCCGATCGAGACCGATGCGGTCATCGTCGGCGCGGGTCCCGTCGGACTCTTCCAAATTTTTGAACTTGGGCTGCTCGAAATCAAAGCACATGTGATCGATTCACTGTCGCAACCAGGCGGGCAACCGATTGAGCTTTATCCCGACAAACCGATCTACGATATTCCCGCGATCCCGATGTGCACCGGCGCGGAGCTCACGAGCGGTTTGCTCAAGCAAGCGGAGCCGTTTAAGCCGACGTTTCACCTCGGCCAAGAGGTCTCAGCCGTTGCAAAACGCGAGGACGGTCGTTTCGATCTCGTCACATCGATCGGCACGCACTTCATCACGAAAACGGTATTCATCGCAGGCGGCGTCGGCGCATTCACGCCGCGCAAGCCGAAGGTCGATGGCCTCACGCAGTTCGAAGAAAACGGTCAACTCGCGTATCGTGTGCGCGACCCGCAACGCTACGCGGGCAAGAACGTAGTGATTCTCGGTGGCGGCGATTCGGCACTCGATTGGGCGTTGAATTTGCAACCGATTGCCGAGAGCGTGACGCTCATTCATCGTCGCGAAGAATTCCGCGCCGCGCCTGCGAGCGTGGCAAAAATGAAAGCGCTCGCTGCGAATCACGAGATGATGCATCTGACGGGGCAGGTCACCGGCTTCGAATCCGAAGATGGCGTGCTCAAAGAAATCAAAGTGACGAGCCTTGATGGCGTCACGCGTCGTTTGCCGCTCGACAATCTGCTCGCCTTCTTCGGCCTCTCGCCGCGACTCGGGCCGATTGCCGAATGGGGGCTCGATATCGAGAAACGTCAAGTCAAAGTCGATACCGAAAAGTTTGAAACGAACATTCCCGGCATCTTTGCTGTAGGCGACATCAACACCTATCCCGGCAAAAAGAAGCTCATCCTCTCGGGATTCCACGAAGCCGCGCTCGCCGCATTTGGCGCCGCGAAATACATCTTCCCCGAGAAGACGGTCAAGCTGCAATACACGACGACCTCGACCAAGCTGCACGAAGTGTTGGGTGTTGAGTCGCCCGTGTTTGATTAAGGCGTCGCCAAACTTAGTTTGAATCGCTAGACTAGCGCGTATGCCGCTGAGTCTCCAAATACGTCGCAACCTTCGTATAGCAGCGTTCGCTGCGCCGCCACTGTTGCTGACGCTTTGGACATCGATCCCTGCGTTCCAACCCGCGCCGCAAACGATCAGTGGCATCGTGTCGAAGGCGGAGGTGTGCCTTGTTACCTGCGCGCAAGTCGTTGCGATCGGAAACGAAAAACTCGTATGTCAAGCTGATTTTTTCGGCGCGCCGCATCCCTGCCGCGATCGACATGTCGCGTCTGGCGAGGCCTCCGTTAGATACGTGAAATTCCCATCGCTCGCAGGTCTCGTTGGTCTCGCGCCCACAACTGGTGTGCTCGTGCGCATGGAGCGCGAAGGCAAAGTCACGTTCTCGAAATCGATTTCGGATCACGCCTGGAGCGCGCTCTATGGCGGCTGGGTGTTCCACGCGTTTTATTGGCCGATCATGGGCTTCATCATTTGGAAATGGCCTAAGTCCTGGTTGAGTCGACGCGTGACGTGGGAAGATGTGAAAGATCCTTCATCCTCAAAGTGATTTGTTCTGGTGGGCAACGACGCCTCTCCTCCCCACACTCGATGTATCGACAACTCAGCATCGGTAGAAACGCATTACTTGACTAAGGCGAACAAGTCTCCATATGCTAAAGCTCGAACCACGAAAAAATTATTCGCAATGACAACGCTCTCCGATTTCTCCGTCACTAAAAAATGGCCTGCGCAGCATCCCGATTGTTTGCAGCTTTATTCGCTGCCGACGCCCAATGGTGTGAAGGTGTCGATCATGCTCGAAGAAATTGGTTTGCCGTACGAGGCGCATCGCGTGAGCTTCGAGACGAATGATCAGTTGTCGCCTGAATTTGTCGAGACGTTTCCGAATAACAAAATTCCTGCGATAGTCGATCCGGATTCACCAAATGGCCCAAACGGCGCACCGCTCGCTATCTTCGAATCGGGCGCGATTTTGTTGTACCTCGCCGAGAAAACCGGGAAGCTCTTGTCAAACGATCTCGCTAAGCGTCATGAGACGATTCAATGGCTCATGTGGCAAATGGGCGGCGTTGGGCCGATGTTCGGTCAGCTTGGGTTCTTCCACAAATTCGCCGGTCGAGAATACGAAGACAAGCGTCCGCGCGATCGTTACGTCGCCGAATCGAAGCGCTTGCTTTCGGTGTTGAACAAACGCCTCGAAGGTCGCGCCTGGATCATGGGCGATGATTACACGATTGCGGACGTTGCAACCTTTCCTTGGGTACGCAATTTGATTGGTTTTTACGGCGCAGGTGAGTTGGTCGGCATTTCGGAGTTTCCGAATGTCACACGTGTGCTCGACGCGTTTGCTGCACGTCCTGCGGTACGGCGCGGACTTGCGATTCCGGCGTAGTGTCTTTACCTGTGTTCGGCTAGCAAGTGCAGCACATCGTCGCCATAGCGCGCGAGCTTCGCTTCACCAACGCCTGAGACGGCGAGTAATTCATCGCGGTTCGTTGGAGCGGTTTTTGCGATACCGCGTAGCGTTGCATCTGAAAAAACGACGAATGCGGGCACATTCGCTTGTGTCGCCTTTGCGAAACGCCATTGCTTGAGTGCGGCGAATCGACGCGCGGACTCGGCGTCCATGTCTTCATTTGCAATCGAACGCTTCGCTTGCTTCATCGAATCGGCTTTGCTGCGAATTTTCTCCGCTCGACGTTCGTGTTTAGAAGTAGTACGTCGCATGGTGAGCGTTTGTTCGCCGCGCAAAATTGGGCGCGCTGCTTCGGTGAGTTTGAGCGCGCCGTACGATTCGGCATCGGCAAACAGTGCGCCGCGTGCAATCAATTGACGAACAATCGCGCGCCAGACGTCGACTTCAATGGCGCTACCAATGCCGTGCACTGGCAGCGCATCATGACCGCGCGTGATGACCTTTTCGCTTTTGCTTCCGCGCAATACGTCGATGATGTGTGCTGCGCCGAAATACTGCCCGGTTCGTACCGCGGCCGACAAAAACATTTGTGCAGGTTTTGTCGCATCCCATGTCTCGGGTGGATCATTGCAGTTGTCGCAATTCATGCAGCGATAGCCTGCAGGCTGCGCTTCACCAAAGTAGTCAAGTAGTACCGTACGGCGACACGCAGTCGTTTCCGCAAGCGCGAGTAAACGATCAAGGCGCGACTTCTGCAAGCGCTTGAATTCTTCGCCCGCGTCGGATTCTTCGATGAAGCGCACTTGCTTCACCACATCGGCAAGCCCATATGCCATCCACGCGAAAGCCGGGTCACCATCTCGTCCTGCACGACCAGTTTCCTGGTAATAGCCTTCGATACTTTTAGGCAGATCGAGATGCACAACGAAGCGCACATCGGGTTTGTCGATGCCCATGCCAAACGCAATCGTTGCGACCATGATGATGCCGTCTTCGCGCAGAAATCTCGCCTGATGCTCGCGTCGCGTGTCGGCGTCGAGTCCCGCGTGATACGGCAAAGCGTTATAACCTTTCGTGCG
>JBOFBL010000257.1:0-3597 GCA_051645545.1 Casimicrobium sp. | reverse complement strand
CTGCCGCGATTCCCGTGCCAAACAACATCGTTCCTAGTTCTACGAATCGCGGCAGAGCCGCTCCTACAAAGTCATGCGCGCTTGGCGCGCTTCTCCGTCGCTCGAATCAAATCGATCACATCCGCGCCAACAAACTTCGCCACGAAGTTCCGATGCAATACGAGCCACACAACGACCGCCGTCACGGGCGGCATCATGAGCGTCGAGAATTGGTAGAGATATGCAACGGCTTCGAATTGCCATTGCGCCCAATCGATTTGCGCCATAACAGCGGGTGACGAAAGCACCATTTGCTTCATGCCCACCGCAAATACCGCTGCCATTTGAAACGGCAACAGAATCAGAAAACCGTACCAAAGATACGCCCAACGCGATTTGTCCCACGCGGCGAGCGTGAGCGTTGCCATAAGCGCCGTGCCCCAGGTGTAGATGCGTGCGTCAATGTCGGTCGAGAGGATTGCGTCGGGTCGAAACGGCTGCCCCGGTTGCGCACCGGGTGTCAGCGACGTCACAAATTCGAACCCGGAGAGCGTTTGCGTGACTTGCGTCAAAAATTCTGGCACGCCCAAGGCGACCATGCCGGAGAGAAACCACCGAATCGGCCAGTGCAATGCGGGAACGAGCAAATACCACGCCGCGAACGCAATCGGCATCAGCAGCATCGCGCGCACGAAGAAGCGGCGAATGGTGGTCGGTGCGGCAAATATATTTTTCATTGAGCAGTGTGAAGTCCGCCGCCTCTAACTGAGTCAGGGCGCGCGGGCTTTCGTTATGCTGGCTGCGCGTTCGCAGGCGCGTCACCACCAGAAGACGACGACGGTGGCGGCAGGTCATCTTTCGCGTGCTGTTTGGTTACGAAGCGCAACCAGATCATGAAGAAGATCAAGGCATCGAGAATGATGAGCGCAGGCCAGATGTGCAGATGCGCCCACTCGAACACCGTCATGTTCCACTGACCGATATAGAAAAGCGAGATGATGCGAACGACATTGAGTGCTTGAATCGCAACGAAGCCGATGGCAAGCCCCCAGAGCTTTTGTTTGATCGTTGAGGGGAATGCAAGTACCGCTGCGAGCAAAATAATCGTCGCTTCAATGCCGTTGCAACCCGCTTCGATCGACACTGCAAAGTTATTCGCTGTGCTGCGCAGAATTTTTCCGTGCGCCACTGCAGAATCGTCTACGAGCGCGACCAATTGCGCGCAGAAGTGTGCGAGCCCATTCGTCCACGGGATCACGAAATATTCCTGTCCCCACGGCGTGAGTTCGAGACCGAACAACACCGCGAGCAACACCAGAAAAAGCACCAAAAAACGAACCATAGGTCAGCGGTTAGGGCTGCAAAGGCGTTAATCGTAGCTGATTCGAGTTTCGCGCCTCTGCGCGACACTCGAAGGACGTCGCCGCTTTGCGGCTAAGACGACGGCCACTCGGCCTATGACGACGCTCCCGTTGGTCGCTAGGACGCAAGGCTTCGTCTGTGTTCGCGGTCAAATTTACGAGCATAGGGATCTAAAACTTACAATCGCGCTATGAAAATGTTTTCGCTTTCCTATTCTTTGTTTGCGGTTTTTGCTCGTGCGCTATTGCTTGGGCTTGCGATATGTGCGAACGCCTACGCACTCAAACCTGGCGAGCGCGTGATTGTTTTGAATTCGGGCGACGGCACCGTGTCGATCATTGATCGCGCGACGCGCAAAGTGGTGGAAACGCGTCCCGTTGGCAAAGAGCCGCATCATCTGGTGACCACGCTCGACGATTCGGAATTGGTGGTTGCGAATGCAGCGTCGAACGATTTGGTGTTTCTCGATCCATTGACTGGTGAGGTAAAGCGCCGTGTGCCACGCATCATCGATCCGTATCAATTAGGTTATTCGCCCGACGGGAAGTGGTTTGTTTCGGTGAGCTTGCGATTGGATCGCGTCGATATTTATTCGATGCCTAGTTACGAATTAAAGGCGCGCGTGCCGCTCGCGAAAACGCCGAGTCATGTTGCGTTTAGCAATGATTCGAAGTTCGCTTACATCACGTTGCAAGATTCTGACGAACTCGCAGCAATCGATCTCGCGACGCAGAAGGAAGCATGGCGCATCAAGATTGGCAAAACGCCGGCAGGCATTTGGATGAGCCCGCAAGGCATGTTGTGGGTCGGCATCATGGGTCGCGACTACGCGGAGGTAATCGATCCTTCGAAGCGAGAGTCGGTGAAAAAAGTCGTCACCGGCAAAGGCGCGCACAATGTGTTTCCGATGGGCGATGGTCAGCATGTACTCATCAGCAATCGCGTCGATGGCACGATTGTGAAGGTCGATTACAAAACGATGACGGTGGTTGGAAAGCCGATTAAGGTGGGCAATGGTGTCGACTGCATGGAAGTATCTGCCGATGGCAAAGAAGTGTGGGCGACCGTGCGTTGGGAAGCACGCGTCGCGGTGATCGATATGACGGGCGCGAAGCCGATTGAGTACATCAAGGTCGGGCGCTCGCCGCATGGGGTTTACTTTCGTTCGCATGCGAGGCGGGATCGGTGAGCATGGGTTCGCGCGCCATGCAATTGCTTGACTTGCTGCACATGCACTTCGTTTGCCGTCATCCCCGCGTAGGCGGGGACCCAGACCGAGCAAATTGCGAACCCATTCATGCGTTGAAAAACGCAATTCTTCGAGCGTCGAAAGGTGGTTGCGGACATCGATCATTACTAACTTGGTTGGCGTTCCCGGTCTGGGTCCCCGCCTTCGCGGGGATGACAGCGGTGGCGATGCTTGCGTCTTTCATTTCGAACACAGCGATCGCACAAACCTCCTGCCCCGCCGGCACGCTCTACCTCACCCTCGACACCAATCACATGGAACCCGCGAATCAAATCGCGGACATTCTTGCGAAGCACAACGTGAAGGCGACGTTTTTTCTCGCGAATGAAAAAACAAAGTCTGGCGGGTTCTCGCTCGACGATCAACAGAAGCCGTTCTGGCAACGCCTCGTGAAAGAAGGCCACGCGTTCGGTTCGCACACTTGGGATCATCATTACTTTCGTAGCGACGTTGGCGCGGATCGTGTGAGCTACATCCCGTGGGGCGCGAAAACCGGTCGCGTGCTCGATCGCGCGGGCGTATGCGAGGAGCTCAAAAAATCCGAGAATCGTTTTCGTGAGATGACGGGGCGCGGCTACGATGGTCTTTGGCGCGCGCCAGGCGGCAAAACAACGCCGCGCGTGTTGGAGTTCGCGAAGAGTTGTGGCTATACGCACGTGCATTGGGCAGATGCGGGCTTCTTGGGCGACGAGTTGCCGAGTGAAACCTATTCGAATGAATCGCTTGTGAAAAAGGCCGTCGCGAATTTGCGCGATGGCGACATCATGATGGCGCATCTCGGAATTTGGTCACGCAAAGATCCGTATTGGCCGATGCTGGATCCGCTGATTTCGCAACTGAAAGCAAAAGGGTTTTGCTTTGCGACGTTGAAGGATGTGAAGCTGGGCGATGGGATCAATCAGCGGGTAAAGCGCTGACGCGTTTTGCACACTGATCGGCGTCACGATTGCGATCCTGTAGGAGCGGCTTGCCGCGACCAAGGTAGGCATAAATCTCCACATTTGAAT
>JBOFBL010000256.1:0-1470 GCA_051645545.1 Casimicrobium sp. | reverse complement strand
CTTCGAGCGCGTGGCGTATGCGCTCGTAGTAAATCGCACCGGCTTCCGTCGGCGCGAGTTTTCGCGTTGTGCGCTGAAACAAACGAAAACCCAGCGCCTCCTCCATCGCTGCAATCGTGCGCGAGATCACGGAGGGATCAAGGTTTTCAGCGCGCGCGACCGCCGCAAAGCTTCCTTGCTGCATCACGGCCTGAAAGGTCTTGAGTGCTTCAATTTCCATTCATGCAGTTTAAACATGAATCTATTGCAAAACAAACTATTTAACTTGTTTTTCACAGCAAATACATTGCCACTCATGGTGACGTGCAATGCATCGATCCATAGCAAATCTTTCAGCAAACCACTTTATTTCTCCAGGAGATCATCATGTTTACGACCTACACCAAAGACAACGTCCCCAAAGAATCCGCCGAACTCGTCGCGCGTTCGATCAAAGCCTACGGCTTTCTGCCGAACTTGCACGGCGTGATGGCCGAGGCGCCAGCGACCTATCGCGCCTATCTCGATACCTTCGACATCTTCGCCAAAGAAACGACGCTCACGCCGCTCGAACAGCAAGTCGTCATGCAAACCTCGAATTACGAAAACAATTGCCACTACTGCATGCCCGGTCACTCGATGCTCATGAAGATGATGGGCATGCCAGCGGATGTGATCGAAGCGCTGCGTGAAGGTACGCCGATTGCGGATGCCAAACTCGAAGCCTTGCGCACCTACACGCGTAACCTGCTCGATCAACGCGGCCACGTTACCGATGCACAATTGCAAGCACTCTTCGATGCGGGTTACACAAAGCGCCAGGCGCTTGAAGTGTTGGTCGGGCTCGCGAGCAAATTGCTCTCAAACTTCACCAATGCGATTGCGAAAACTGAAATCGATGCGCCCGTGAAAGCGTTTGCCTGGACGCATCCGAAACTTCGCCAGCCTGCGCTCAAAGCAGTCGGCGCCGAATAGTCTGCGCAACAAACAAAGAGAGAACACCATGAAGACAATTGCTTTTCTCGGTTTGGGCGCGATGGGCTCGCGCATGGCGAAGCGCTTGCTTGATGTTGGCTATCGTGTGCGAGTATGGAATCGCACGCCCGACAAAGCAGCGGCACTCGCCGCAGAAGGTGCGATCGTGGCGGCCACACCGCGCGAGGCGGCACACGAGGCCGACATCGTGATCAGCATGGTGTTCGATGATGCAGCGTCGCGCGCGGTTTGGCTTGACGAGGCAAACGGCGCGATTCATTCGTTGAACGCAAACACGATTGCGATCGAGTCGAGCACGCTCTCAACCGCATGGATCAAAACGCTCGCAAACGCAATCGAGAAAACCGGCGCTTCGTTCATCGATGCGCCGGTCGCTGGTTCGCGCCCACAGGCCGACGCCGGACAACTCATCTTCATGGTCGGCGGCGAGACGCAAGCCGTGGACGCCGCGCGTGATGTGTTCTCGGCAATGGGTGGCGCGCTACATCACGTCGG
>JBOFBL010000255.1:0-2567 GCA_051645545.1 Casimicrobium sp. | reverse complement strand
GGCGGCGGGCCGGGCATCATGCAAGCGGCGAACGAGGGCGCGTATGCAGGAAAAAGCCTCTCGATCGGACTCAACATTCAATTGCCGCATGAGCAATCGGGCAATCCGTATCAGGACATGGGGATTTCGTTCAAGTATTTCTTCAATCGCAAACTCGCGTTCGTGCGCACGAGCATGGCGCTGATCTGCATGCCAGGCGGTTTCGGCACGCTTGATGAACTCACCGAAGCGCTCACGCTCATTCAGACCGGAAAGAGCCGCAAGATGCCGATCGTTTTAGTCGGCAAAGAATTTTGGAGCGGGTTGCACGGCTGGATGCGCGATCAATTGCTAAAAGAAAAACTGATCTCGCCGGGCGACATTGAGCTCATGCAAATCATCGACGAGCCACAAGCCATTGTGGACGCGATCTTCGATTGCTACGAGCGCGAGGGATTCACGCCGACTAAGAGCGAGCGAAAAGAAATTCTTGGCATCTAAGTCTTACGAGCTTACTTAGTTACCGCACAATTTAATCGGGCGATCAAGTGATTTATCGTTATTTTCGAGAATTAATTGAAATTAGCTTATCGCCCAATTAAATTGGGCGATGAAGATCAAAGCTGGTTGCGTGTAAACAGCTATTTTTTAAGCGATAACACCCACGTCGCGAGCGTTTTCACATCAGCCTCAGGCACATGCGATTGCTCGGGCATTGGAATCTTGCCGTATTGCCCCGTGCCGCCTTTGAGAATGGATGCGATAAGTTTCGCTTGCGCATCTTTCTCGCCAGCGCGCTTCGCGGCGATCTCTTGAAAGCTCGGCCCTACGATGCGATCGGCTACACCGTGGCAGGCGGTGCATGCGTGTTTCTTTGCGAGCGCCTCATCTGCGTGTGCAAGGCTTGCGAAGCTCGCGGCGAACGAAGCGATTGCGATGTGAATCAGCGTTTTCATATTACTTCTGCACATTCAGCACGAGCGCGAAATCAACCGGTGCAGAGGCCGACACGAAATTCAAACCGACCACTTCGCGAAGCGCTTCGACGCCTGCGCGCAAGCCATAGTCGTTGCTGTTGATCACGATGGGCGCACGAGTCGTAACGAGCATTGAGTTGTCACCCAAACGCGTCGTGCGCAGCTTTGCGGATACCGGTTTGGTTTGGCCGGCGAGTTGCAATTCGCCGGTGACATCGAAATCATTGATGCGCGAGCCAGAGAGTTTTGTCATGGCGTCGCTACCCAGTTTCGCGGTGAAGGTAGCAGTCGGCGTCGCTTTCACATTCCAGAGCATCGTACGCAAGCGCTCGTCGCGAATTTCGATGCCGGAATCGATGCTCGCGAGATCAATCGTCATTTTGATGTCGCCAGTCGCACTCATGCCGCCTTCGTAGCGCTTGAACGTGCTGACTTCGCTGACACCGGCGACGCCGGGTGCGCCGGCCTTGGTCGACACGAAATGCAGATTTGATGAGGCGCGATCGATCGTCCACGCGGTTTGACTCGAATCGGTGCTGGTTGTCGCACAGGCCGCGAGGGTGAGTGTGACGGCGACGACAGACGCAGCGAGAAAACTACGACGACTAAATGCGAACGATTTCATGAAATGAGCTCCTTTGGGTTTTGGTGCTCACTAAACACCCAGCCTTTTCGCTTTATTCCAAACTTTTGCGAAAAACTCAAAAAAGACGTGCTGCGCTGCAGTAACCGCAAAATGCGCAAACAAACTTCAATTCAATGGAATAAACCGACCGCGATGACTGTTCAGATCGATATGGACGACGAATTCACTCGCGAATTGCCGCGTGTGCTGCCTCGGCTGTGGCGCTTTGCGCTCAGGCTCACGCGGCACACCGAAGACGCACAGGATCTGGTGCAGCGCTGCTACGTGCGTGCGCTTGAGCGACGGCATCAATGGCAAAGCGGCTCGTCGCTCGTGAGTTGGTTGTTCGCAATCACGCATTCTATTTGGATGAACGAGTTGCGCTCGGCGCAGCGTCGTCGCGAGGGCAATCTCGCGG
Organism: Casimicrobium sp.; assembly: GCA_051645545.1. Classification (GTDB taxonomy): domain Bacteria; phylum Pseudomonadota; class Gammaproteobacteria; order Burkholderiales; family Casimicrobiaceae; genus Casimicrobium. Next base: position 568 of record JBOFBL010000255.1, on the reverse strand, counting down.
GCGAGGACGATTTCGAACAGGTGGCGGACACGAGCGCGAATGCGAATCCGGAGTATCAGCTCATGTACAAACAAGTCGTCGCTGCCGTGCAAGCGCTGCCTGAGGCGCAGCGCGTAGTGATGATGCTGGTCGCGGTGGAAGGCTTGAGTTATCGCGAAGCCGCCGACGTGCTCGATGTGCCGATCGGCACGGTGATGAGTCGACTCGCGCGAGCGCGGCTCACGGTCGGAGAACAATTTTTACAAGGCGAGGCGTCAATACCATCGCCGTATATTCAGGTAGGATCGCAATCATGAACATCGATGAAACCACGCTGCGCGCGTATGTCGATGGCGAGCTAAGTCCCGTCGAGCGCGAACGCGTTGCGGCGGCCATTGCCAATAACGTTGCGCTTGAAGAACAGGTCGCTGCATTGCGCGCGAGCGTGTTGCCGTATCGCGCCGCCTTCGATGCGCAACCGATCCCTGCGATGCCCGAGGCATTGCAGCGACAACTTGCAAGTTTGAGCGCAGTCGCCGCGACGTCGTCCACTGCGAATGTGCGGCGTGCGACAACATCCGAGGCGAGC
>JBOFBL010000254.1:0-4224 GCA_051645545.1 Casimicrobium sp. | reverse complement strand
CTGCCACTTGGGCGCTTGTCTTCAAGATGCGCGATATCGCAATCGAGCGATACGAAAAAATTCTTGCAATCGATCCTGCGCACGCACTTACGCGTGCGCGACTTGCATTTCTGTACGCGGAAGCTGGCGACGGTGCGCGCGCCATACGCGAGTTTGAAACGGTGGTGAAACAAAAGCCCGAAGACAGCGACACCTGGTTTAACTTGGGCTATCTGTTGCAAGAAAACAACCGTCATCACGAAGCGATTGCCGCGTTCGATAGCGCGATCAAATACAACGAGCGACAAGATCGCGCGTGGTATGGCAAGGCAATTTCGCTCATCGCGCTCAAGCGGGACGACGACGCTGTAACTGCGCTGCGAAAAAACGTCGAGCTACAACCGATGAGTCCGTATGGACACATGGAGCTCGCGCGCTGTTACTTCCGCTTGGGCGACAACGATCGCTGCGAAAAACAAATGCGTAAGCTAAAAGCCTTCGACCCGAAGAACGCAGCCGCGCTTGAAGACGAAACCGGTATCAAAATCGGCATTGAGCGTTGGTGGAAAAACTGACACTTATCTGACGCTGCGGCGCAGCATCGAAAAAATGCGATTGCGGGTTGTCACGCTCTAGGAGCGAAAGCAAAAGTCGGCTACTCTTGTACGCTGGTACATGTGCGAGTGATCGTTTTGGGGATTCCCTCGCAGATGTTTAAGTGAATAACCGAGGAGGATATCGATGCAATTGACTGATAAGCATCGTGAGTACTGGTCAAAAAACCTGCGACTCACTGCGATTCTGCTAGTCATCTGGTTTGTGGTGACATTTGTGGTGGGCTATCTCGCCCGCGACACTTTCAGTTTCAACTTTTTCGGCTGGCCTTTTGCGTTCTGGATGGGGGCTCAAGGCTCTCTCGTCGTCTATTGCTTGATCATTTGGTATTACGCCAGATCGATGAACAAACTGGATGAAGAATATGGCGTAGCGGAGGCGGACGAATAATGAGCAATGCTTCCTCACAACGCGCGTTTACCGCGCAACTGAAAAAGGTTTACACCTGGTACACCGGCGGCTTCTTGTTCTTCTTGGTCGCGCTCGCGATCCTCGAACAATTCGGCATGCCGCGCGCGTGGATCGGCTACATCTTCCTGCTGGCGACGGTGCTTCTCTATGCCGGTATCGGTGTAATGAGCCGTACCTCGGATGCCTCGGAATATTACGTCGCAGGACGACGGGTACCCGCCGTGTTCAACGGCATGGCAACCGGCGCCGACTGGATGTCGGCAGCGTCGTTTATCGGTATGGCCGGCACGTTGTACCTACAAGGCTATTCGGGGCTCGCCTTCATCATGGGCTGGACCGGCGGTTACGTGCTGGTGGCGCTTTTCCTTGCGCCGTACCTGCGTAAGTTTGGTCAGTTCACAATCCCTGACTTCCTCGGCGCCCGCTATGGTGGCAATCTGGCACGCTTCGTAGGTGTGTTGATCGCCATTCTTTGCTCGTTTGTGTATGTGGTCGCGCAGATTTACGGCGTTGGTTTGATCACCGCACGTTTGACCGGGCTATCGTTTGAAGTCGGTGTATTCGTCGGCCTCGCTGGCATTCTCGTGTGTTCGTTCCTCGGTGGCATGAAAGCAGTCACCTGGACGCAAGTCGCGCAGTACATCATCTTGATCATCGCGTACATGATTCCTGTGGTGTGGCTATCGGTGAAACACACCGGTGTGCCGTTGCCGCAAATCGTCTACGGTTCGGTGCTTGAAAAGGTCACTGCTCGCGAAAACGAATTGCTCGACGCCAAGACCCCTGCGGGCGCGAAAGAGGCCGAAGTTCGCAAGATCTTCGCCGATCGTGCAGCGTCTGCAGAAGCGAAGATCAAAGGCTTGCCTGGCTCGTTCGATTCCGAGAAAGCCAACCTGCAGAAAGCACTTGACGACGCGAAGGCAGCCAACGCAGCACCCGAAGCACTGGCCGCTGCACAAAAAGCGCTCGATGCATATCCGAAAGACGCCAAGGCCGCTGAAGCGGCCTGGAAGAAAGACGCCGCGGTGAAAGCACGCTCGGCGCCGTTCACGCGCCACGGAGAAGCGTTCCCGGCAAAGGATGAGAAAGCGCGCGACATCGCTCGCAAGAACTTCCTCGCGCTGATCTTCTGTTTGATGGTGGGAACGGCTGCACTGCCGCACATCCTGATGCGCTACTACACGACGCCAAGCGTCAAAGAAGCGCGCAATTCGGTGTTCTGGTCGCTGTTCTTCATCTTCCTGTTGTACTTCACAGCGCCTGCACTTGCCGTGCTGGTTAAGTTCGATGTCTACACCTTGTTGGTGGGCTCTGAATTCGCGAAACTACCGGCGTGGGTTGCGTCCTGGTCGAAGGTCGATCCGTCGCTGCTATCGATTGCAGACGTCAACAAAGACGGCATCGTGCAGCTCGCCGAGATTTCGATCGGCGGCGACATTGTTGTGTTGGCGACCCCGGAAATTGCGGGCTTGCCGTACGTGATATCCGGGCTTGTTGCAGCCGGCGGTTTGGCGGCGGCGCTTTCAACCGCCGACGGATTGCTGCTCACGATTGCCAACGCGCTCTCGCACGATCTGTACTACAAGATGATCAATCCGAATGCATCGACCGCAACACGTATCGGTGTATCGAAAGCACTCTTGTTGGTTGTTGCTGTGGTTGCGGCCTATGTTGCTTCGCTTAAAGTTGCCGACATTCTGTTCCTTGTTTCTGCGGCGTTCTCGCTCGCGGCGGCAGGCTTCTTCCCGGCACTTGTGTTGGGTATCTTCTGGAAGCGCACGACGGGTATCGCAGCGGTGCTTGGTATGTTGGCGGGCACGATTGTGACCTTCTACTACATGGCAACGACACAGCCTTGGCTGCGCAGCGTGTTCGGCGTGACGAGTCCAGTCGCAGACAATACGTGGTGGGACATCAGCCCGATTTCCGCCGGTGTTTTCGGCGTACCGCTCGGGTTCATCGTCATCATCTTCGTAAGCTTGATTACGCCTGCGCCTAAGCGCGAAGTGCAAGAGTTGGTCGAGCACGTGCGCTACCCGAACATCGTTGGCGACACGATGAACACACAGGGCAAGTAATTGCTATTCGTGTGATGTCTGCGAGTGCGCGAGCACTCGTGGAACAGCAAAAAGCCCGCAGTAGCGGGCTTTTTTATTGCTCGAAATTAGAAAAACTATTTCGGCGCCGGATCGGTATCGACGAACGAAGCGCGCGCCGAAAGCTTCTTGAACAACCGCGCAAGACTCGGATGCGATGTTGCCCAGTCAATATCTGGAAAGCGCAGATTTAAGTAAGCGAGCGAGCAGCCAACAGCAATGTCGGCAAGCGTGAGCGCATTGCCCACACAAAACGCGTTATCACCCAAGCCACGCGTCATCTCGTCGAGCGACGCAGCGATCTTGTCGCGCTGACGGGAGATTTGTTTCGCGCTCGATTCGGTTTGATCTGGACGCATCGATTCCAGACGCGCGGTGAGTGCCGCATCGAGCAGGCCGTCGGCAAGCGCCTCCCAACGTTTGACTGAAATACGATCGCGCGAGCCATCCGGAATCAGCCGCTGTACCGGAGAGAGCCCATCCAGGTATTCAACGATCACTCGCGAATCGAACAAGCTGCTGCCGTCGTCCAAAATGAGCGCAGGCACTTTCGAGAGCGGATTCGCACGCAAAAGCTCGGGGTTGACCACCCACGGGTCGCTCGTGACAACATCGAGTTCGAGTTTCTTCTCAGCCGCGACAATGCGCACTTTTCGCGCGTAGGGACTGGTGACGGAATACAACAGTTTCATCGGATTGCAACTCAAAAGCCGGATTGTGAATCTAGCACGTGACTCGACGTTCGCACCGATTTGCGGCGCGCTTCGACGACAAGCGGCGATAATTTAGTCAAATTTCAACAACATGCCACTCGGAACCTTCCGGTGCGCGGTTTTTCGCGCGCCGATGGCCGGAACCAGGCTTTGCTCTATGCCATCTCTTGACCCGATCATCGCTCTCTCGCCGCTCGACGGCCGCTATCAAAAGAAAGTCGCCGCGCTTAGTGACGCGTTTAGCGAGTTCGCACTCACGCGCGAACGCGTACGTGTGGAGCTTGCGTGGCTCAAATCGCTTGCTGCGGAAAAAGGTATCGAAGAATTGCCACCGCTCTCTGCAAATGCGATCGCTTTTCTCGACAAGATCGTCGCGGAATTTTCACCCGCCGATGCGCTCGCGGTGAAAG
>JBOFBL010000253.1:0-6683 GCA_051645545.1 Casimicrobium sp. | reverse complement strand
GGCTCAGGCATTCGCTATGCGGCCGCCGGACTCGTTCGCGTGTATGTCGCCTCGCTCTACCTGCCGCAAAAGCGTGCAACGTCCGCAGAAATCGTTGCGCTCAAAGGGCCGCGCCGCGTGCAGCTCAACATGTTGCGCGACATTACCAACGACGATTTCGCCAAAGGTTTGATGACCGGCGTTCGCAACAATCTTTCTTCTTCCGATCGCGTCGGTCATTTCGAGTCACTGTCGAAACTCGGCGAGATTTTCGGCAAGATTCCTGGACTCAAAAAAGGCGACGTAGTTTGGATGGACACGATCCCCGGCACAGGCACGGTGATCTCGGTTAACGGCAAACGCGTTGGCGATGTATTCCCGGACGAAACATTTTGGAATTCACTATTCCAGATCTGGGTCGGCCCAAAACCGATCGACAGCTCGCTCAAACCCGTTTTACTCGGTACCACGCCGAGCAACGACAACACACAACGCAGCGAGAATCGTTTCTAAACGATTGCCCGCGCAAGAAAAACGCCCGCTGCTGCGGGCGTTTTGTTTTGTGCCAATGATTCGGCGGTCAAGAAGCACTTTGGCGAGTCCGTCACGCGAACTCCCGCTCACGCAACCACTTGGTCGCTACATATTTTTCGCCAAGCGTCACAGGCGATCCGCCGTGCAACGTTTTGGTGTCGGGGTGCGGTCGGTCGTAGCTGAAGAACACGGCAGAGCCTTTGATCGGCGCAACTTCTAAACCGATGTCGGGGAACACGGTGGAGCCGCCTCGCTCAGGCGTGCGCAGGTACATGACGATCGTGCCCACACGCTGACCGCCGCGCTGAAGAATCTTTGGTGTGCCGGGTTGGGCGGGGTCAAAGTAATCGTAGTGCGGGACGTACTGCGCGCCGTTTTTATAGCGAAGCACTTGCAGACCCTCGCCGTTTTCATAAGGCCAGTTCACGAGCTCTGCGAGACGTCGCTCGATGCGTTCGCACAATGGATTCTCGCCACGATTGAAAAACATGCCGTCGCTCGTGCGCGCGGGATTGACTTCGTCGCCACCGGTTTGATTGTCAACCGTGAGCGAGCGCGCGAGTTTCGGTTGCGCGAGCAAGATCAACTCATCACACTCTTCATGCGACAACACATTGCCAAACACGACGACGCGCGGGAATTTCACCGTCGTCCATATCTCGACCAAACGGTCACTCGTTTGAACGGCAATCGGCGATTGCGTGAGGTTAGGCTCGGGCACCGCATTGCTTGCCGCTGGCATACCTGGCTTACCGCGAAGCTCTTTTCCGAGCGCCTCCGCAATCGCAAGCCGCGCCATTTCCTGCGACCAGCCCGATTGCAACATCGATGTCGTCAAGCTCTCCGGCGAATGCCCACGCGCGAGGCATTCGTTCAACCATTTCATGAGATTGGCATCGATCTGCACGTGCGAGAACCTTTCCTTAACCTTTGGCTTCCTGAATGGACACAACGGCGCAACGACGCACCGCGTTCGCGCCACTCACGCTGTTTGCGCTGTTCGCAACGTCGACGCTCACGCGATCATCATCAAGGCGAACGAGTTTCGCGCTGTCGCTCGTCTGCGCGTCGTCGCATGCACTGGTGAAAATCACCGCGCCCTCTTTACTCACGAATTCATTGTTGCCGCGCGGTGTGAGCGGCGCCGACGCACGATCATTGAGGCGATCGTTCTCGCGCGAAAACTCGATGCCCCATTTGACGAATCCTGCAACCGCAGTTGCACCTGCGATCGCAACGCTCGCGGTCGCGGCACTCGCAGTGCGAGCGGCTGCGCCTGCGCTGACGGTCGCGCTACCCGCGCTCACTGCCGCACCGCCGATGGTCGCCGCAGTCGACGCCGTTTTCAAACCGATGTCGGTCGTCGTCTTTGCAACGCTCGCAGTTGTCTCGACGGTCGTTGCAACCACTGATGCCGTTGTTTTAGCGACGCTTGCAGTGGTCTCAATGACGGCGCAGCTCGTGAGCAAGAGCGAGCCCATCGCGAACACGACCATACCGCGCAATGCATTGGGCGAGTAGCGCGTGCGATGTCGATCACTATTCATCTCTCTATTTTTGCCCAAGTGCCGCTTTTATTTGCGCAAGTGCCGCAGGATCTTCAATCGTCGTGAGATCGCCGGGGTCACGCCCCTCGGCGAGCGCTTGTATTGAACGCCGCAACAGCTTGCCAGAGCGCGTCTTCGGCAAGAGCGTCACGAAATGCACAGCAGAGGGTCTGGCGATAGCGCCAATCGCCCTATCTACTTGGGCAGTAATTGCATTTTTACTTTCTATTGAATTATTATCATTTTTCTTCAAAACGACGAAAGCAACGGGCGTCTGACCTTTAAGCTGATCAGCAACACCAACCACTGCGCATTCGGCCACCAGCGGGCTCGCCTGCACCGCCTCTTCAATTTCGCGCGTACCTAAACGATGCCCGGCGACGTTAATCACGTCATCGGTGCGGCCCATGATGAAGTAGTAGCCGTCGGCGTCGCGCGTCGCCCAATCGAAACTCGAGTAGACCTGTTCGTCGCTGAAATTGCTGAAGTACGTTTTGACGAAGCGCTCATCGTCGTTCCACACGGTGGTCATCGCACCAGGTGGCAGCGGCGGAACAATCGTAAGCACGCCTTTCTCATCGGCACCGACGGCCGCACCAGTGCTCTCGTGTTTGAGTTTCACGTCGAAGCCGTACACCGGAAACGAGGGCGAGCCGAACTTGCGCGGCGTGTCTTCGATGCCAACTTGCACTGAGAGAATCGGCCAGCCAGTTTCGGTTTGCCAATAGTTATCGATGATCGAAGTGCCGCCCAACGCATCACTCACCCAGCGCGCTGTCGGTTCATCGAGCGGCTCGCCGGCAAGGAACAAATACTTAAGCGACGGCAGCTTGTGCTGCTTCATAAATTTCTGATCTTGCTTCTTCAAAACGCGAACGGCTGTCGGCGACGAGAACATCGTCTTTACATTGTTCTCTGCACAAATCTTCCACCAGATTGCGGGATCGGGTAGCGTCGGCACGCCCTCGTACATGATCGTCGTATTGCCGTTGATGAGCGGGCCGTACAGGATGTAGCTATGTCCCACAACCCAGCCGATGTCGCTTGTGGTGAACATCGTCTCACCCGGTTGCAATCCGAAAATTTTCTGCATGCTTGACGCCAACGCGACCGCGTAGCCGCCCGTATCGCGCTGCACGCCTTTTGGTTTGCCCGTGGTGCCGCTCGTGTAGAGGATGTAGCTCGGGTGACTCGATTCCACCCATTCGCATTCGACGTTTTTCATCATGTGCGACAAACGGAAGTTCGCGTAATCGATATCGCGCGTCGGCACCGTTTGCATCGGCGCGAGTTGGCGATCGAACAGCAGCACTTTCTCCGGTTTATGCGACGCAAGATCAATCGCCGCATCGAGTAAGCCCTTGTACGCAATCACGCGCCCCATGCGCATCCCCGCGTCCGCAGACACAATCACTTTCGGTTTCGCGTCATCGATGCGCGTGGCAAGCGACGCAGAGGCGAAACCACCGAACACGACCGAATGAATCGCGCCGATGCGCACTGTCGCAAGCATCGCGAATACGGCCTCCGGAATCATCGGCATGTAAATCAATACGCGATCGCCTTTACCAATGCCGAGCGATTGCAACATGGCAGCCACGCGATTGACTTCGGCATGCAGCGCCTTGTAGGTGTAATCGCGCGTTGAGTTCGTTTCCGACGAAATGAATTTGAGCGCCACTTGATCGCCGCGTGATTCAAGGTGCCTGTCAATCGCGTTATGACACAGATTCGTCGTACCGCCGACGAACCACTTCGCGAACGGGGGCTTCGAGAAATCGCAAACCTGCGTAAACGATTCGCGCCAATCGATGCCTTGCGCTTCCTGCGTCCAAAACGAATCGCGCTCGTCTCGCGCTCGTGCGTAGTGCGCTTCGTATTTGCTTTGTTTCGACATAAACCTGCCTCCTATTGAAGGTCGATTTTGCCAGAGGGAAACTTACGTGAAGCTGAGCAGGTACAGATTACTGCACGATCGGCGCAGCAGTTTCATCGTCGGACTCAAGAACGCCCGACCACGTTGCGATGCGCGAGCGCCCCGCACTCTTCGCACGATAGAGTGCGCGATCTGCATCGCGAATGGCGGTGCTAAACACGCCTTTCATGCGAGCAACACCGATCGAGAGCGACGGCAATCGCGTAAGCCTGCGCTCGAATTTCATGAGCACTGAAATGCGTTTATCAAACTCCTCAATGAGTCGCAGACCGAAATACTCGGGCTCAACCTGCGCGGGCAACATCAAGACAAATTCGTCGCCCCCATAGCGTGCGATCACCGCATCGCGCGGCAACATATCCTTTGCAATCGTTGAAAACGCACGCAACACATCGTCGCCGCGCTCGTGCCCCAAGGCATCGTTGACTTGCTTGAAGTGATCGAGGTCGACAAGCAGCAAGTGCCCGTCGTCATGTTGCGCAGCCCACTGCAAGCTTGCATGTTTGAGTCCGAAGCGCGAGAGAACACCGGTCAGCACATCTCGCTCGGCAATACTCGCGATTTCAAGACCGATTCGCGTGTTGACCATTGAGGCGGCACCCGCGAGCGCGAGCATCATGAGTACGGTGCCCACGAAAAAGGAGGCGCGGTTCGTCACGCTATCGGCAAGTGGATTGGGTTCGAGCTCGAAGAGCAACAGCGAAATCAAGCGAACGATAAACGTGAAAGAAATTGCGACTAACGCAGTCGCACCAATCACACGCCCCAAGCCCAGCGCACGATCTACATATCGAAACGTGTGTATACCCGCAAGCGCCGACCAAAACGCACCCAGCCCGGAAAACGCCATCAGCCGCCATGGCAAAAGACTCGGATACTCAAGCGAGAACCAGGTGATGACAAACAAGGCGATGACGCTCAGTAACACCCAGGGAAGCGGATCGCCTTTGCCCGTGAACTTGCAAACACCGCGATACATGAGCCCGACGGCGAGCGTCATCATCGGCACCGCAATGAGCGAATGAACACCCACGGAAAAGAACTTGCCCTGAAATGCGGCGATCACAAATCCTGTTCCCGCAAGCGTTGCGGCGAGCGCGAAATCGCGAATCCCTTTGAGCTCGACCAAGCGGCTGCGCGCGCTTGCGAGCGTGAGCGCGAGCACGTAGCTTGCCGCAGCATTGCACACGGCAACAGTGCGAGTATCGAACAATGTATCCATGCACCCCGATGACTTCGCGTTGATCTACTTCTTGCGATCGCGCAAAGCGGCGCTTCATTGCGGCGGACGATGCACACCCGATGCTCAGCGACGCGCTTGCACAACTGAGCTAGTGTCGCAGATGAAAGCACACGATGCCAATCGTTTTCATGCGAGGCATGCATCGTTGCGGCGGCGTCGTTGTAGGCAACCGAAGGAATACTCCGAGCCACTACGAACTCTATAAAGTATTGCCCAATTTAACTGGGCAATAGCGACTGTTTATTACCGTTTCGATAAATAAACAAATTTACTGTATCGCCCAATTGAATATGGCGTTAACTTACATGGCTGTAAGTTAATTTTGTATCTGTGAGCCGCCTGAGACGCACGCCAACCTACTCGCTCTGCGTAGGCTGGCGTTCGTGCAAACAAGTTATTCCGCTGCCGCGTTGCTGCGCGTCGCCACCGCAGATTTTCCACCGCTGCGCAGTTTGCCCCAAAAGCGCTTGAGGCCGTGTTCGATATCGTCGATGATCGTAAACACCGGCGGGATCACAATCAAACTCAAGATCGTTGACGTGACCAATCCACCAATCACCGCAACGGCCATCGGCGAACGGAACGAGGCATCCGCACTGCCCCAGCCAATCGCAATCGGCAACATGCCTGCGCCCATTGCAATCGTCGTCATGATGATCGGACGCGCGCGTTTGTGGCACGCATCCATCAGCGCTTCCATGCGCGTCATGCCCATGTCGCGACGCGCAACGATCGCGTATTCGACGAGCAGAATCGAATTCTTTGTCGCCACGCCCATCAACATAATGATGCCGATGCCCGACGGCATCGAAAGCAGTTTATTGGCAAGCAGCAAGCCGACGAATGCACCGCCGAACGACAGCGGCAAGGCCATCAAAATCGTGACGGGATGCAAGAAATCCTTGAACAGCAATACGAGCACAATATAGATGCACAAAATGCCCGCGCCCATCGCGAGCAAGAAGCTCACGAAAAATTCGACCATGATTTCCGCGTCGCCGATCTCGATCACTTTCACGCCGGCCGGAAGATTTTTCACTGCAGGCAAGTTCTTCACCGCCTCCGTCACTTCGCCGAGCGGTTGCCCGCCGAGTTCGACGTCGAACGTAATGTTTCGCGCTCGATCGTAACGATCAATCACCGCCGGGCCGCTACCCATTTCGATATTCGCGACCGAACCCAACATCACCGGCGGTTTCCCTGGCGTGCTGCTCGGCAACAGCAAGCGCTCGATCTGCGACAAATCTTTGCGCGCACTCGGATCGAGTTGCACGAGCACCGGCACCTGTCGTTGCGAGAGATTGAGCTTTGGCAACGATTGTTCGTAATCGCCGACAGTTGCAACGCGCAGCGTCTCCGCGATCGACGCACTCGACACACCCAAATCTGCGGCCTTCGCGGTATCGGGTTTCACGAGCACTTCCTGCCGCACAAGACTCGCCGA
>JBOFBL010000252.1:0-1162 GCA_051645545.1 Casimicrobium sp. | reverse complement strand
CCGCCGGTCGCAAAGTGCGCTTACTGATTACGGCGAATGACGTGCTTCATGCGTGGTGGGTGCCTGCGCTCGGCGTGAAGCAAGACGCGATTCCCGGATTCATTCGCGATGCCTGGTTCCGTGCCGATCGCCCCGGTATTTATCGCGGCAACTGCGCCGAACTCTGCGGCAAAGAGCATGGCTTTATGCCGATCGTCGTCGAAGTGAAAACACAAGCCGATTACGACAAATGGCTTAAAGCGCAAAAGGACAAATACGGCGTTGGCAAAGTCGCGGCGCCGGTGATCGATACCAAGACGTACACGAAAGACGAATTGGTCGGTCATGGCAAAACGGTGTACGAGGGTGTTGGCGGCTGCATCGGCTGCCATGGCCCTGCCGGTAAAGGCGTTCCGGGGCAGTTCCCCGCGCTTGATGGCAGCAAGATCGCTAATGGCCCCACCGCCGATCTCATTGCGCTGTTGCTCAACGGTAAACCCGGCACCGCGATGGCCTCGTTCAAACATTTGAGCGATAAAGATCTGGCATCGGTGTCCGATTACGTTCGCAACGCTTGGGGCAACAAAGCCGCCGACCTCATTCAACCGATCGATTTCGCGAAGGCTCGCTTCGGCGGCAAATTGCCCGATGGCGCAGCGACAGCCGCAACACCCGCCAGTGATGCGAAACCGACCGCCGCGACGCCTGATGCAAACCTGTTGCCAGCGCGCATGTATTTCGAAGTCGGCAAAAAAGAATTGCCAAGTGACGCAAAAGAATCGCTCAACGCTGCGCTTGCGTTCTTGAAGGCCAAGAGCGACAACAAAGTTGCGATCACCGGCTTTACTGACAAAACGGGTAACCGCGAAGCGAATCTGGAACTTGCGAAAGAGCGAGCGAAGGCCGTTCGCACTGCGCTTGAAGCCGCAGGGATTCCGCGCGTTCGCATCGAAATGAAGCCGCCCGCAGAAATCACGGGCGGCACCGACAACAAAGAAGCCCGTCGCGTTGAAATCAATCCCGCATAACCGACTGAGATAACGAGCGAAAAGTTTAGGAGCAGTATCAAAATGGCAAGCGTTCCACAAGATCACAGTCACGGTCACGATCATTCGCATGATCACGATCATCATCCGACCAGTTGGACTCGAATTTTCACGACGACCAATCACAAGGACATCGG
>JBOFBL010000251.1:0-1647 GCA_051645545.1 Casimicrobium sp. | reverse complement strand
TACTCACGCCGCCTGCGAATGCGCCGAAACTCACGCGCTTTGATGTGTTTCCGGAAGTTGAGCAGATCACTGATCCCTCGGTGCAAAAGGTTTACGCAACGCCAAACGGCTATGCCGCGCAGCTCAAACTGGTGGATGGCGCGAAGGTTCCAGAGCGCTTCCAGCTCGTCGTGTCATCGCCCAATAGTATTGGGTCATCGCAACAATTTGGCCATTTATCAATAAATAGTAAAAATTCAACCGCTGCCCAAGATTATTTAGCCTTCACTTTGTTAGCTGATGCCTCAAAAGAAACGCCGATCGGAGGAACGGGCGTTTCGTCTGCGAGCGCACCCATTACGCTCGGAAGCACGGACGGCAATTCGATGACGCTCATTGCCGCGCTCGCGTTTGCGTTCGTCGGTGGCATGATCTTGAATTTGATGCCGTGCGTGTTCCCGGTGCTCTCGCTCAAGATTCTTTCGTTTGCACAGCACGCAGGCACGGGGCACAACGCAATCGAGCGTCGCGGCGCAATGCGCGCACATGGTGTGTTCTACGCCGTCGGTGTGATCGTTTCCTTCCTCGTGCTCGCGGGCGCGTTGCTCGCTGTGAAGAGCGCGGGCAGTGCCGTCGGCTGGGGTTTTCAATTGCAAAACCCGAGCGTCGTTTGGGTGCTCGCGGTGATTTTCTTTTTGATCGGGTTGAATTTGATGGGCGCGTTCGAAGTCGGCACCTTGGCACCTTCGGCGCTCTTGAATTTCACTGCAAAAAATCCGGGTATCGATGCATTTTTCTCCGGCGTACTTGCCGTGATCGCGGCGAGTCCGTGCACGGCACCATTCATGGGCGCGGCGCTTGGCTTCGCATTGACGCAAAGCACGATTGCAGCGCTTGCGGTGTTCGCGGCGCTGGGCATCGGTATGGCCTTGCCGTACGTGATCCTCGCATGGTTTCCGAAGTGGCTTGATCGTTTGCCGCGCCCTGGGCAATGGATGATCACATTTAAGCAAGTGCTTGCGTTTCCGATGTTCTTAACGGTTGTGTGGCTCATCTGGGTCATCGCGCAACAAGCGACGATCGACGGCGCGGCGATTGCACTCGTCGGATTGGTCGGCATCGCATTTGGTGCATGGTTGCTCGGTTCGCTTCGCGTGAGCGCGCGCGTTGCTGGTGCGCTCGCGGCGGTGGCTGCAATCGCGCTTGCGTGGCCGACGACCGCCTTGCAAGAAGCGAACGCAACGACGCAAAGCTCAACAACAAACGCGCAATGGAAACCTTGGAACCCCGACGAAATCGCCAAGCTCAACGCGGAGGGCAAACCGGTGTTCGTCGATTTCACGGCGGCATGGTGCGTGAGTTGTCAGGCCAATAAACGCCTCGTGCTCACGCGTGACGAAGTGGTGCAAGCCTTCGCACAAAAACAAGTCACATTGATGCGCGCCGATTGGACGAACAAAGACGAACGTATTACAAAAGCGCTCACAGCCATGAATCGATCGGGCGTTCCGGTGTATGCATTGCATGCACCGGGCAAACCCGTTGAGCTACTCCCCGAACTTTTAACAACGGGCATCGTCAAAGATGCTTTGGCGCGTCTTTGACGCGCCTCGCAGGACGACGCGCGACGCGCTATGACGACGCCCTGCGGGCTAGGACGACGGCCTT
>JBOFBL010000250.1:0-13837 GCA_051645545.1 Casimicrobium sp. | reverse complement strand
GCCGCAGTATCAGAAGGCTTACGAGAAAGCGCTCGCCGCAACGTCAACGAAATTCGCGCCGTGGTATGTCATTCCGGCGAACGATAAATTGCATCGCAATTTGATGATTGCTCAATTGCTGGTTGGCGCGCTGAAGGCTATGAAGATGAAACCGCCGAAACCTAATCCAGCATTTGCGGGCCTCGTCGTCGAATAGAGAACCGTCACGAATACATCGCCGATGTGCCGTCGAATCTCTGTCGCAGATGAGCGACACGAGATGTCATCAGAATCATCGTGTTGCGTCGTAAACTCGAGTGATCGACTCAAGGAGCTTTACGATGAGTTTTTTCAAATTTGCGTGCGTCGTTGTTTTGTTTTTCATCTCGCTGCCGGTATTCGCTGCCGAGCGCGTTTTGTTTATTCGAGGCGGTGACGGTACCGGTGGATTCCTCGAAGGCGGCAACGACGACCAACTCGCCGACATCGATAACTTCAATTTAGCGTCCGGTAATCATGGCTGGGCGGAGTTAGCGTCGCTGCTTCGTGGTGAAGGCTATGTGGTCACGCAAATTAAAGAGGGGGCGAACACACCGGTGGATTTGGTGAACCTGGATTTGTCACCTTACAAACTCATTGTGTTCGGATCGAACAACGCGCCTTACGGCGCGGCTGCCGCGGACAAGATCGAAGCGTTTGTGCGCAACGGCGGCGGCGCGCTGTTTATCAGCGATGCGAATTTCGGCTCGAGCTGGGGCGATGCGCCGTCCTCCGATCAACCGTTTCTCGGTCGCTTTGGTCTGATCATGAATCAGGACAACGGCACGTACTCGCTCGATCGCGCGCTCAGCGACTATTTGGTTGCAAGCCACCCAATCCTTGTCGGCGTGAACAAATTCGATGGCGAAGGCGTGTCGCCGATTTCGATCGACGGCAGTGCGAACCCGGCGGGCGTGGCTCGCACGATCATCGCCAAAGCGAAGGGGTCTGTGAAGCTACCCAACGGTCTCAATGAAGGCAGCACACGCCAGAGTATTTCAACCGACGGTTCGCTCGTAATCGCACTAGCGGGTAGCGGACGCGTCGTCGGACATTTCGATCGCAACACTTTTTTCAATCGTGGCGGCGCGGGGACAGACATCACGCGTTTCGACAATCGTGTGTATGTGCGCAATCTCTTCGCGTGGCTTACGCAGCGCAATCGCAGCCCACGCCTTGACCGCACGGGTTGGACGCTCACCGCAAGCACCGCGGCAAACGCGAGCGTTCCGTTGACCGCAGCGCTTGACGGTGACGTGTTCACGCGCTGGGGAACAGGGCAACCGCAGGTGGCGGGGCAAACTTTGACGCTCGACATGAAACAGAACAAGCAGTTCAATCGAGTCGTTCTAGAAGCAGGGCCGAATACGAGCGACTATCCGCGAGGGTACGAAATTTCGACATCGACCGACAGCACGAACTGGCAGCAAGTTGCAATCGGCGCGCAAATCGGCGCGACTACCGACGTTAGCTTCGGTAAACAAAACGCGCGTTACCTACGCATCGAGCAAACGGGAGCCGCGGCCACGAATTGGTGGTCGGTCGCGGAAATCAATGTGTTTAGCACCGCTGCGTCGGTGTGCACGCTTGACATGGACGGCGATACGCAGCTGGCTGCAACCAAAGAAGGGCTGGTACTGTTGCGAGCGATGCTCGGCATCAACAGCACGGCGGTTACGACCGGTACCGGTATCAGCGACGCTCAGTGGTCGGCTGCGAGAACGATCCTTAACGAAAACTGCGGCACGAATTTCGCGCAATAACGATGCGTTCGTTTCGGTTTACGCTTTTTTCACCGGAAACATTTCGTCAGCCAACTTCTCGCGTTGGTTGACGAAGAACGTTTGGAATTTCTCGCGCTTCATCGTAAGGCGCGCGAGCTTTGGTAGTCCCTCATAGAAGATGTCGCACACAGACGTGATGTGCGCGTCGGAGAGCATGAGTTCGCGCACTGTCATGTTGTGCTCTTTCGCGAGCGCGGAGAGCGCGGCGCTTTGCTTTGCGTTTTTTTGATAGGCCATGCGTGTTCCTCTTCGTGCAATGTTGCCGCGCCAATCGCGTACATCGATTGTTGCGTAAGCGTGCCGTGGCGCGCAAGTAGTGTCGTCACTGCGAGCGATACGTCAGTAGCCGCCCCTTGTAGGCGGCATGGTCGCCATGGGCATCGGAATCCAGCCGCTCTTCGCGAACTTTGAGTCCGAGCGCTGCCATTTGTTTGGTGAACGCTGCACGATTGTCGCGGTCGGGATCGACGATCCAAATCTGTGCGCCGGGGTTGGCGTGTTTCGCGATAAACCAAGGCAGCGCACCGCTATCGTCACGTTCATACAAAATATCGCTGCCGATGATGAGATCAAAGCGCCCGCTCACACGGCGTTCGCGTTGCGTCACTGGATCGCCGCCATTCATTTCGGCAGTTGACCAGTAACCGTGTCGATACGGCATTGGCGAAAGATCGTTGAGCGATTCGTTTTCGCGCAGAAAATCAACAGCGAGCGGATGACAATCGCTCGCAGTAACGTTGGCGCCGCGTCGATGTGCAACGAGACTTGCAAGGGCGAGCCCACAGCCGATTTCAAGAATGCGCTCGCCCGTGTCGACCTCGCGAACAGCGATGCGCGTCGCGAGTTGCAATCCCGACGGCCACAGTAACCCAAACAACGGCCAGGAAGCAGACGAAATGCCCATTCGCGCCGCCGCGCCTTCGTCATCGGAGAATTGTTGCCGATCGAGGAGCGAGCGAATGGTGAGCGAGTCGACGCCCGCGATCGAGATGGATTCTTGTTTGATGCGATAGTTTTGCATGGGCGCCAAGCGTGGGTGAACCAGGCGCATGCGAAGAACAACATTACCGCGATGGTGCGTGCAACACACGCCACTTGGAGTCTACGCTTATTGGTAATTGCGCCGCGAAAACTCTGTTGCACGGATAAACTTCTCGTCAATCAATCAGTATCTTCGATCGTGGAAAGGCCGCGCATGCGCTCGCGCGAGACGTTATTCGAGTTTCTAGAGGCCGATGAACTGCGGCACATCACGCCAAGCAGAATGCTTACGATGTATGGCGATGCGTTAACGGCGTTTCCCATAGACGCAGTCGATGAACGTGGATTTGTTTTCGTCATGCCAAGGGCGGTGAGTCAATGGGCGACCTTGAAGTATCCGAATGCTATCCATTGCGTTTATGTGGCGCTTCCCCCGGTCGCGAGCGAGGCGTTGATTGATTCTGCAACTGATTGTGTGCTTCGCGAAACGCATGACGAACCATTCGCAATCATTACGCTTGAGCATCGGTTGATCGAGCGTTTACAAAAGCGTGGCGACGCGCGAATGCCAATGCGCTACGCCCTTGCGTTGCTGACTTTCACACCGCACGTTGTGATGAACGATGCCGACGATATCGATTGCGAGTCACGCGTACTCGATGCGCGAGTTCGAAACGCATGCACCAGTCTTGTTGCAGACGATGCGTTGCCGTTGCTGCGTGCCCACAACGTTTACAGCGATCGTGAATTGCACACGATGTTCGACGATGGTTCCGCGCGCTGCTGGTTGCGTTATGTGAACGATGAAGCCGTTGCGGTGTTGCTCACTTTTGCCAATTCGAAAACACTGCATGAGATCGGGTCGCTCTACGTGCTGCCGAGCGCGCGTCGTGCGGGTCATGCGCAAGCGCTCGTGCGTGCGGCACTTCGCCACATCGCGAGCCGAGGGCTTAAAGTTCGCTACGTGGTCGATGCGACGAACGATGCGTCGATAGCACTCGCGCAACAAAGCGGATTGCGCGAGGCGCTACGCTCTGCACATTGGCAAACAGCAGGATCCGTGTGAAGTGATTTCAATGTCGATTTGATGACGCCAGCACCAGCGTTTAAACGCCTATTTAATCTGGGCGACAAGGCAATTTCGCCCATTTCTCAATAACTATATAAAAACTACTGTTGACCCAGTTAAATTGGGTTAGCAAAAGAATAGTTAACTGAGTAAAATGACTGCTTATTTCGCGATTTGCGAGCGATGCCGCGCCTTCTCTTGATCGTTGAGCCACGATGCGTCGATGCTCATCATTGCGATGCGCGTGAGCTCGTCGCGAGTGAGCGAAAGCGCGTTCGCCGCATCAATGTAATTCTGTGCGATGTAGCCGCCAAAGTACGCGGGGTCGTCGGAATTGATCGTCACCACACAGCCTTTGTCTAGCAAACGCTTGAGCGGGTGCGTTTGCAGTGTTTTCACCGCACGAAGCTTTACGTTTGAGAGCGGACACACGGTGAGCGGTATGCCTTCTCGCGCAATACGCATCGTGAGCGCTTGATCTTCGATTGCACGAATGCCGTGATCGATGCGCGTCACTTTCAATTCATCGAGCGCTTCCATGATGTAGCGCGGCGGCCCCTCTTCGCCCGCGTGCGCAACCACAGGTAAGCCCATCGCACGCACCTTCGCGAACACGCGCGAGAACTTCGACGGGGGATGTCCGAGCTCGCTTGAATCGAGTCCGAAGCCGTGACAGTGTTGCATACACGGTGCAAGGCGATCGAGCGTTGCGAACGCTTCTTCTTCGCTCAAATGTCGCAAGAAACTCGGAATCAAGCGCCACGTGATACCTAGTTTTGCCTCGCCGTCGCGAAGTGCGCCGACGATGCCGTTAACAACATCGTCGAGCAAGATGCGGCGCGCGGTGTGCGTTTGCGGATCGAAAAAAATTTCCGTATGCACCACGCCGTCGGCTTTCGCGCGTTCGAGATAGGCCCAGGTGAGATCGTAGAAATCCGCTTCGTCGCGCAGTACGTTTGCGCCAGCGTAATAGAGATCGAGAAATTCCTGCAAGTTGCCGAAGTTATACGCAGCGCGTAGCGCTTCAACGTTTGCGTACGGCAAGGCAATCGAATGTTTGCTCGCCTTGTCGAACATCATCTCTGGTTCGAGCGTACCTTCGATGTGCAAATGAAGCTCCGCTTTCGGCAAGCGGCGAATCCAGGCGGCAAGTTCGTGGTGTTCGGTATTCATGCGAGAACTCTACTGACAATGAGCTCCTCAAACAAGGCGTATGCCGTAATACCGACTATCGGTAAGCCTCGCAAGCACTCGCGCGACGATCAACGCTTGACGTTCGGCGGCACGAGGAAGAATTTCGCTTGCGCGAAAACGTTCTTCAACTGCGTGGTCACATCGGCACCCGTAGTGAACTCGGGCGGCACGTAAATTCCACCGCATGCGTCGTACTCGGATGCATCGGTGTTGGTGTAGATGTTGAAATCAGGGCCAGCGACGTTTACGTTGTAGGCGCCGTACGTTTGCAACGCTTCCAAAATTCGGCGCGAGCATTGCGAGAGATTTTGCGTTGACAGATCGAACTCTGGATCGAGTTGCACGAGCGCACCATACGGCACGAGGCCATTCACATCAGTCACAGGATTGGCATTCCACACATCGGCATCACCGCGCGCTGCCGGGTACACGCGCGCACGCCACATGCGATTGGTCGCGAAGCTTAACGCGTGACGAATCGGATGCGGCGATTGCGTTAACTCGCCTTTGCGAATGAGACCGATCAAATCGGAGGTGCCGGTGGCGACGGTGCCGTGTTTGTCGCCAAGATTGGGCAAGGTGTACGGATCGGCGACAAACGCGCCTTGCCAGTGATACTCGTTGCTATTGAATGCGGCGTCGGGCGCACGACCGAAACGAAAGGCGTGCAAAACTTTATTATTCGTCGCATCAATCAGGGTCATATCCAGATCGCCTGCTTGATTGGTCGAGAGGAAATTCAACACATCGTCGCGCACTTTCATCGAGAAGGTGTAGCGCGCTGGATCAATCGGTGCTCGTGCGAGATCGCGCACTTTGCGTGTCGGTGCGATGCTATCGCTGATCGCGAGTCCATAACCTAGGCCATCGAATCCCTTGACCGTGTTAATTTGTACGCCGCGAAAGTACTGCGTTGGCAGTTCAACTCGCGGGACGTCGCGCGGAATACGTTTGTAGTACGTTGAATCAATCGAATACGGCAGCGCGTAGCTACCAGAAAGCGGCTCCGGCGTTTGTGACGACCACGTACTCGGTTTAAGCGCATCGAGCGCATTCGATTGGTAGCCTTGTTCATTGCCGAGCGAGAGATCGTAGCCCGCATCTTTGTACATCTGCGCAATTTCGACGCGCTTATCTTTCACAGGCTGCGTCGTGGGGCGAGACGGCACTTCCAAGCGATTGACGATTTCTTGTGCGGTGCGCGTTTGCGACGTGGGATGCGTTGCATACGTCCCTACTTCATCGCTGAAACCGCAGCTATAGGATGGCGTGCAAATGGGGAGCGCTGTGTTGCAGCCCGATTCGATGAAGCGTTCGAATGCGCTGGCATCACTGCGCAATGCAGGATGCTTCGCCGAAAGTCCAGATGCAAGCGATGCGCCACGCAGCCCAGCGAGATAGCGCGCAATCAGTTGAGCATCGAGCGATTCGAATTTACGATTACCATCAATGTCGAGTGTCGATGTATTACGCCGAATGAAATCTTCAACGTCCGCAGCTGCGACGCTGCCTTGCGTTGCGCCGCTTGTCAGCGGTGTGCCGCGTTGACCGAGCGCGTAGCGCACGAACAGCAAACCATCGGTTGCGAGATTTACGACCCCGCGCTGATCAGCATTGAACGGGCAATTCGCTGCCGATTGGGCAGATGCGTCGAACGACGCGCCCAGCGCTGCGAGCGCCACGAAAATGCAAGATCCCGCAGAGATAAGCCGACTCGAAAAAAAAGTACGACGCCTCATTGAGGAGCCCTTTGTTCGTGCGAATGTAAAAAACAAAGCCCGACATTGCGGGCTTTGTTTTTTGAAAACGGCGGTGTCAAAACAGCAAACACCGCAACCGTCCTACGCCATACGACGTTTGAGTTCACCATCGATTGCGTCTAAGAACGCTTGCGTGTTCAGATATTTGTGATTTGGATCAATCAGGATCGCAAGGTCTTTGGTCATCATGCCAGCTTCAACGACATCCACGCAAACTTTTTCGAGACTCGTGGCGAAGTTCATCACGTCCGGCGTGCCGTCCATCTTGCCGCGGAAGATCAAGCCGCGCGTCCATGCGTAGATCGACGCAATTGGATTGGTCGATGTTTCCTTGCCTTGTTGCCACTGGCGATAGTGACGCGTTACCGTACCGTGCGCGGCTTCTGCCTCCACCGTTTTGCCATCCGGGCTCATGAGCACGGAGGTCATCAAACCGAGCGAGCCATAACCTTGCGCGACAGTATCGGATTGCACATCGCCGTCGTAGTTTTTGCAGGCCCAAAGATAGCCGCCGCTCCACTTCAAGTTCGAAGCAACCATGTCGTCAATCAAACGATGTTCGTAGGTCAAGCCTTTGGCCTCGTACTTCGCTTTGAATTCGCTATCGAATATTTCTTGGAAAAGATTTTTGAAACGACCATCATAGATTTTGAGGATCGTGTTTTTAGTCGAGAGATACACCGAATAGTTGCGCTCAAGGCCGTAGTTAAAGCAGGCGCGCGCAAAACCAATGATCGATTTGTCTTGGTTGTACATACCCATCGTAACGCCGGCGCCAGGGGCTTTGTAAACCTCTTTCACAATCGGCTCACCGCCGCCTTCCGGTTCGAACACGAGCTTCACAGTGCCTGGACCATCAAACTTAATTTCCGAGGCTTTGTATTGATCGCCGAACCCGTGGCGTGCGACAACTACTGGCTTGTCCCAGTGGCCAACGATGCGCGGCACATTACGACAAATAATCGGTTCGCGAAAAATCGTACCGTCCAAAATGTTGCGAATCGTGCCATTTGGCGATGGCAGCATCTTCGGCGAATTGAATTCTTTCACGCGCGCTTCGTCATGCGTGATGGTCGCGCACTTCACGGCGACGCCGTACTCTTTGGTTGCGTTGGCCGAATCGAAGGTCACTTTATCTGCCGTTTTGTCGCGGCTTTCGATGCCCAGGTCGTAATACTTCAGATCGATATCAAGGTAAGGCAGGATCAGTTTTTCGCGGATTTGTTGCCAGATGACGCGCGTCATCTCATCCCCGTCCATTTCGACGACGGGGTTCTTTACCTTGATTTTGTTCATGATGATTTCGTAAGAGAAGGAATGATTGGACGTTGCGTCAAAAAAAAGCGACCGACGTCGACTAATCTTCTACAAGACTTCCGCGCAACGGAAACCTATTTTAGCAAACGCAAAAGCCCGCTAGAGCCGAGGCTCTAGCGGGCCGAAGACTTAAACGCTCGTTTTGGCTTAGTTTGCGGCTTGCGGCGCTTGAATGTTCGAAGCCTGCTTGCCTTTAGGGCCCGCAATGACTTCAAACGAGACACGCTGGCCTTCTTTGAGCGAACGGAATCCGTCCATTTGAATCGCGGAGAAATGTGCGAACACATCATCTGTGCCATCGTCGGGCTTGATAAAGCCAAAGCCCTTGGCGTCGTTAAACCACTTCACTGTTCCGGTTGTCATTGTGATGCTCCCAACTGCAGTGTCGCCCGCCTGACGCCTACCTGCACCTCTGCGGTGCGGGTCGAAGCGATTTGACATGGACAACAAAACAACTTGTCAAATCTAAAAGTTACAATAGGCCTATGGTTGTACAACCTAAGACAATCCCCCGTCAAGGTTTGATCGCACTCAATCGCAGCAATCAGACAACGCAAGGCATTTTTTGCAACGAATCGGGTCGGTCCGGGACGACATCCGACGCAAGCTGGCATATCGTATGCTCTTGAAACTCACATAATCAGCGCGATATTCGAAGCAACCGTTTGACCGAAGTATGCCGACCGCTTCTCCCCCGCCTTCCTCACCGCCTCCGTCGTCTCCACCGCGTTTCGAAGAAGATGGCATCGCAATCGCCGAGCGCGTTGATACGAAACCACCGCCGATGTATCGAGTGCTTCTGCTCAACGACGATTACACCCCGATGGATTTTGTGGTGGGTGTGCTTCAGCTCGTGTTTACGATGACACGCGAGCAAGCCACGCAAGTCATGTTGCAAGTGCATCGCACCGGCATGGGCACCTGTGGTGTTTTTACAAAGGAAATCGCAGATACAAAAGTTGCGCAAGTTGTCGAGCTTGCACAAGAGCATCAGCATCCACTTCAGTGTACGATGGAGCCCAATTGAACTCGCACACTGAAGACGCAATATTCACGGTTGTCGGCGAGGCGCCGACTGCCACGTTACTGAAATCGAATTGATCAAGGAGCTCGCCCAACCGACTATTCCGCCGGCGGCGACAATAGCGAGCGCAACAGGTCCCGTGATTGCAAGAGGACAGCGCCGCGCAGTGAAGGTAGTTGAAAGATGATCGCGCAAGAGTTGGAAGTGAGTTTGCACATGGCCTTCGTCGAAGCCCGACAGAAGCGCCACGAGTTCATTACCGTAGAGCATTTGCTGCTCGCGATGCTCGATAACCCGAGCGCCGCGGAAGTGCTGCGAGCGTGCGCGGTCGATCTCGACGAATTGCGCACCGCGCTTTCGAATTTCATCAATGAACACACGCCGCGTTTGCCGCAAAACAGCGAAGCGGACACGACGCCTACGCAAGGCTTCCAGCGCGTGATTCAGCGCGCCATACTGCATGTGCAAAGCTCGGGCAAAAAAGAGGTCACCGGCGCCAACGTGCTCGTAGCCATCTTCGGCGAGAAAGACTCGCATGCGGTTTACTTCCTGAACCAACGTGGCGTCACTCGTCTCGACGTGGTGAACTACATCAGTCACGGCATCAGCAAAGTGCCGAAAGACAAACAAGAGAAAGCCGAAGCGGGCAATAACGAAGCCGCTGAAAAAGAAGAATCGCCACAGGGTGCACTCGACAATTTCACAGTCAACTTGAACGCGCAAGCGAAAAACGGAAAGATCGATCCGATGATCGGTCGCGCGCATGAGCTTGAGCGCCTGATTCAAATCCTGTGCCGTCGCCGTAAAAACAATCCTTTGCTGGTCGGCGAAGCCGGAGTAGGCAAAACAGCGATTGCCGAAGGACTCGCGCGTCGGATCATCGACGGCGAAGTGCCAGAGATTTTGCAGAACTGCGTTGTCTACTCGCTCGACATGGGCGCACTGCTCGCAGGCACCAAGTATCGCGGCGATTTCGAAGCGCGACTCAAAGCCGTGCTCAAACAATTGGGCGAAAAACCCAATGGCATTCTGTTCATCGATGAGATTCACACCATCATCGGTGCTGGTGCTGCGAGCGGCGGCACGCTCGATGCGTCGAACCTCTTGAAACCCGCGCTCGCGAATGGCGGACTCAAATGCATCGGTGCAACGACCTATTCCGAATTCCGTCAGGTGTTCGAAAAAGACAACGCGCTTGCGCGTCGCTTCCAGAAAATCGATGTGACCGAGCCAAGCGTGTCGGAAACGATCGACATTCTGCGCGGACTCAAAACGAAGTTCGAAGCGCATCACAGCGTAAAGTATTCGCCTGCTGCAATCACGGCGGCGGCAGAGCTTGCTGCACGCCATATCAACGATCGTCATCTGCCTGATAAAGCGATTGACGTGATCGATGAAGCCGGTGCCGCACAACGCATTCTGCCGAAATCGAAGCAAAAGAAAACGATCGGCAAAACCGAGATCGAGGAAATTGTTGCGAAGATCGCGCGCATTCCTGCGAAGAATGTCTCCACCGACGACCGCAACAGTTTGAAAACGCTTGATCGCGATTTGAAGAACGTCGTATTCGGTCAAGACAAAGCAATCGATGCACTTGCGGCCGCCATCAAAATGGCGCGCAGCGGTTTGGGTAATCCGCGCAAACCGATTGGTTCGTTCCTGTTTTCAGGCCCGACGGGTGTTGGCAAAACCGAAGTCGCGCGCCAACTTGCGTATTGCTTGGGCGTAGAGCTGCTTCGCTTCGACATGAGTGAATACATGGAGCGTCACGCCGTGAGCCGCTTGATCGGCGCGCCTCCGGGATACGTTGGCTATGACCAAGGCGGTCAACTCACTGAAGGCGTCACCAAGCATCCATACTGCGTGCTCCTACTCGACGAAATCGAGAAAGCGCATCCGGACATCTACAACATCTTGTTGCAGGTGATGGATCATGGCACGTTAACCGACAATAATGGTCGCAAAGCCGATTTCCGCAACGTCATCATCATCATGACGACGAACGCAGGCGCGGAGACGCTCACCAAAAACGTCATTGGCTTCACCAACACCAAAGAAGCCGGCGACGAGATGGAATCGATCAAGAAGATGTTCACGCCGGAATTCAGAAACCGGCTCGACGCAACGATCAGCTTCGGCGCGCTCACGCACGACGTGATCCTGCGCGTGGTCGACAAATTCTTGCTCGAACTCGAAGCGCAGTTGCACGAAAAGAAAGTCGATCCCGAGTTCTCGCAAGCGTTGCGCGATTACCTCGCGAAGAATGGCTTCGATCCACAGATGGGCGCACGTCCGATGTCGCGCCTCATCCAAGACACGATTCGCAAAGCGCTCGCTGACGAACTCCTCTTCGGCAAGCTTGTGGGCGGTGGCAAAGTGTCAATCGACATCGACGCGGATGGCAAAGTGAAACTTGCTTTCCCTGAAAACGACACGCCGCAGGAACCTGCGGAAACGGCGACTGCGTAGTTTCACGCAGCAAACAAAGAGCCCGCTTGATGCGGGCTTTTGTTTGTAGGGTGGGCAACTTGTTGCCCACGCTTCCTCGATCAAGTCGCGTGCGTTAGAAGCAGTTGTTTCTTCGTTTCCGCTAAGCTGCTTACCGTCGCGATACCTCCGTCTAAGTAGTCCATTGTCACATCGTGGTGGTGCACGTCTTTCGATGCAACACACTCGCGAACAATTGTGACCTCAAGGTCTCGTTGATAAGCGTCAATCGCGGCCACTCGTATGCACGCATGCGTGTTCACACCCGCGAGAACAACGTGATCGATCTCAAGAGGTTGAATCAACGCGTCCAAATCAGTCCCGAAGAACATGCTGTAGCGCTTCTTGACAATCTCAAAATCCGAGTCCGAACGCGTTAACTCGTCGAGAATCAGTGGCCCTTTCGTGCCTTTGATGAACATGTGAATGTTCTCGCGCTTCATGTCTAGCATTGCGTCGCTGAGATCAGGTTCGAACTCTTGGCGAACCCAGATCACTGGAAAACCATTGGCGCGAGCGAAATCCGTTAACTCGTTAATCGACGAACACAACGACGCGCGCCGCCGCTGAAGCTCTGCGTGGCCGAAGCAGTCGTTAAGCATGTCAATAATGAAAACCGCGGCCCGACTCATGAACTGAAATCCCTGTTGTTTGTGGTTATTTCCGGGGCCTTGTACATGAATTCAGCATACACGCTTCCGCGTGCGCAAATCTCACACGCTCTTGATACAACCGCGATCTGACGTAGTAACGATCAATGCAGCGTCCGATTTGCAACGCAAACTCAAAGTCAGGTCGCTACTTCGAGGCATTTGACGGCCGATTTGTCAACTCGGTAAAGCGTTCCCAAATTCGTTTCTCTATAGCGATACGTTTGACTCTTTTCGTCAATACGCAGAACGTCCACGCAGAATTGATCGCCGGGTTTCAACGTAGATGTCGAACTCGCGTGCGTTACTACATGACAGACACGATTCCCGTTGACGGTGTAGGCAGTCGCGCCGGTGTAGTTAATCTCTGTTCCCGCAATTCGACCGCTAGAACGCAGCTTGCCTTGTTCGAAAACATCGTATGCGCGGCAAGCGCTACCACTATCATCTTTGTTGCACCACGCGCCGTCTAGCGCACGTTCGAGCTCTTTGTCAACCGCTGTCTGCGTTGGTTCGCTAGCCGAGCAAGAAGCCAAAAGGAAAAACAAATAAACGAACTGCGTCTGGCGATTCATAAGCGACTCAGGAGGTCTGGTTGGCGATAGATTTGTTAGTCAGTACGATGCGAGCCCGCATCGTCGAGTAAAAGCATAGTGGATTCCCAGGACTCGCTTCCTTTAGGCATACTTTTTTACGCGCTAGGCTGTCGACAACACCCGCAACTCCGCCAAGGTATTCGCTTCATGAACCGGCTTATCGTCGCGAATGCGCAGCATGCGCGGGAAGCGCACAGCGATGCCGCTCTTGTGGCGCGTGCTTTCGTTGATGCCTTCGAAGCCGAGCTCGAACACGAGTGTCGGTTTCACGCTGCGCACCGGGCCGAATTTGTTGATCGTGGTTTTGCGAATGATAGCGTCGATACGTTTGAACTCTTCGTCGGTGAGTCCTGAGTACGCTTTCGCGAAGGGGACGAGTTGTAAAGTGTCTTCGAGTTCGCCACTCGGTGCCGGTTTACCGCTGGCGATGTCTTCGATCGTTTGCGCCGCCTCTTCGGCATCGCGTGGCGCCCGTGACCAAACGGCGAAGGTGTAATCGGTGTAGAGACTCGCGCGACGACCGTGGCCTGCTTGCGCATAGATCAACACGCAATCGATCATCATCGGATCGATCTTCCATTTCCACCAGGTGCCGTCGGCTTTCGTGCGACCGCTCCCGTACGCGGAATCGCGATGTTTGAGCATGAAACCCTCCACACCGCGTGCGCGACTTTCCTCTCGAAGCGTTCCTAGCTCCGTCCACGATCGCCCATTAATACTGGGCGATACGATGAAATTTGTTATTTTTCGATTAGCAATATTTTCTAATATCGTCACCCTTGTAAATTGGGCGATCATTCGCTGATCTCGTCCTTCTATTTCGAGTACGTCGTACGCCATGAAAATCACTGGCGCATCGGCGAGCACCTTCTTCGAAATCGTTTTGCGACCGATGCGTTGCTGCAAGATTGCGAATGGCAACGGTCGCTCATCGCGCCAGGCGAGGACTTCGCCATC
>JBOFBL010000249.1:0-7970 GCA_051645545.1 Casimicrobium sp. | reverse complement strand
GCGATTGAGAACAACACGCATTTTGCCCGCTCCGCCGCCGGTTTCCGCAGAGTCATGCGACGAAAGGCGGCCGCAGCGCTTGAGTTGCAGAAAACGAGTGGAGAACTGCTTGCGCAACGCGCAAATGAAAAAGCCCGTGCTGACTGCAGTCAACACGGGCAACTGAGGAGAGACTATCTTCTTGTTATTTAGAACTTGTAGCTTGCGCCAAGCTGATAGGTACGACCGTACTTCGCGTACTCCAGTGGGCGGTCTTTGGTGCCAGCGTAGGTGCGATAGGCTTCATCAGTGAGGTTATTCACTTGGAACACGATGCCAAGACCTTTCAGGCTGCCGCTAGTGAAGTTATAACCAACTTGTGCATCGAACTGGCTTTCGCCAACCACGTAGCGCAGCGTACGTGCGCCGTTGAAGTTACCGATTTCACCGATGAAGTCTGAACGACGACGATGGTTGATACGGGCTTCGAAACCGGCTTTTTCGTAGTACGCCGTGATGTTGTAGTTGGTCTTCGAGAGACCCGGCAAATTGATTTCACCGTCACCAACGC
Source organism: Casimicrobium sp. (assembly GCA_051645545.1). Taxonomy (GTDB): domain Bacteria; phylum Pseudomonadota; class Gammaproteobacteria; order Burkholderiales; family Casimicrobiaceae; genus Casimicrobium. The sequence goes on along the minus strand of JBOFBL010000249.1, from coordinate 7,420 downwards.
TCGATGCGCTCTCTGGATCTTTGATTTTCACGTTGCTGTCGTTGAAGCTCGCATTCAACTGAACGCCAAAGCCGTCAAGCACCGGCGTCAACATGCGCAGCGGGAGCGACGCAGCCAACTCGATACCTTGCAAGCGACCACCATTACCGTTAAATGGTGCGGAGAACTGCCCGATGTTCGTACGTGGCAACGGTGGGCGCGTGATACCCGCCGTCACAGCCGAAAAGTCGTAGGTACGTGTTTGCGTGTAGATGTAGCTGCCTAGATCTTTGTAGTATGCAGCTGCAGCAACGTACGCGCGAGTACCGAAGTATTTTTCCCACGACAAATCCAACGCGGTAGCGCGCCATGGATCAAGCTTTGGATTACCGCCGCTACCACCTGGAACACCGTCGTTGCTAATACCGAATTCGAACGAGCTACGCAATTGATCTACGCGAGGACGTGCGATTTGCCGAGCCACGGCGAAGCGAACCGTTTGGTCACCCGGCATTTGGAACGCGAGGTTCAAAGCAGGCAGCACGTCGGTATAGGTCTTACCATCCGAGAACGGTCTGACCTGTTGACCCGCTGGCTGTGAGCGGTCAAAGTAGCGCGAAGCCGACGACTGATCGGTGTTCTGAATTTGCAAACCGAAGTTGCCGCGGACGCTGGTTGCCCCCCACTGCGCATCAATGTTCGCTTTGAAGTAACCCGTCGTCACTTTTTCGCTGACCGTCCACGCTTTCGGGATCAGATAGTCGAGGTTGTCAACCGGGTTGAACGTCATGTAACGAGCGACCGCTGCGGGCACATTCCACGATGGGATTTTGCCGATGCCCGCAAAACCCAAATCAACGAGACCGTATTGGTATTCAGGGCCGATTGGCGTTACGCCTTGCGCGCCGAGATTAATGTTGCCTTCGGGCTGACGTTTGGTTTTCTCGCGATCAGCGTAGTTGATGCCAACTTCGATGTCGCCAATGAATTTGTCCAGCATTCCTGGAGCAGGAATCGAGCCGCTCAGTTTGAAGCTTGTGAGCTCGTCTTTAACGCTTGGCGTCTTGCCGTAGCCCGAGCCATAAATCGTGTTCGCAAGGAACAGACGTGTTGGATCGGAGTAATTCTGCTGTGGTTTGATTTGCGAGAAACCATCGCTGCGGAACGTCAAATTCAGCGTTTCGAACGGCGTGCTCGGCGGCAACTGCGTGTTGTTTTCGAGATTAATCTCAGAGCGTGTCGCTTTCGAGTACGACACGTCAGCGTTCAATGAAACGACACCGAGTTTGAATTTGTTGTTCCAACCGAACGCGTCAATCTTGTCATCACGCGTGTTGTACATACCGCGCACGAGCGGATAGGTGCCTGCGAGTTGGCCGCCAGTCAGCGTGCGATTGCTATTGACGGTTGGCGTCCACACGCACGCAGGTTCGCACGGAAACTTACCGTTGTACTGCGTATTCACTTCCCATTGGTTCGCCGTGTCGGTTTGCTCCGCCTGCGAATGGAAGAGATCAAACACGCTAGTCCACGCCTTTGAAGGACGGAACTCGAGCGTTGCCATCAGACCATCGCGCGTGGTTTCGCCAGTGCGGCGAAGTGCTTTGATACCGTCTGTGGAGAATGTTCCGGCGGGCAAACCTGGGCGTGAATCGGTCTTCCACGGTTCATAAGTACCGACTTGATTTTCTTGAACCGGCGACTGTTGACGCGCGTAGCCAAGTGCGAAACCGAAGCGGCGATCAGCCGATTGATCGATGTAGCTCGCGCTTGCACGATAACCACCTGCGCTTGCATCGGCTGCGCTGCCGAGCGAATTGTGGGTGCCGCGAACGTTGAATGACACAACGCGGTTCGCGAAATTAAGCGGGCGCACCGTTTGCATATCGAGCGTGCCGGAGAGGCCTTGCCCAACCAAGCCCGCATCGGGCGTTTTGTAAACGAGCACGGAAGCGAGCAACTCGGAAGGATACTGATCGAACTCAACGCTGCGGTTGTCGCCCGTGCTCACGAGTTCGCGACCGTTCAGCAAACTCGTTGCGAAATCTGGCGAGAGGCCGCGAACGCTGATAACCTGTGCGCGACCGGCGACACGTTGCGCCGCGACGCCAGGAAGACGTGCGATCGATTCTGCGATCGAGTTATCGGGTAGCTTACCGATGTCTTCAGCGGAGATAGATTCGACGATGTTGTCGGAGTTCTTCTTCACCGAAATCGCGTCTTCGATACCTTTGCGGATACCGGTGACTTGTAGCGTTTCGAGCTTTTGTGGCTCTTCTTTCGCGCCGGCCGGTGCCGCTTGTTGCGCGTAGAGCGACATTGGCGCGCCCGATGCCATCAGTGCAAGTGCCACGCACATTGCCGATTGCTTCAATTTAAACGAAGGCGCACGTTGGGTGCGCTGGATTCCACGAATTTCCACTCTCTCTCCTCCTTGGGTGCATCTGACGGATAGTGCGCGCTCCGTTGCAAGTGTTCTGCAAGGAGCAGTCGCCTCGAACTGTAGGAAAACTAGAAACGAAACACGCCTTCACTCCGCAGCGCGCACCGATTTCATTCGTTGCCTATTTCGGGTGCGATGCTAGCCCAAATTGGGTCAGGCGAGGTGCTATTCATTCGAAAAACGCACAAAAATGTAGTATTGTTACAACACCGCAATCGTCAACCTTCGCGATTCAAATCCTTGCGAATCCAGAAGTTAGCACATACTACCAAAGTAGTTTTTTGATTCAGCGCCCGTAATCAATTGATTATTAATGATTTACTCCGGGCTCAACGCCCGCACACCCGGTTCTGACCCGTTTATTTGTTAGCAAAAGCGCGTTACCTACGGTACTCAAACTACGTTCAGCAGATCATATCGACTGACGAAACGTGACTTCTAGGCAAGGCGCGTTCACGCAGAGGTTTCGCAACTTCATTCTTTCTGCTAATGTCGCGAATTGAGCAAAACTACATAAGTATCGCGTGGCGGTTACGGATCTACTCACTTCACCAATTCGAGCTAAATCGCACCACGGAGGTGCCCGTTTGGTTGGCGATATTGGCGGTACCAACGCGCGATTTGCGTGGTTGAGTGACACCGGTGCGCCGCTAACCAAGGCCGCGACATATCGCTGCGCCGATTTCACATCGCTGACCGACGCGGTGCTCGCATACTTGGAAGCGCATCAGCTGACCGCGCCTGAGGCGTTTGCTTTCGGCATCGCGACACCCGTCAATGGCGACGAGGTGCGTATGACCAATCATCATTGGTCATTCTCGATTTCCGCGCTTCGCCGCGCCATCGGTGCGCAAACTGGCGTCGTCATCAACGATTTTCTTGCGCTTGCTTGTGCGATCCCTGCACTACGCGCCGTAGATTACTCTGCCATCGGTCGCGCGCAACGCATTGAGCGCGCACCAATTGCGTTGATCGGCCCAGGGACTGGGCTTGGCGTCGCGACGTTGTTTGCCGATCGTTTTGGCGAATACCACGCAGTACCGGGCGAAGGTGGTCACGTCACTCTCGCGGCAAACAACGATCGCGAAGAGGCCGTTATTGGCGTATTGCGCAAAGAGTTTGGGCATGTATCTGCGGAGCGCGCGATTTCCGGGCCAGGTCTGTTGTCAATTTATCAGGCAGTATGCAAGTTGGATCGTGTCGAGGCCGTTGCGGTGACCCCGGCCGATGTGACGCATCTTGCAGCGAGCGGCGGCAACTTGCAATGCACGGAAGCGGTCGTGATCTTCACATCGCTGCTCGGCAGTGTCGCAGGCAATCTTGCGCTAACAATCGGCGCGTTCGGTGGCGTATACATCGGCGGTGGCATCGTGCCGCGGTTGGGGGCGCAATTCGATCGCGAGCGTTTCCGCAAGAGCTTCGAGGCGAAAGGTCGCTTTGCCGACTATCTTTCGCGTGTTCCGAGTTATTTGATCACTTACGAGAGTCCGGCGTTGCTCGGCGCGGCGCGCTATCTCGATCAACACCTCGCGAACCTCGTCTAACGTCAGCATGGCGAGATACAAAAAAGCTCTGATCACTGGCGCATCGCGCGGACTCGGGGCGGCGCTTGCGCGCGAGCTCGCAATGCGTCGATACGCGCTGGTGCTGCTTGCGAGAAATCTTGCTGAGCTTGAATCGCTGAAAACCGCCATCGGCGATGCTGCATCGGTTGAGATCAACGTTTGCGACCTATCGAGTCCCGCCTCGCTCAGCGCTTTGTGCGAATCGCTCGCCGCAGACGCACGCGACATTGATGTGTTGATCAACAATGCAGGGATCGGCACCTACAAACCCCTCGCCGATTGGAGCGCGCAGGAAATCGTCGATTGCACAACCGTGAATGTCACGGCGCCGATGCTGCTTTCACGCGCGTTATTACCTTCAATGACTGCGCGAAAGTGCGGCTACATCATTAACGTCGCCTCTGATCTTTCCCGCCGTCCTCTCGCAAACATGGCACCGTATGTGGCGAGCAAGCATGCGGTGCTCGGGTTCTCGCTCTCGCTACTGCGCGAAGTCAAACAACACAACATCAAAGTCAGTGCAGTATTGCCGGGAATCATCGACACGGCATTTAACGGCGCTGTCGAAGGCAGCAAAGAAGAAACCTGGGCATTGCGCCCTGCAGAACTCGCGGTACAAATCGCGAATCTGCTCGATCTTCCCGAGAACATGGTAATCGACGAACTCACGGTTCATCCATTGCATCAGGACTTCTGAACACGGCACTACACGGGCATACACTTCGCGCTATGACTCCGTTTGACTCTCCGCGACTTATTGCCGATATCGGTGCAACCTTTGCGCGCTTCGCCCTCGAAACATCGCCACGAAATTTCGTCTCGATCGCCTCGCTTCGCATCGCAGATTTTCCGGATCTGCATGCCACTGTCGTCGCTTATCTCAAGAGTGTCGATTCGCCTGCCGTGCAACATGCGGCCATTGCAGTGGCCAATCCCGTCGAAGGCGATTTCGTTCGCCTGACCAATGCGCCCTGGCAGTTTTCCATCGAAGACGAGCGCACCAAACTCGGCTTGCGCACACTCGTCGTCGTCAACGATTTCACATCGCTTGCGATGGCTGTGCCCAATCTTCAAGAAAGCGAATTGCGACAAGTAGGCGGCGGCACGCTACGCGAAGGTAGTGTGATCGGTGTGATCGGCGCTGGCAGCGGCTTAGGCGTCTCCGGACTCATTCCCGCCGACCACGGTTGGGTCGCCCTTGGTACCGAAGGCGGACACACATCGTTCTCACCGCGGAACGCACGCGAAATCGCCATCCTCGATTACGCATGGAACGAGTTTGAACATGTGTCCTTCGAGCGTTTGCTATCGGGTCGTGGCATTGCACTGATGTATCAGGCGCTTGCGAAATTCAATCACCAATCGGTTGCCGTGCTCGCCGCTGAAGCGATTACCCAACGCGCGCTCGACGGCAGCGACGCGATCGCACTTGAAACGCTACACACGTTCTGCGAAATCCTCGGAACCGCCTCCGCCAATTTGGCAGTAACACTCGGCGCCAAATCCGGAATTTATGTGGGCGGGGCGATTGTTCCTCGATTAGGTGAGTTCTTCGATAAATCGTCGTTTCGCCAAAGATTCGAGGAGAAAGGTCGATTTAGCGATTACCTTCGTGATATCCCGACTTTTGTCATTAGCGCGGAGCACGCAACGTTTCGCGGCGTCTCAGCGGTACTCGAAGCGCAATTGCGCAACTTGCAGGCGCGCGGTGACTCGGGACTGCTTTCGCAGATTCAGCGCGGCGTAGAAAATTTTTCACCGGCGGAACGACGTGTTGCCGAATACATCCTGTCGCGACCGCGCGAGTTTTTGAATCAACCTATTGTGCAGATTGCGCAGCTTGCGAACGTGAGTCAACCCACGGTGATTCGCTTCTGCCGCACCTTGGGTGCAACCGGTCTCTCCGATCTCAAATTGCGCCTTGCAGCAGCGGTGACGGGAACCATTCCGGTATCGCATGCGCAAATCACCGACGACGATTCGACCGCCGAGCTTGGTAGCAAAGTGCTATCGAACACCGCCTCGGCAATTTTGAGACTGCGTGATCAAATCAATCAGGAAGCGATTGATCGCGCCATCGATCTGCTCTCGAAATCGAAACGCACCGAAATCTTCGCTGGCGGCAACGATTTCCCCGTCGCCGTTGATGCGCAGGCGAAGCTGCTACGTGTCGGCGTAACCTGTGGCTATCACCCTCGCGAATCGGAACAGCTACTTGTCGCGAATTTATTGCAGGCTGGTAGCGTTGCCTTGATTCTCGATAACGATGGCCGCAGCAGCGAGCTGCGCGAAGTCGCGGAGATTTCTCGCGAACGGGGCGTTTCGGTAATTGCGCTTACGCTCGGCCAAACGACGCTTGCGCGTCGTGCCGATGTGACTGTTCTGATCGATCATGTCGAAAACATGCAAACGCAGCTGCCGATGGTCAGCCGCATTCTTCACCTGCTCGTCATCGACATTCTCGCTGTCGGCGTTGCGTTGCGTCGCAACGCGCCTGCTGAGCTTGCCAACGGCAACGAAGCGACGCTACTTACCCACATCACCTCGCACGGACAAGAAGCGATGCTTGGTACGGCTCAACTCGCTCCCGCAGAGCGATAAGTCGAGCCGCCGGAGACCGAAGTGCGTTATTTCTTCGCGAGCAGATCGCGAACACGATCCGCACGCGCTGCTGCATCGGGGTGCGTCGAGAGCATTTGCGATACCGAATCCTTCTTGCCACTCAAACTCGCAAGCTTGCGGAACACGCTCTCCAGCGCTTTCGGATCGTACTTGTGCTTCTTCATGAATGCGAGCGCGTAATCGTCAGCTTCGTATTCCGCGCTTTGCGAAAACTGCGCGTTGAACATACGTTCGCCGAACCCGCCTAGCTCCGAGTCCGCGAGGATGCCCGCTTTGCCGCCTGAACTTGCTGCGGCTTTGCGTGCTGCTGAAGCGAGCAAGGCCGTACGCGTTTTCGAGAGCGTATGACCATATTTCACGTGACCGATTTCATGGCCGACCACCGCGAGAATTTCTTGATCGGTCATCATGTCCATGATGCCGCTGTAGAAACGAATCGATCCGTCGGCGGTTGCATTCGCGTTCACATTCGGATCGAGAATCACCTTGTAATTGAGCTTTAGACCGTCCTCATTAAGATGCTTTCGCGTGAGCCGCGCCAGGCGCTGTGCATACTTATTGCCAGCCGGCGCCATCTTCGATTTCTTCTCTTCGTACTGACGATATTGAAGCGAGCTGGCTTTGATCTCTTCATCGGTCACTGACGCCGCCTTCGCCAAATCGAGCGCGGCCCCCACTTTGTTTTCGCTCGAACCCGCGCCGCTGCCAGAAGGCGACGAACCAATCGCGCCCGCCAAACTGCCGAGACCACTTAACGCGCCGCTCGCGCTACCACTCTCGGCCTTCTTGTCTTCGGCCTTCGCCGCGGCGG
>JBOFBL010000248.1:0-4873 GCA_051645545.1 Casimicrobium sp. | reverse complement strand
GCAGTGTCTAAATCCGAATATGCGGTCATCACAATGACTGGCATCTGCGGATGCGAGGCTTTGATTGATTTGAGCAGCGAGAGCCCCGATTCACCGGGCATGCGCACATCGCTCACGAGCACGCTGGGTGTGTCGTGCTCAATAGCGGCGCGCACTTCGCTGGCCGTTTCGAAACTTCGGTGGGCAATGCCTTCACGATCGAGCGCTTTTTCAAGCACCCAGCGGATGGAGCGATCATCGTCAACGATCCAAACAAAGCTCATACTGCGTTTCCGTGATCTGTGGGGTGGGAGAAGGGGAGCAGCACGCGAAACACAGTGTGCCCTGGCTCGCTTTCTACTTCAATGCTGCCGTAATGTTGCGTAACAAAAGTCTGCGCGATAGACAGGCCAAGGCCGGAGCCGCTGCCCTCGCGCGTCGTAAACAAGGGAAAGAAAATGCGATCGCGATGTTCGGGCAAGATGCCGGTGCCGTTGTCTTCGATGGCAATCTCAAGGGCCATGCGATGACGGCGCTTTGCGAGCACGATCTGGCGCGCAACGCGCGAGCGCAGCGACACGCGCGGCGGCTGCGAGCCCGCGCATGACTGACATGCATTGCGCGCGATGTTGAGCAGCACTTGCGTGATCTGTTCGCTGTCGATTTCAATCTCCGGAAGACTCACGTCAAAGTCCGCATTGATCGTATGCGTTGCGCCGAATTCGTTTTGAGTGAGTTGACGCACGCGATCAAGCACGACGTGAATATCGGTGGCAACAAACCGCGGCAACTTGTGCGGCGTGAGCAAACGATTGACGAGACTTTGCAGGCGATCGGCCTCGGCGATGATGACCTGCGTGTATTCAACGAGTTGTGGCGAGGAGAGTTCGTGTTGCAGCAATTGCGCAGCGCCGCGTAAGCCACCGAGGGGATTCTTGATTTCATGCGCAAGGTTTCGCACGAGCTCACGATTGGCGTGGTTTTGCTCCGCAATGCGCGCCTCGCGCGCGAGCTTCAATTCCTGATCGATGTGACGCAGCTCAAGCAACAGTTGCGGCGTGTCGCCGCTGCGTATACCGTCGAGCCAGCTTGCCGTGCAATTGATGACCAAACGCGACGCGCCGTTTACTTTACCGACAAGATGCAATTCGATTTCATGCTCGGTATAGCTCGCACCGTGTTCAGTCGCGAGATCGAGCGCGGGCAATAAACGTTCGCTGTCGCGAAATACCTGCGCGAGCGTTAAGCCAGCAAGCTGGCGCTTCGACAACTCAAGCAAATGTTCCGCCGCAGGATTCGCGTAAACGATTTTGCGTTCGTCATTGAGCATCAACACCGCCGTGGTGATGAGCTCGAGTCCGCCAATGTCACTGCGACCAATCATGCAGCTGTTTTAGCAAGATTAGAGCCAGCGGCGCAATGCGCCGCTGGCTCTAAGGACGTCGCTTCGCTAAGACGACGCGCTTACGCGCTAGGACGACGCTCCCGTTGGTCGCTAGGACGCAAGGTTACGTGGCACGACTCCAGCTTGTTACATATTTGTAACGAAACTTTATTTTCAATTGGGTGACGAAATTCGCGAAGCTTTGCGTCATAGCGACCAGCGGGAGCGTCGTCTTAGCGAAGCGTCGTCATTCGTCCTCGCCCGGAGGGCGTTTGCTTTGCGTCATAGCGGCGAATGCCGCGACGTCCTAGCGAGTGAAGCGAGCGTCGTCCTAGCCGCGAAGCGGCGACGTCCTACCTGCGCTACAGGCGCAGGTTAGCAATCTCTTGTTTGAGCGCGGAGACGTTTCGCTCGTGATGGCGCTGCGTTTTTTCTAATTGTTTGACGCGGTCGATGTACTTGGCGGAGCCGACGGTTTCGTCGGCCATCGGCAAAGGTTTGCCGTTGTTCATTTGCGAGCGGATTTCAGCGAGGGCTTTTTCTTCGCTGGCGAGTTCGTCGGAGAGGATTTTTTGACGGGTGCCGTCGCGCGTTTTTTGGGTCGAGGTGTCAACAGCAATTCCAGGATTGTTGTTCGAAGTGCTCGACGCACTTACGTTCACCGCGCGGGGCTGACCGTTGGCTTTCTTGGCAGTGTTGCCGGTTGGGATCTCCGAGAGCGTGCCGTCAAGCTCCATCTTTTTCGCGCCTTTCTTCGGTTGGTTGGTGTACTCAACCGCACCAGTGGCCGGATCAACATACTTGTAAATCTGCGCACTCGCCCAATAAGATAGGGCGATCGAGAGAAACGCTATAAGACGAATTGCTGCTGTCTTCATAACAAAAAACTTTTCCAAAACAATGACTTAGCGTATCGCGACGCTGTTTGAAACACCACGAAGCGTCCGCTTGTTGTTGTTTTTGTGGAGAGGGAGGCGAATTGTGAAGCTTGGACGCTGACAAAGCAACGAGGTTCCTCCTCTATTCGCCGACTGCTGTTGTGAAAAAGAAAAAGCGCGGACTTAGCCGCGCTTTTTCCCAAAATAACAAGGGCGTAGCGAGAAGCGCTCAATCTAGGAGCCGCGCAGCGAGGGTTTCGGACAGTACGTTAGTACGGCTAGAAACCCGAGCGAGCACGCGACGACGAGTGAGCGTTTCGCAGTAGCCCTTTTACATGGAGTAGTACATGTCGTACTCAAGCGGATGCGTGGTCATGCGGAAACGCGTAACTTCTTCCATCTTAAGCGCAATGTACGCATCGATCATGTCGTTGCTGAACACGCCACCACGGGTCAAGAACTCACGATCCTTGTCCAGGTACTCAAGCGCTTGGTCAAGCGACGAGCACACGGTTGGGATCTTTGCATCTTCCTCTGGCGACAAGTCGTAGAGGTTCTTGTCCGAAGGCTCACCTGGGTGAATCTTGTTTTGGATACCGTCAAGACCTGCCATCAACATCGCGGCGAAGGCGAGGTAGCTGTTGGCCATTGGATCTGGGAAGCGCACTTCGATACGACGCGCTTTGTCCGATTGAACGTAAGGAATACGAATCGATGCAGAACGGTTACGTGCCGAGTAAGCCAATTTGACCGGTGCTTCGAAGCCTGGAACGAGACGCTTGTAGCTGTTCGTGCCTGGGTTCGTGATTGCGTTCAATGCACGCGCATGCTTGATGATGCCGCCGATGTAGTAGAGCGCCGTATCGGACAAACCTGCGTAGCCGTTGCCCGCGAACAAGTTCTTGCCGTCTTTCCACACCGATTGATGAACGTGCATACCTGAGCCGTTATCGCCAACGATAGGCTTCGGCATGAAGGTCGCGGTTTTGCCATACATCGCGGCAGTGTTCCAGATCGCGTATTTCAGAACTTGCGTCCAGTCAGCGCGTTGCACGAGCGAAGAGAACTTCGTTCCGATTTCGCACTGACCTGCATTCGCCACTTCGTGGTGGAACACTTCAACGGGAACGCCCATTTCTTTAACGGCGAGCACCATTGCGTTACGAATGTCTTGCAGCTGATCGACCGGTGGCACAGGGAAGTAACCGCCCTTCACCGTTGGGCGATGGCCCTTGTTGCCGCCTTCGTGCTTCGCATCGGTTTCCCATGCCGCCTCTTCCGAGAAGATCTTGCAGTAGGAACCGCTCATGTCCACTTTCCATTCAACCGAATCGAAAATGAAGAATTCAGGTTCTGGTCCGAAGTACGCTGTGTCACCCACACCGGAGGACTTCAAGTACGCCTCGGCGCGCTTCGCGAGCGAACGTGGATCGCGGTCGTAGCCTTTGCCGGTGGATGGCTCAATCACGTCGCAAGTGATGTTGAGGGTCGTCTCTTCGATGAACGGATCGATCACTGCGGTATCAGGATCGGGCATCAGCAACATGTCGGAGGCTTCGATGCCTTTCCAGCCGGCGATCGAAGAGCCATCGAAAGCATGGCCTTCGGTGAACTTGTCTTTGTCGAACATCTCTTGCGGCACTTGCACGTGCTGCTCTTTGCCGCGGAAATCGGTGAAGCGCAAGTCCACAAACTTTGCTTCGGAATCTTTAATCTTTTTGAGGACGTCGGCGCCGGTGGCCATGATGTGTATCTCCTGATCGGGTTATCGTTTTCGAAAAATTGCGAACTGCAAAGTGACGTTGGTGAGCGTCTCGCAGCACGTGATTTGGCTGAGTCAAATGCAGAAAACATGCCATGATAACTGCGTCATGTTGCTTGATTTTGCGCGTGATAGATCGTCGGTCAGCGATCCGCTAAGCACACTGCCACGCGGGTTTCTTCGTCGAATCGGCAACATTTCGGTTACTCTGCAAGTTCGCACCATTTTGTGGCAAAAAATGATGTTACGCGCAGCCGTGTCAGAAATGCATTTAATTGGTGCAAAAAGAGCTAGTTTGGGGCGTTCACTACGCTGCTTGCACGCAGTATGTCTAGAAAAGTTCGCAACGTCACCATCACGGGGCTACCGCGATGCCGAGTGGATCGCTTCAATCGCAGAATGTTAGCGGCGAGGTTTTTAGCTACGGCAAGAAAATTCATCTTACAGCCCAATCCGTTTCCGTCCAATTTAATTAGGAGACCGTGATGATTAGGTATGAACACGAAATCTATTAAAAATTACTTTTTGACTCAATGAATCAGGCGTTTCACGTGAACGCTGTTAATGAGAACTAAACGACTATCGCGCGCGAGCGACGAGTAGCGTGTCGCGCGACGTGCGCTTTGCTGAGCTCGTTGGCATTCCAAATTCGAGATGAGTAATTATTGAAATAGGAATGATTCGTATTTGCGTTATATTTCTTCTTTATCGCATTTGCATTGAAGGAGAAGTCGCTTGTCGGAAGCATCGCAATCCATCACGCCGGATTCGTTATCAATCGTCGCACTCGGCGCCAAAGGAAAGCACGCAATGTCGCCGCGCGTACTCGCCACGGCGATTGCTGGCGTGCTGGGCATGTCGTCTTCTGCC
>JBOFBL010000247.1:0-2548 GCA_051645545.1 Casimicrobium sp. | reverse complement strand
TTTACGGCAACAATCGCGACAGCATATTTTGGACGCGCGAACGCGGCAGCAACGGCGTCGGTGAGATCGTCGAGAAACCCGATGATGCGAAAGGCATTCGTCGTTTCCGGCAAACCGTGTTCGACGCGAATTTCAAGGTGCCCGATTACGCGCCGGACATCGTCTACTACTACATCTTCCCGGATCGTTTTCGCAATGGAAACAAAGAGAACGATCCGAAGCCAGGCGTTGACAAGTATCAGCGCGCGACGGTCGAACTGCACAAAAACTGGAATGAGAAACCGTTCAAACCGAAATCCGGTGACGGTTCGGACGATGTGTACAACAACGATTTTTTCGGTGGCGATCTTGCGGGGATCACCGAGAAGCTCGATTACATCAAGAGCCTCGGCGCGAACACGATATACATGACGCCGATTTTCAAAGCGCCGTCGAATCACAAATACGACACAGCGGATTACAACGAAATCGATCCGTATTTCGGCACCGAAGCGGATTTCGTGAGGCTCGCGGATGAAGCGAAGAAACGCGGCATTCGCATCGTGCTTGATACTTCGCTCAATCACGTCGGCTCCGATTCGCGCTACTTCGATCGCTACGGCAATTACGCAAATGAAGGTAAGGGTGCTTTTGCTAACAACAAAGTGAATGCTGCATCGCCTTACGCGAGCTGGTTCACAATCGATACGAGCAAACCCAATCCCGATCAGCAGTTCAAAGGCTGGACGGGAATCACGGATTTGCCAGAGATCGATAAGTCGTCGCCTTCGTTTCGTGCGTTTGCCTACGGCAACAAAGATTCGGTGATGAAGCGCTGGCTCGACAAAGGCGCTGGCGGCTGGCGCATGGATGTCGCGCCCTGGGTGCCGGACGATTTCTGGCGCGAATGGCGCGCGGCGATCAAGGCGCATCGACCCGATGCGATCACCGTGTCGGAGGCGTGGTTCGATTGTTCGAAGTATCTGCTCGGCGATATGTTCGATTCGACGATGAACTACATCTTTCGCAACACCGTGCAAGATTTTGCGATGGGCGGCGATGCGCGAAAACTCTACAAAAATCTTGAGCTCATTCGCGAAGCCTATCCACCGCAAGCGCTGTACGCATTGATGAATTTGCTATCGAGTCACGATCAAGCGCGCGCGTTGCATCAGTTTGGCTATCAAAGCGAAGCCACGTCGCCGGAAACGATCGCGCTCGCGAAGCAGCGACTCAAACTCGCCGTGCTCTTTCAAATGACCTATCCAGGATCGCCAACGATTTATTACGGCGATGAAGTCGGCGTCACGGGCGGTGACGATCCGTACAACCGCGCGACCTATCCTTGGGAAGATTTGAACGGTAAGCCGGATAACGCGTTATTCATCGAGTTTAAGCGGTTCGCAAAATTGCGCAACGATCATGCGGTGCTGCGTCGTGGATCGCTCGAAGCGCCGATCTACATTGATGCGAACGTGATCGTGTTGCTGCGAAAACTTGGCAGCGAGATCGCACTCGTTGCGCTCAACAACGCAGCGCAAGAGAAAACACTCACGATCAATTTACCGGAGAACGCGGCGAACAATGAGTGGCGCGACTTGCTCAATGAGCGCACGATACCAACTCAAAATCGCGCACTACGCGTCACGCTACCTGCATACTTCGGTGCTGTATTTTTAAGCAAAAATAGTAAATGAACTTTATTGCGAATCGCCCTAATTTATTCGACGATAAAGCACTATTTAATAGTTTTCGATAAATCTATTTTATTTGACTATCGCCCGATTAAATTGGGCGATTTGCAAAAGAGCTCGGAGTTGTGTTTAGCAATCGAATTTACGTGTTTTCACTATGAGAAAACGTCGTCATTCGTAGCGCAAACATTCGACCGGCTGCAATTTCGAAGCGCGACGTGCGGGATAGAAACCAAAGAACACGCCGATGAACCCGCTGAAGAGCGTTGCAATCAAAATCGCGCGCAAACCAACGGTAAGCTCGAATGACCCCGTTGCATTCACGGCGGCGGCAAGCGCCATCGAAATCGCGATGCCGACGATGCCGCTCACGACGCAAATCGCAACGGCCTCAATCAAGAACTGCCACAACACATCGCTCGGTCGCGCGCCGATTGCCATGCGAATACCGATCTCGCGCGTGCGCTCGGTGACCGAGACGAGCATGATGTTCATGATGCCGATGCCGCCGACGACAAGCGAGACTGCGCCGATAAAGCCTAGCGCGAATGCGAGCCCCTTACCGATCGCTTCACCCTGCTTCGCAATCTCCCCGAAATTAACGACACGAAAATCGTCGGGATCGTCGGCGCGAATCCGATGCCGATCGCGCAGCGTCTCTTCGATGTCTTTCACCATTTCGTTGACCTGCTCCGCACTCTTCGCTTGAGCAACGATATAGGCCACGCTTCGCGGCGTGGGCGTGCGCACAAGGCTCACGCGTGCCGTTGAAATCGGCACGATCACGACTTGCCCGATGTCGCCCATATCGAAGCTCTGGCCTTCGTTGTCGAGCACGCCGATCACTTGAAAGCTCTGATTGTCGATACGAATCG
>JBOFBL010000246.1:0-11706 GCA_051645545.1 Casimicrobium sp. | reverse complement strand
CGCTCGACTTGGTGTCGTCCGCAGAGGCAACGCGCGTCGAATCGTTTGATGCAAAAGACAACGATGACGATGGCAACTCGCTTGAACGTTTGCTCGATTGGAGCGACGAGGGCGACAGCGGCGCAGCCCTCGATCAAGAGCGCGCCACGCATTTGCTGCGCGATTGCATCGCGGAACTTAAACCCGCCGAACGACAAGCGATCGCCCTTGCGTACCATCACGGCATGAGTCATAGCGAATTGGCCGAGCATTTGCAGAAACCGCTCGGCACGGTTAAGAGCTGGGTCAAACGCGGCCTCGAAACCTTGCGCGAATGTATGGATAGTTGCGCGGCGGTGCTGCGATGAAACTCTCGCAGCACAAAGCGCTCGACGCACTCGTCGCGCAATACATTCTCGGGACGATGCGCGGCGCCGCGCGACGTCGCTTCGAGCGCGCGATGCGCGACGAGCCGCTGGTTGCCACACGCGTGAACTATTGGTTGCAACGCGCGAACTTAAAACCCTCCGAAGCACACGCCGTGCAACCTTCGCCACAGGTGTGGAAAGCGATCGAGCGCGATCTGAATCTCGCGAGATTCCGACCGCCTTGGTACGCGCGAGTGAACGTGTTGCGCAACTGGGCATTCGCGGCGACGGCGGCGTTGATGCTTTTCATTGCGGGGCAATGGATTGTGCCGACGCTCATACAACCCGAATTGCAAAGTGTCGCGCGTTTGAGTGGCAGCGATCAGATCATTGCGGGAACGACGGTCACAGCATCGCGCTCGCGCGACGGCAAACGGCTCTCGCTTAAATCCGATCGCGCTGTTGTCGCGAGCGCGCAGCAAAGCTATGAACTCTGGCTTCTGCCTGAAAATGGCGCTGCGCCGATTTCGCTCGCGGTGCTCGGCTCGCTCGATGCAACGTTCGACGTACCCGCCGCACAAGTCGGTCGCGTGTCGCGCGGCGCGAAGTTAGCCGTCTCGGTTGAACCTGCCGGCGGCTCGAAAACCGGCGCACCCACAGGCCCCGTCATTCTCGTAGGCGCCATCGACTCGTAGTCCGGTAGGAGCCGACCTGGCTGCGATCAAGATTCTGTAGGAGCTCCCCGCGAAGGCGGGGAGCTGCCGCGAACACGCAGCGGCATAGTGCTATAAAACACCAATCTATAAGGGTATAGACGTTAAAAATAACAATGATCGAAAAACAGTAATAAATCGCTTTAGACCCAATTAAATAGGGCTTCAAACGAATGTGTCAGGGCGCAGAAAATTTCGCTCTGGCGCACGAAACCATAGCAATTTTCTAAACGTAGTTCTCGTATTTCGCACTAACCGCACGCCTCGGAATTTCATCGTTGCATACGTCTCTTTCATCGCAATCGGCAGCTGCTACGTCATCGTCTTTCAACGCGGTGCTCGCTCTGCTATCGTTATCGCCGAATCACGGTAACAACGAAGAGAGCGTACGCGTGTCGGAAGCGCAATCGGTAACAAAGATCATCTCTATCGACACCGCCGACGCGGTTGACGTAGATGCGGCGCGCAATGCCGAACTCGTGGCGCTAGTGATCGCAGCCGCCAACGGCGACGCGCGCGCCTTCGAATCGTTTTACGAACGAACCATTCACTACGCGAGCGCCATCGCACGACGCATCATCGGCGCCAATCATCTTGAGGACGTGCTCGCGGACGCGTACTTGCAAGCCTGGCGCGACCTGTCTCGATTCGACGCGACGCGCGGTAATCCTGCGGCGTGGATCGTAACCATCGCACGCACGCGCGCACTCGATCGTCTGCGTCAAGAAAACGTGCGACACGGAGGCATGAGCGGCGCGCCCGAGGCCGAAGCAAACGATATTGAAGCCGACGACGCGCCCGGCCCCGACACACTGCTCGAACGCTTGCAGCTCTCAAGCGCATTGCACAGCGCGCTGCGCACGCTCAATGCCAACGAACGCTGGTGCCTCGCGCTCGCGTACTACCGCGATCACACGCACAGCGAAATCGCAACGATCACGGGGCTGCCGCTCGGCACCGTGAAATCTCTCATCAATCGCGCGCAGCAAAAATTGCGCGAACTACTCGGCGGCAACAAAGCCATCGCCGCCGTAAAGTCATGACGATGCCGAACCCATCCCAAGAACACGATCGCGCCGCGCTCGACGACGACATCGTGCATGCACTCGCCGCCGCGCACGCGCCGGACATTGCCTCACAGCGACTCGTCAATCGTGTGCGCTCGCGCGTGATGCGAACAATTGCCGAGCAAAGTATCGCGCAGCACTCAACCATTCACGCGCATGAAAACACCTGGCAGACTTTCCTCGACAAAATCGAATTCAAGCTCTTGAATCACGTCGATGGCGTAGCGTCGTACTTACTTCGTATGCAGCCGGGCGCCGTACTACCCGCGCATCGCCACCCGATCGACGAAGAATGCGTCGTGCTCGAAGGCGAGCTGCGAATCGGCGATCAACTCATCCTCAAAGCCGGCGGATTTCATCTCGCAAAAAAAGATATTCCGCATGCGGATATTTCTACTGATACCGGTGCACTGATTTTTTTGCGGGGGGCGATGCCTACGGCGGAGGATGTGGTTTAAGGGTTAGTTCTAAGAATGATTTTTTGTTTGGGATGTGATTAGAAAGACTTGGTCCTTCCTCGCTCGTCCAACTCCACATGATTGAACATGTAGCAGGTGGCGAAACTTGTCTGGCAGTAGCAGTTGCCTACTAAACGCATTAACCAACGCCACCATTGAGTTTGATACGCCCTGGCGGGTTCTCAGGTTCTTTTGAAAAGTACGGGTTGCCGCTCGCTTGATCTGGGTCAATCAAAAAACGTTTGATTGGCTTCATCATTTCCGGTGGCGACTTTTGCAACTCGGGATTAATGATTGCAGCACATTTTTTATAGACCTCTTCATCGAAATACTTGCGGGTTTCGCGGCTCTTTCTCTGAAAACGGTGACCTAGCGGGAAGTTCTCAAGACTAAGCGTTTCGGCGGACAATGCCCCCTTTGCTTTAAACGCGTTTGCGCTTTTTTCAGTGTCGAAAAAGATCCGCACTTCATTCGTGTTTCTCATTTCATATTGAGTGATGAGAATTCGATCTACTTTTTTCCGGGTTTCAGGCTCGATGTAGTCGACGTAGTCGCCGATATAGTAATACTTCGCAGCGGTAATAGGCATCGCCTGGAGCGGGTAGCTTTTGCTCCAATTGTTAAACCCCTTTGAGAAGATCGGACGGAACTCTTTGGGCGGTTCACTGCTGTTCGATACGGCAAACACGGGCGCTTCCGCTTTGGACATCGAATGACCGCGGAAGTCGAACATTACCGTTTCGCTCGGCTTGTCCACAGGCTTTGCGAAAGCTATAAAGTCATCGTCAGAGGCGCGCAGCTCGTTCATTTCGATTTCGCGACCGTTAGCGCTCACGTTCCAGCGCCCGGCTTTAACGAAGTCAAGACTCGCCAAACAAAACGTGTTGTTTGCTTCAAGCACAAATGCGATGGGATAGTCGTGCTGGCCGCCGTTATAGCGACCGACATATTTGTTCTCGACAACGTTTTTTTTGTCCGCAGCAAATACGGGGAATGTCAGTGCCGCGCTTGCGACGCCAAAAGTAGCGTATTGCAACACGCGACGAAGATGCAGTGCGCATTGAATGATTGCTTGTGAAGTGAGAAACGAAGTTGCGGTTACGTATGCGGAATTCATCTGATACCTAAAAAAGAAACAACGGCGCGCTGCGAGGTCAAACCGCGCTGTCACTGCACCGTGTATCGCACTGCTGCCACTATTCGTTCAAATCATTTGATATGTCGCAGTTCATCAGAGATATCTAAGGGAAACGGGGCCGACGGAACACAGTCGGGAGGGAAATACCTTGACTCGGAAGTGTTTCTCAAACGTGTACAAAAATTGATCGAAGAAAAACCGACGCTGTCTGAAGTGCCGAAGGCGCAACAGCGTGCGCGCGCGAAGGAATTCAAGGATTTTGCGAAGAAATTTCCTCGCGATGAAGCGATTGCGCGCGCATTTCTATCCGGGCATCACACGATGGCGGCGGTCGCGGATTTTTTTCATGTGCATTACACGACGGTGAGTCGCCTTGTTAAGGGCTTCGAGAACGCGAAGGCGAACACGCGGACATGAATGCCGTTGTGTACTAGAACGGCATATGCCTCGACCCGTTGCCTAGAACGATCCGCCCGTGCTACATAACGTGCTGCCCGCGCAGTTAGTCGGTCTGAAATAAATAATTCGAGTGTCCGACGGGCCGCTGAAGCCTGTGGGGTAAAACACGCGCGCTCCTTGATAAACGAACCCAATCGCACCTTCCGTGTTCGCCTGAGTGACGAGCGCCGCGACGCTATCAACATTCGGATTTTGCCGCCACGCAAACGTTGCTGTTTGCGACGTGTCTTTCACATACAGGTTTCGCGTTCCGTTTGAGAAAGCAAATGACGTTCGAAACTTGTAGCCGTTCGTGCCCTGCGTGTTTGCTTGCGTAATCAAGTCTGCCGCGTTTTGATCGGTCGCCGATTGCAAGGTCCACTCGTAGGTCGAATTACCGCTTTCTTTTGCATAGATAAAGTGGACTGCGAAGCCAAATAAAAACGGCGAAACAAAGTAGTAACCTTCGGCGCCCTGCCCGTTGACCTGCGTCAGAAACTCACCGGACACATAGGTTGATTCGACGACACGATAAGTGAACGTACGGTTGCTGGTTTCGTCGCGAACGAAATACATACCGGCTCCGGAGAAGCCGCCAAAGCGAAACCGTTGCGCACCTTGCTCGTTCGCAAGCGTTTGAAAATCGAGTGCCGTTGCTGGTAGATCGAAACTCCGATACGTATAGGCGCCAGAAGCTTCGTTTGCGTAAAGGTTCGCTTGCGTGCCAACCGCGATCGAACCCACGTACGAAAAACTTCGTGCCCCTTGCGCGTCTGCTTGCTCGATAAATGCGTCGCGAGTATCGGTGTTTGCAAGCGCTTCGTATAGCGGTGCGCGCGCGGCAATCGGGGCAACACAACCCCCTTCGATAAATGCATTGATCGCATCGAATGTGCTACGACTACCGCCCGTTAGATTGAGTCCCGCCACGAGCGCGCTGCCGCGAATGCCGCTTGCGTAGCGAAGCACGATCGTCGCATCTACTGGATCGACCTGACCATTGCCGTTGAGATCAAAGGTGAGCTTGGTCGAATCAAGCGCTGCACGTACGACGCCTGGATCACTCGCTGCGTAGCTCGTGTTTGGCACGAACGCGGAGTTCGGCACGTTACGCGCAAACCGTGCGAGCAGCACACCTTCATCGGTAAGCTCCCAGCCAGGTGCTCTGAATAAGCAGCCAGCGTGCACTGTGCTCAAAGTTGCGAACACTGATGCAAGCGCGGCAAGTACATGTAACGTTGCTAGTAGTTTCATCGATAGTCTTTAGTGTGTGTTGCCGAGTTTTGTTGAATGAATTGTCAACGGCGCACGAAGTTAAGAAACATTAAACCGCAGCTGATTCGGTGCTCACCGGAGGTCGAGAAAACACAGTTCTTTTTGAGCTCATCCCGTTTCCCCACCGTTTCGTCTTACCCGCGCGCCCGTTGCGTACGAGTTACAACAGCGACACTGGTTGCCAACAACAATGCCATTAGGCCTAGCACCCAGCCGCTTAGGGCGGGAACGGACGTCGGTGCACTGTTAGCGCAAGCAATGCCAGCTGGCTGCATGTATCCAATAAAACCCTCGAAGGGGGCGCTGCTTTGTATGCGGAGCGTGAGCGTATTCAGCCCAGTTCTCCAGTTGTTACTGAGCGCGGTGTTGCTGAACTGAGCCAGTTGAAAACCCCTAAAAGGCCCGTAGTTGGAGAGGCTACCGCTTTGAGGGAGGTTGGTTGCCGTTTGCCTGACATCGTTGATAAACGCTTCGGCCACACTATTGTCAGCGCCGAAGGACATGTTTAGCGTAAAGCGCGCGGGATCCACAGACGGATCCAAAACGAACTGGTATCGGTAGTACCAATCACCGGTGCTACTCGTTGTGTTGTTGGTTCCCGCCTCGCGCGAAATCCATTCGGCCGTACCAAACGGACTATCCGCCCAGGAGCCGTCCAATTTACCCACTCTCGCCGGTTGCCATGGACCTGTTGGCGGCGTACCCAAGGCACCGTCTGCGGAGGGCTGAATGTCTGTCACTTGCCAGTTGGCGTCGGTACTACCTTCGGCAAGCCTGCCGTTGTTGGCGACGTTGTAACCCGTGTTGAAAATGTTGGGATTACTGTTGCAGGATATCGTTGGCGGCTGGGACTGCGCGAAGACGCTTGTTACGGCACCAAAAGATACGCCCACTAAAACACCCGCGGCGACACGGGCAATTACGTTTTGGCGAGCACGAATAACAGTGACAGTCATAGCAACCTTTTAAAAAAATGATTTACCGACCTGCTTTTGCGAAGCGATCTGAGCGCGATAGGATGAAAGGACGGTAAGAGCGGAATTCGGCCATCTGGCACTTATTTGCTCAAAGCTACTAATCAATAGCGGCCCTTTAGTCCTGCATCCGGCAGTTAATTTGCGCTAGATCCAGAGAGGTTCATTTTTTTTGAAATTTTTTATTGATTACTCGCGACGCCTATTTTTTGACATGACACGATCGCGACTGCAGCTGGTTTTTTTTACGCGCATTGCACAACGGTGAGTCGCTTGGTGAAGGCGTTTGAAAAAATGACGGCAAGGTCTTCGGGGTGAACGTGATTCACGTTTACCGGAGAAACGCAGCGAAGCAAAACGATGAGGAGAGGCTTTGCGACTCTCACTTAGGCGATCCTAACGAATCAGTGCTTCGCCATATTTAATTAGGCGATCGTGCCAATAAATACAATTATCGAAAATAATTAAAAACTATTTAATGACCCATTTAAATTGGTCTTAGTAGCTTATTGCTATAGTATGTTTGGATCAGCTGCTGCGTTTGCCATTGCCCACACAGTTGCCACACTCCGGTAGTCGCGCCGCAATAAAACTAACGAGCTGCTCTGCCGATGGCGGATCAAGATTGCTCAACGCGACAATCACATAACCCTGTGCAGGGATGATGCGCAGTTCGCCATTGACGCCCGGTGCGCCGCCGCCGTGACCGAATGCTTCCCATTCAGCGTTGCCGCGAATCACAAAGCCAAAACCGTAGCTCTTTTGCTTGATGGTGGTTGCTTCGGCCAGCATCGCTTTGGAGATGAGCTTGCCGGATTCCAGCGCGATCGCGAACCGCATGAGATCGCCTACGGTGCTATAGCCGCCGCCTGCGGGCGATCCACTCCAGGGCAGAGTCGCTGTGTTCGGCACCCACTTGCCTTGTGGTCGCATGTACCCGACTGCACGATGCTCGACTGTTTGCGACTCTGGCAGTGCGCCGCTGTCTTGCATCCCTGAAATCGCGAAAATATTTTTCTGAACGTAGTCGTCATACGGCTGGCCGCTGACTTTTTCGATGATCGCGCCAAGCAGCACATAGCCGTAATTGGAGTATCGTGAATCCGATCCTGGTTCGAACGCTGGCGCGCGATCGCCGTATAGCTTCACATAGTCGTTCGGTGTTTTAAGCGCGAGCCGATTTCGCTCGAATTCAGGGCCAAAGATGTCGCCCGTGCCGCCCGTGTGAGTGAGCAAGTGGCGAATGGTTACCTTGCTGGCGAGCGCTTTGTTTGGGTAATCGGGAAGGTGCTTGCCGACCGTATCGTCCAGAGACAGCTTGCCCGCCTCCACTAGTTGCAGCGTCGCGACCGATGTGAACATTTTGTTCATCGATCCGATGCGAAATTTGGTGTCGAGCGAATTCGGTACATTCTTTTCGCGATCTTCCATACCGACGGCGCGCGTCATCAATGGCTTGCCGTGTTGTGCAATCAGAACAGCGCTGGAAAACTGATCTGCGGCGACCAGCTCGTCGATGCGTTTGTTGGTAGCCGCGATGGTTTCTTCCAGCGTCAATCGGGCAATCGGCGCAGCCGGTGGACCACCCGGGCGCGCGGGTGGCGCCGTGCCCGCAGGGACAAGGCGTATTTCCAAACCCAACACCTTGGGTGGATCATCGGCGCTCACTGTGAGTTCAAGCCGCCCCATGTTTTCCGACGCTTTCTCTTTCATAAGCGCGACGAACTTGGTCGGCTCGCTCGCTTCCACGCGCACCAACGTGAATCCGCCGGTCATCTTGCGGAAATCCGCATCGCCTGCCATTGCAGGATTGGGCTTGTACTTGTCGTCGAAGGCTTTGAATTGCGCAGCATCCGCCGAATTGAAAGCGATAAGCCAATCGGAAAACACCTTCGCGGCGGGCGTGGTGGGTAGATCAGCTGCAGCGGGTTGCGCGTTTAAAGAAAGCGCCGCAAAAAGCGACAGTGTCGCAGCGCAAGCGGTCACGTAGCGCGTGAGAAAGCAATGCATTGATTTTCGTCCGTTTTTATTGATAACGATCAATTTCTGCCGCTCGCGTGCGAGCGCACAGGGACGCATGCCCGCCTTGGCGCGAGCGCGACCATTCCTATTGCCGTGAGCGGCGCGGAAAGTTCCCCGAGACTCCGGATTCGTTTACGCCGAAGGCTCACATGCGATGCTCAATAGAATTAGCTGAACAACAAATACAAAAACATGTACACCCAGCTCGTTTTGCTCAGCATTGGTTTTTCGATTGGCGCGGCGTTGCTGCTTGTGATTGCATTCGCTACTGCCTATCGAAGCATCGTGCTGCCTTTGCAGTCGCGCATCGGCGGCAATGTGATGTTGCTTGGTTTGGCCGCGACACAATTTTTTCATGCGCGATTTTTGATCGACGTCGATCCTGTGTTGGTGACGCGCAGCTATGTGATCGTCGTGTTTCTTCAATCGATCGGCTTTTACTGGTTATTTCTCGGGCTTTTGCGTCCGGCGGAGCAACGCTGGCGGGTCTGGGAATGGCTTGTGTTGCCGTTGGCGATTGTTTGCGCTGCGCTGGTGCCGCTTGATGTTGCACTATCGGTTGCGATGATTGGCGGCACCTGCGCGGCGGCGCATTTGAGTGGATTGGTCTACAAACTGCGCGCGCAGCGGCGCTGGTTTTTGCTGGAGTTTCGTGTGCTTGCGCTGTTTGCCGTGATGGCGGTCTTGATTGCAGCGGCAAGCCTTGCCGCGCCTGTGCTCGGATGGCGGCATTTCGCGATCACTTACGCCGCGCTCATCAGCGTGAGCTTCGGGCTCGTTCTCTATCTGCTGTTGCGCTTTCCGGATGTCACCAGCAAAGCGCAAGAAGCGGTGGCGACGACCTATGCCGTGTCTACGTTAAGCCGGGTCGATTGCGACAACGTCGTTGCCGAGATTAAGCGCTTGTTTGAAAGTGAAAAGATCTATGAGGACGAGAATTTGAGCTTGAATGGCCTCGCTGAGATGACCAAGCTGTCGTCGCATCAATTGTCCGAACTCATCAACACGCAGTTTCAAATGGGCTTTTCGCGGCTGGTTCGGCAATACCGCGTAGAGGCCGCGAAAAAAATGTTGATTGATGAGCCGCGCGCGTCCGTGCTGTCGGTGGGGCTTTCGGTCGGGTTTACGTCCCAATCCAATTTTTACGTTGCGTTCAAGGAATTCACCGGCATCGTACCGGGCCAGTTTCGCAAGCAAGCAATGTCAAAAGCGCCGATCGAAGCGAAAACATAACCAAAAAGATAGTTTAGGAAGTTTGTAAGCCATTGATTTGTTTGAAAAATTAGCAACGATAGAAATTTCATCTCCGAAACGATCAAAGCGGAAGCTTTGATGAAACGCCATCGATAAATTGGCTGTACTCCTTCGAAAAAAGGAGTGTTCATCATGTTTCAACCCGGAGATTTTTATGACAAACGTTGCCTACGGACTCTACTTGCTGCTATCGATCGCCATGACCATCTGGGTGGCGAGAGTGCTTTCCAAAAACGGCGAGGTGTTCCTGATCAAGTGTTTTGGTCAGGACGAAGAGCTCGCAAAATCAACCAATCAACTGCTGGTGATCGGTTTTTATCTGATCAATATTGGCTTTATCTGCACGCGGCTTGGGATGGGCTGGAACATGACCGAGGCGAACTTCATGCCAATCGTTGTTAGCAGCGTTGGCCTTTCAGTGCTGGTGCTTGGCGCAATGCATTTCTTCAACATGATCATGATTGCGAAATTCGGCAAGACTGTCAGTAACTGGGTGCGAGTGCGCGATAACGATCAAGAACGCCGCGCCGGATTGATGTCGGCCAATGAAATTGCGATCGTCGAGCGAGCCAAAGCCGAGGTTGCTCGTCACGATCTCAAGCCCAGCTGAACCTTAGCGTGAGCGGTCATGTCGACGAGGGGGGCACTAGTGTTGTGCCCCTTGCTCGCGCGGCAAAGCGCGAAATCGACTCATCGAAATATCCGCTCCTGTTTTTGTGAGCATTGAGCGTGCAGCGGCGCCGACTCGGTGAGGCGCTGGACGCGGGTAACATCTCGTGTCATGAATGTTGTTGTTATTGGAGCCACCTCGGCTGTCGCGCAAGCGGCGATTCGTATCTGGGCGCGGGATGGCAATTCGCTCACGCTGTTCGCGCGCAATGCGAGTGAGCTTGAGCGTATCGCGGCGGATGCGCGCGTGCGCGGTGCCGCGGGCGTGTTCGTGCATTCCGGCGACATCACGGCCACTGGATTTATCGCTAACGCAGTACGCGAACTGGCGGCGAACGGCGCGATCGATCAAGCATTGATCGCACACGGCTCACTCACCGACGCCGAGCGCGCAGCGAATGAGGGCGATTATTTAGCGCAAGAATTCCACGTGAACTTCACCAGCGCCTGTGTATGGGCGCAGACGCTCGCTAACGCGATGGCGGCGAACGGCGATGGCACGATTGCGGTGATCTCTTCAGTCGCAGGCGAGCGCGGCCGCTATAGCAACTATGCCTATGGGGCGGCGAAGGCGGGACTCTCCGCGTTCTGCGATGGGCTGCGCGCGGCGATGCTCGATCGCGGTGTGCATGTGGTGACCGTGAAGCCCGGCACCATCGATACGCCGATGACAGCGCACATGAAAAAGGGATTGCTCACTGCAAGCGCTGAGAGTGTCGCGCAGGGCATTGTGACAGCGATGGCAAAGCGTCGCGACGTTGCCTATCTGCCATGGTTTTGGTGGGGCATCATGCAAATCGTTCGTGCGATTCCGGAGCGCATGGCGAAGCGAATGAAGTGGTGATTTCTCTCTGTGTAGGTGCCTAAAAAATAAGCACTTTACATCGCTCAAGCTTTAGCGTTTGTCGCCCTATATAAATGGGCGATCGCGATAAAAAATGTATTTTTCGAAAAAACAATAAAAATCGTCGTTCGCCCACATTAATTGGGCGACTGTCTTCGAAGCTTGTACCGCTTAAATGTATGGCAATTTCAGCGCTTCTTTTTTCACGACACGTTGCACCGCGTCGCGCGCGAGCATGCGATGCATGAATGGGCCGAGATGTTTCCATGCATCAAGGTTGCTCGCCTTCTGAGTCGCGGGCGGCACGCCTTCAAACACACGCGTCCAACGACCGAGCATGAACGCGTAGATGTCCACAGCGCTGAAGTTTTTTCCGAGTAACCATTCGCCACCAAGCGCCGCGCTCGCAGCGAGCTGATCGTCGAGCTGTTTGAGCATTGCGTGGACGCGCGTTTGCGCAGACGCTTTCACTTGCGCAGCAGCATCGGCATCGTTCGCATTCACATA
>JBOFBL010000245.1:0-7668 GCA_051645545.1 Casimicrobium sp. | reverse complement strand
GGTTCCGCCGAATGCGATGGTATGCGTGGATGTTGAACGTGCTTTCGGCGATTGCACGAGGCGGAACCGCGAGCGTTCCGCCCTACGAGGTGCCGTTCACGAACGCGCCATCGATCTCGAAGCGATTCTGATGTCATCCGAACTCAAAACGCAACATGGCGATCCGTTCGATCGCCTGCTTTACGCGCAGGCGAAGCATGGGAAACTCAAGCTGTTAACGGTTGACGAAAAAATTCCGAAGTTTGGGACGGCGGTGGTTCGAGCGGCTTGACGCGAAGCGGTGACGGTTCTGTCATTTCGGATCAGCGAACAGCGACATCTCAAGTACCGATAAAAACTCGTTCCATGACGCAAGTTCACTCCGTACGGACGTATACATGGCCTCCATTGAAAGCGCGTCGACTGTTCGACGTATTCTTTTCAAAGACTTTCTTCCCTGAGAGATATAAGCTTTGTTGGCTATCTGGTACACGCTGTGCAGCTCTGCGGCAGGCGTCTCGAAAATTTCCGCGCTCTGTGAAAAAACCAGTGGACGACTCTGCGCGATTTTTTCCTGCGTCAAATATGGATCTATCTTGGCGAAGTGACTTCGTTCCCCCAAGAACCAGGCTTCGACCTCCATCACTGCGATGTGAAGGCTTGCCACGGCTCCACCCTTAGGTAGGTAATTCGATACGCGTTTCTTTAGGCGTTCGATGTCGTTGCGCGCAATTGACGGGTACGCATCTCGCAATCCAACAATCGACGAAAAGCCAGCAGCTGAGAGGGATTGATGTTGATCGCGGATTTGCGAGAGAACTTGGTCGTCATTTGAACAATCTGCGACCAATACGAAGTGCTGTGGACTTGCCGCCGTTGTGCGTACCGTTCTGTTTGTAAGCCGTCCGTTAACCTGCTTACATAACTCTATATCAATCCCACGCTTACCAGCCAACGCAAGTAAAACGTCAACGACGAATTCTTGCTCAGTTAAGCCTTCTACGAAAACCGCTACTTTTCTCACGCGTCTACTTCTCGAAGAAGTCGGAGGTAAGAAGCTCGAAATTATTGAGACCGAGGAATTTGAACTCAGCGAATTTTTCTGCACTGTTACGTTGGGTATAGGAAGTTACAAACTGGCCTTTGCGCGTTAGGAGACACCAGTACTCGAGTGGCACACGGTTCATAACGAATCGATCATTAGTCGACATAAGTACTTGCACCCCCGACTCTTTGGCGTACTTGATCAACAAATCGATTAAGGCGACAGATCGAGCATAGTCAAGTCCTTCGCCGATATCGTCGACGATCATTACGGATGTGTCCTGTCGGAGTCGACTTGAATTTAGCTGTATGACTAATGCAAGCGCTCGAAACATTCCCTCTGACATTTCGATCTGATTGACTTTGCCACCAGGCCGCTCTTTCTCTTCGACGAAAAGACCAAGAATCGGCTCGGTCGCGATCACGTTGAACTTTCGAAGGTCGTCCGAACCAACGTCAGTTAAGTCGTAGCCAAGCGTCCGCATATCTGAACAAATGTCCTGATCAAACTTTTCGCCGTACTCCTCGTATGTTTCGATGTACCGCCGATGCGAATCAGACATCGACGAAGCAGCGCCTCGGTTCCCAGACGCGTTCCTTCGATTCGCGAGAGCCGATATCGAAAGGAATACGTCCTTACCCATCCCGGAAGAAATTCGATGATGAGCAGTTTTTGATGCCCAATTCGCAATGATTTCGATGAAAGGATGCTGAAGACGATCGCGTTTCTGCTGAATAGCAAGCAGCTCCGGCGAAAGTTCGAAGGCAACGAATTCTGCAAGCTGCTCGAAGTGGACGCGGCCTTTTCCTTGCTCGTCCCTCTCTAATTTGAGTGCCCCATCAACTAATAACTGCTCATTTTTAACCGTTCGATTTTCATACTCTAAATCGTACTTAAAACTCTTTTGATCAATTTCAAACTCAGCTGAATAAGTGCCTGATAGAAGCGGCTGCGTAAGTTGTCCGCTGAGAATTTGGCAAAGCCCAGCAACTACATTGAGTAATCGTGTTTTCCCGGTGGCGTTTCGGCCAACAACCAAGTTGATTGCGCCAAAGTCTGTCGGTTGTAGAACCCAGCCGTTAGGCGCGCCCTTGAACTCAGAGTAGGTAAGGGATTTGATTGTCATATTACCGTCTCTGCTTTTGATCGAATGGACATAGATAGCGCTAATCCTCTTTCCGCAACTGCGGAAACAAAATCACGTCGCGAATCGTGGGTGAGTTGGTGAACAGCATTGCGAGGCGATCAATGCCGATACCTTCGCCTGCGGTGGGTGGTAGGCCGTATTCGAGCGCCTTGATGTAATCCGCATCGTAGAACATGGCTTCTTCGTCACCGGCGTCTTTGGCTTTGCTTTGCGCTTGGAATCTCGCAGCCTGGTCTTCGGGGTCGTTGAGTTCCGAGAAGCCGTTGCAGATTTCGCGGCCGGTGATGAAGAGTTCGAAGCGGTCGGTGACTTCCGGGTTCGCGTCGTTCGCGCGCGCGAGCGGGGAGACGTCCGTGGGGTGCGCGATGATGAACGTGGGCTGAATCAATTTCTCTTCGGTGTTCGCTTCGAAGAGTTTTAGTTGCAACACGCCGAGGCCGTCGGTGGCGCGCACTTCTTCGCCCGCGCGCTTCACCGCGTTACGCAAGAACTCCATGTCGTTCAACTGCGCTTCGGTGTACTGCGGGTTGTACTTCATGATCGCTTGCGCCATCGTGAGGCGATCGAAGGGTTTGCCGAGGTCGATATCGAGCTCGCCGAACTTGATCGTCGTTGCGCCGAGCACGTGCTTCGCGCAATCGCGCAGGAGCGTTTCCGTTAAATCCATCAGGTAGTGATAGTCCTGATACGCCTCGTAGAACTCGAGCATGGTGAACTCGGGATTGTGGCGCGTGCTGATGCCTTCGTTGCGATAGTTGCGATTGATCTCGAAAACTTTTTCGAAGCCGCCGACGGTGAGGCGCTTCAAATAAAGCTCGGGCGCGATGCGCATGTACATCTGTTGATCGAGCGCGTTGTAATGCGTGATGAAAGGCTTCGCCGCGGCGCCGCCGGGAATCGGATGCATCATCGGCGTTTCGACTTCGAGATAGCCGCGCTCAACGTAGAAATTGCGGATGAACGAAATCATCTTCGAGCGAATTTCAAACGTGCGACGCGATTGTTCGTTCACGATTAGGTCAACGTAGCGCTGACGATATTTCTGCTCTTGATCGGTGAGGCCGTGAAATTTTTCAGGCAGCGGTCGCAGCGATTTGGTGAGCAAACGCAGGTTCGAGACCTTGATCGAGAGCTCGCCCTTTTGCGTTTTGAAAACTTTTCCGGTCGCGCCCAGGATGTCGCCCATGTCCCAATGCTTGAAGGCGTCGTGCGTTTCTGCGCCGACGCCTGCGTCGTTGATGTAGAGCTGAATGCGGCCGCTCATGTCTTGAATCGTTGCGAACGACGCGCCGCCCATCACGCGCTTGAGCAACATGCGACCTGCGACGGTGACTTCAACATCTAACGCTTCGAGTTCTTCTTTGGTTTTCGCGCCGTACTTCGCTGCGAGTTCACCTGCGAAATCTTTGCGACGAAAATCGTTGGGGAACGCGTTGCCTTTATTGCGAAGCGCGGTGAGCTTCGCGCGGCGCTCGGCGATGATGTGGTTTTCGTCTTGAGGAATGGCTGCTGCTGCGACTTCGTTATTCATTGTTGTGATGCAATCGATGTGGCGCGAAAGGTCGATTCGCGGATCGTGATTTTTATGAGGGAAAAACGTTATTTTCGCAGTGTGTGACTACGAATGAAAATTTCAATAAAAATGTCGATCAGCACTAATCTTAAATTGCCCAATTTAATTGGGCAATTAGTGATTTTTTATTGTTTATTGAAATATGTATTAATTCGCTTTTTCGCCCAATTAAACTGGGCGATATAGTCTGAAGCTAGTTATCGATTTCAATGATCGTTTCACACGATCATCGGACGATCCGGTTGTTCGTTTTTGCCCATGTCGGCGGCGAAATGTTCGCGTTGCAAATCGCCAATCGCGTTCACGCCTTCGACGATGCCTTCCTCGAAACGCCCTTCGCGGAAGTTCGCTTCCATCGCTTTGCAGATCATTTCCCATTGCGCGGTTGATACTTTTTTGTTGAAACCGCGATCCGCAAGAATTTCGACATCGTGCTCTGCGAACAACAAATAAATCAGCACGCCGTTGTTGTGTTCGGTGTCCCACACCCGCATGTGCGAGAACCATTCGAGCGCACGGCTTCGCGCCGTTTGATGCGCGACTTGCCAGAGCGGCCAATGGCATTCAATGACGAGACGAATTTGTCCACTTGATCCGCGCTCTGCGTTGCCGATGGCTTGCTCGACCTTAGTGATTGATTCGTCGGGCAATGCGTTCGTCACCACGCGTCGCGTGGTCGTGATGTGTTTCCACAGGCGAGAGAATTTTGATTGCGGTTTCATCACCAATCTCCCGACGCGCCGCCGCCACCGAAGTCACCGCCACCGCCGCTGAAACCACCGCTATCGCCGCCCGAAGACCAGCCGCCACTCGATCCGCCGCCCGTTGAAATCCACGGCCCGCTCGACCAGCCGCTGTTGCGATGCACGCGACGGCCGCCGAGCGGCGCGCCGCGACGGAACGATCCGAAAATGCCTTTCAAAATAGATGCGAGCACGAAGGCGATGAAGCCTGCGATACCGGCTGCGGGCATTGAGCCCGTGAAAAAAAACGTGCCGACGCCTGCAATACCACCAACAATCAGCGACGGCAAGATGAATGAGAAGATGGCGAGTACGCCGAGCAACACTGGCGCCATGCCGAGCAACGATTCGACCGTTGCGTCTTTCGCTGTTGCGTTGTGGCTTTGCTCCCACTGGCCTTTGTCGTTGACGGTGTTACTCGCCGCTTTGTTTTCTTTCGATACCGCGAGTTGAATTTTGTCGATCGCCGCGTCGATGCCTTGCGCGAATTGATTTTGTTTGAAGAACGGTGCCATCGTTTCGCGAATGATGCGCTTGGCTTCAACGTCGGGCAACGCGCCTTCCCAGCCGTAGCCCACTTCGATACGAATTTTTCGCTCTTGCATCGCGAGCACGATCAATGCTCCGTTGTCTTTGCCTTTCTTTCCGATCTTCCAGCTCTCGGCAACGCGCAATGCGTATTGCTCAATCGTTTCTGGTTCAGCCGTTTTGACGACGAGCACGGCGAGTTGACCGCCTGTGCTTTGCTCGAATGCGGCGAGCTTTTGTTCGAGCTCTTGTTTGGCGCTGACGCCGATTGCGCCTGACGTATCGGTTACGCGAGATTGCAGCGGTGGAATCGGTGCAAGGTCTTGTGCGTACGCGACGCGCGCGACGCAGGCGAGCAGAAGCGCGCAGGCGAGAGCGAGCAGCGGTGCGTACGCGGTCGCGCGCATGCGAGGAAGAGGGAGATTTGCGTTCAACTTGAGGCGCTTGTTTCAGTCCCCTCCCCTTCAAGGGGAGGGTTAGGGTGGGGATGGGTTTCGATTGCTTTACGAAAAGAACCCCATCCCCCTCCTAGCCTCCCCCTTGAAGGGGGAGGGACCAAAATTTGAGGGACATTCGGGATTGGTGGTTACTGCTTCGGCGCAGGCGCAGGCTTACTGAAGTCAACCTTCGGCGCATCTTTAATCGCCGCTTCGTTCTCTACCGTGAACTGTTCTTTCTTTTTGAAACCGAAGATCATTGCGGTGAGGTTCGTTGGAAACGAGACGACCGAATTGTTGTATTCCTGAATCGATTTGATGTAGCGATTGCGCGCGACGGTGATGCGGTTTTCCGTGCCTTCGAGTTGTGCGGTGAGGTCGCGGAAGAGGGCATCGCTTTTAAGTTGCGGATAGTTCTCCGACACCGCGAGCAAACGACCAAGCGCACCACTCATTTCGCGTTGCGCTGCTGCGAATTTTTTCATCGCTTCGGGATCGGTAATCATGTCGGCGTTGATTTGTACTTGCGTGGCTTTTGCGCGCGCTTCGACGACTTTGGTGAGCGTGTCTTGCTCTTGCGCGGCATAACCTTTTACGGTTTGCACGAGGTTTGGCACCAGGTCTGCGCGACGCTGATATTGGTTGGTGACTTCGGCCCACGCGGCTTTGATCGTCTCATCGCCTTTCGCCATGTCGTTGTAGCCGCAACCGGAGAGCGCAAGCGCTGCGATCGCTGCGGTGAACAGTGCAATGATCTTTTTCATATCGTTTCCTTTTCGAATGCCCGTGTAGGCGATGTAACGTCAATGCCCGCGAATATGCCCGCGATGCTGTGCTTTTTCAAGTAATTCGTTGACGATTCGCGGCTACTTCGCGCGAATTGCGGAGACGGCAGCACGAAGTGCGAGCAAATAACTGTCGACACCGAAGCCACAGATTTGTCCTTTCACGATGTCAGCAAACACCGAGACGTGACGAAACGGCTCGCGAGCGTGAATGTTCGACATGTGCACTTCGACGATTGGGCAGGTGAGGATCGCGAGCGCATCGCGAATGGCGTAGCTGTAATGCGTCCAAGCACCAGCGTTGATGAGCACTGCGTTCGCGTTGTCTCGAAACGCTTGATGAATACGCTCGACCATCGCGCCTTCGTGATTGGTTTGAAACGTCGTCACCGTTGCGCCGAGTTCTTTGCCGAGCGCTGCGAGTTGGGCATCGATTTCCGCGAGCGTGACCGTGCCGTATTGCTTCGGGTCGCGTTTGCCGAACATATCGTGGTTGACGCCGTGCAGCATGACGATGTTCATTGTGTTTTTCTCTCAAAGGCAGTGTTTTGTTGCAGTGTAGGGCAGAGCAATGCATTCGCTCTAAACATATATAACACAGTAGGCTTAGAGCCTATTTTATTGGGTCAAAATCGTCGTAATAAAATTAATCGAAAATAACAATAAAAGACGCTATCGCCCAATTAAATTGGGCGGTTTGTAGTAAAGCTGTAAATATTCTTTTCGCAAACATGCAGACCTGTAGGAATTGTGCGAATTTCCATTGACTTCCAAAGCTGTGCATAACTCATTCATTTTTCAGAGAATTATGCTGAAAATTGACTTCAAGTAAATAACTTAAGTAATTGAAAAATATATAGAAAAAGTATTTTCTGAAGTTTTTGCAATTTTGTGAGTAAAAGTGGGGATTTATTGGAAAAAGTGGGATAATTTTCTGCATGTTTTCCGGTGCATCCCACTTAAGCGTCGACGCTAAAGGGCGTCTCGCTATTCCTACGCGCTATCGCGACGCGTTAGGTGCGGCTGCCGTGATCACTGCCGATCCAAGCGGTTGTTTGTTGTTATTCCCGACCGATGCATGGACGCCGTTCGAAGCGCGCGTCTCTGCGCTGCCAAACTTGAATCCACGCATCAAAGCCTTGCAGCGTTTGTGGCTTGGCTATCGCACCGATCTTGAAATCGATAACGCGGGTCGCGTGTTGATCTCGCCTGAGCTTCGCGATTACGCGAAGTTCGATCGCAAAGTGCAAATGATTGGCCAGGGCGATCGCTTCGAAATGTGGAGCGAACTTGGCTGGCAAGCGCAAATCGAACTCGCGCAACGCACCATGCGCGAAGACCCACCCGCGGAACTCGCGGGACTCTCGGTATGAGCCCCGACGGATGCAATCCCAAGCTCACATCACCGTCCTCTTGCATGAGGCGTGCGAC
>JBOFBL010000244.1:0-11672 GCA_051645545.1 Casimicrobium sp. | reverse complement strand
GAAGCAGTTCCAGAACTCACGTCAAAGCTGTAACCGCCGGAAAAGTTGCGAGTGACTGGTGACATGCACTCGCCGCTAATCAAAGCAGAACTTGTCACAGTTCAATTGCTTGCTGGTGACCATGCCCTACGCTGCTCCTGTCAAAGAATTCCAATTCCTTCTTGAAACCGTTGCGCCGATTGAAAACCTGGCGAAGACTTCGCATTTCGCCGACGCGACGGCGGACACGGTGCACGCAATCCTCGAAGAGTCCGCGAAGTTCGCGACCGAAGTGCTCGATCCTCTGAACTGGAGCGGCGATCGCGAAGGCTCGAAACGCCACGATGACGCAAGTGTCACGACGCCGAAAGGCTTCAAGGCGGCGTACGACAGCTATCGCGCGATGGGCGGCATGGGTTTGCCAATGCCACAGGAATTCGGTGGCCTTGGTTTGCCGCGCTCGGTCGTCACGCTTACGGACGAAATGCTTCACTCATCGAACATGAGCTTCGGCCTGATGCCCATGCTCACACAAGGCGCGATCGAAGCGATGCTCCTTGCAGGCAGTGACGAAATTAAGAGCACCTTCGCCGAGAAGATGATTTCGGGCGAGTGGGCCGGCACCATGAATTTGACTGAGCCACAAGCAGGTTCCGATCTCGCGCTCGTGAAAACGCGTGCTGAACGCGTTGGCGACGGCACCTACAAAATCTTTGGCACTAAGATTTTCATTACCTACGGCGAACACGATTGGACGGAGAACATCGTTCACCTCGTACTCGCGCGCACACCCGACGCACCCGAGGGCGTAAAAGGCATTTCGCTCTTCGTTGTACCTAAATTTTTAGTCAACAAAGACGGCTCGCTCGGCGCAAGAAACGACGCGAAATGCGTCTCGCTTGAACACAAACTCGGCATTCATGGTTCGCCCACGGCGGTCATGCAATACGGCGACGCCGGTGGCGCGATCGGTTATTTGGTCGGTGAAGAAAATCGCGGTCTCGAGTACATGTTCATCATGATGAACCTCGCGCGTTTCGGCGTCGGCCTGCAAGGCATTGGCATCGCCGAGCGCGCGTACCAGCGTGCGGTCGCGTTCGCGCGCGAGCGCGTGCAGTCGCGCGATGTGGGCGCGCCGAAGAACCCTTCGGTGCCGATCATTCGTCACCCAGACGTGCGTCGCATGCTGCTTCGTATGCGTTCGCAAACGGAAGCCGCGCGTGCGCTCGCAATGGCAACAGCGTACGCGATGGATCTCGTCGATTCGAGCGACGATCCCGAAGTAAAGAAAGCGAATCAGGCGTTTGTCGATCTGATGATTCCGATCGTCAAAGGTTGGTCGACTGAAATGTCGCTCGAAGTCACGTCGCTTGGCGTGCAAGTGCACGGCGGCATGGGCTTTGTCGAAGAAACCGGCGCCGCGCAACACATGCGCGACGCTCGCATCACGACGATTTACGAAGGCACGACCGCGATTCAAGCCAACGATCTGATCGGCCGCAAAATGGCGCGCGAAGGTGGAGCCACCGCGAAGAACCTGATCAACGCGATGCGCGTGTTCGCCGATAGCCTCGATGGCGAATCGCATGTTCACCTCAAAGCCGCGCAAAAGCGTTTGCGCGAAGGTATTGATGCGATGGCACGCGCGGTGGAATTCAATCTAGTGAACTTCAACTGCAATGTGCGCGCATGTTTTGCCGGCAGCGTACCAATGATCAAACTCTTCGGTATCGTGTGCGGCGCCTGGGCGCTCGCTCGCGTGAGCGTGGAAGCTGCGCGTCGCAGCGCAGCGAATCACGCAGACAAGGCGTTCTACGAAGCAAAACTCGCGACGCTTCGCTTCTACGTCGACACAATGATTCCCGAAGCGATTGCCGCTGCGGACACGATAGTGAACGGTGCCGAAGGCACGATGGCGCTAGAGGAAGCGGCGTTCTGACCTAAGGAACGCTGAGCAATTTGCTCGCGTACGAATCGATTGACTCGCGTTCGCAAGGTTACGGAACGAGAACGACTTTCGCGGAGGCTTGTTTCCCGCTGTCGAGATCAGAAAACGCTTGTGCCCCCGCTGAGAGCGGCATCGTCTTGACCCATGCCAAATCGCCGAACGCACCTTCGTTGAGTAGCTTCACCGTAGCGCGCAAATCTGCAGTGGTATAGGTATACGTTCCCATCAGCGTAATTTCGGCGAGCGTGAGTTTGCGCATATCGATCTCGCTCGCCCAATCTTGCAAGCCAATGTGCATCACTACACCACCGGGTTTGACTGCTTTCATTGCACTCATGCGTGTTAGTTTCGAACCGACCGCATCGATCACATAGTCAAAACCGTTCTCTTCAGGTTCGGTCGTTCGTGGATCGATGGTTTCTGTCTGCACATGAATTTGTAACGATTGCCGGCGCAGCGGGTTGGTTTCTGCTACGACGGTCTCGCGACAACCATAGCTTCGCAACAACAGCGCAGCAAGCATGCCGATTGCTCCGCCGCCGATAACGAGCGTGCGCGTTTCAGCCAAGGGACGAGCCAACGCTTTCATACTCATGTTGATAGCGTGCAATGCCGTTGCAGCGGGTTCGGTTAGTGCCGCATGGACAGCGGACATGTCTTGCGGCATGTCGATCAACGATGCGGCGGGAATCGACATAAATTCCGCGAACGCGCCGGGTCGTGTCATGCCAACCATCGTACGGTTGCTGCAAAGATTGTTGCGCCCTTGCACGCAGTAGTCGCACACGCCGCAAGTAATCAGTGGATTTCCCGTGACGCGTACGCCTTTTGCATAACGCGGTGAATCACTCTCCACTACGGTTCCACAAAACTCGTGTCCCAATACGAGACCCGGCTTGCGACGCGGATCATGCCCATGGTATGCGTGCATATCGGAACCGCAAATTCCAACCGCATCGATTTTGAGAACAACCTCGCCGTTTGCTAGTTTGGGATCAGGCCGATCAAGCAGTTGTACTTCGTTGGGTTGCGTGTAAACAAGTGCTTTCATTTTTCACTGCTTTCCGATGTTTGAATAATGGCTTCGCGCATTCTTGCGACCATCTCATCTATCTGCTGAGTCGTTGACACGAATGGAGGCGCGAGGATTAAGGTATCGCCCGGAGCGCGTGTGAGCAGACCGCAATCAAACGCAGCGGCCTGCGCAGCCGCGCCCTTGCGGCCAATCGCGTCGGCATACGGTGCAAGCTCAATCCCCGCAGCGAGACCAATGTTGCGCACGCTGACTACGCCCGGCGCATCGGCAAGCGAATGCACGGCGTTTTCGAAGTACGGCGCGAGCGCCTTTGCTCGATCCAGCAGTTTCTCTTCTTCGAGCACATCAAGCATCGCAAGTCCTGCCGCACACGAAAGCGGATGACCAGAGCATGTGTAGCCGTGCATCAATTCCGCCACGTGCTTCGGACCGCGCATGATGGCATCGTGAATCTCGCGGCGCACGATGACACCGCCCAACGGGGCTGCGCCGTTACTAATTGTTTTTGCGAAGACGATCATGTCGGGCACCACATCGAATGCATCCGCTGCAAACATTGACCCGAGGCGACCGAATCCGGTGATGACCTCATCGAACACAAGCAAGAGTCCGTGACGATCGCAGATCTCGCGTAGACGCTGCAAATAGCCTTTTGGCGGCACCAACACCCCCGTCGATCCAGCAATCGGTTCAACGAAAACTGCGGCAATGTTGGAAGCATCATGCAGCGCAATAATTCGCGCTTCAAGCTCGTCGGCAAAATGCGCACCGTACTCAGGCTGCCCCTTCACAAAAGCCTGAGTCGCAGGATCCCAGGTTGCACGCAGATGATCGCTGCGCAGCATTGCATTGCCGAACGCGCGACGGTTGGCGAGCATGCCTCCAATCGAGATGCCACCGAAACCGACGCCGTGAAATCCACGCTCGCGACCGACCAGAAGCTGTCGCTGCCCTTCTCCTTGTGCGCGCCAATACGCAAGCGCGATTTTGATTGCACTGTCGCACGCCTCTGATCCACTGTTGACGAGGAACACGCGATCAAGACCGG
This sequence comes from Casimicrobium sp., assembly GCA_051645545.1. GTDB lineage: Bacteria > Pseudomonadota > Gammaproteobacteria > Burkholderiales > Casimicrobiaceae > Casimicrobium. The sequence goes on along the minus strand of JBOFBL010000244.1, from coordinate 7,661 downwards.
CGGGCGCAAGCGCGGCAATGCGCTCCGCAAGCGCGAACGATCCCGGATGTCCGACTTGAAAGTTCGACGCAAAATCGAGCGTATCGATTTGTTTTTTCATCGCTTCGGCGATGCGGGGATGACAGTGCCCGGCACCGACACACCAAAGACCCGAAGTGCCATCCAGAATTTCTTTTCCCTCTTCAGTGCGGTAGCTCACGCCACTTGCACTGGCGACTAAGCGCGGATTCGTCTTGAATTGCCGATTCGGCGTGTATGGCATCCAAAACGCGTCGAGCGCGGGCTTCGTAGTCATTGCATTACCTCGCAGTGAAACCGCCGTCGATCATCAGCGTCTGCCCCGTGACATACGCGCTTGCATCGCTCGCAAAAAACACCGTAGCCCCGGCAAGATCGGCGAGTTCACCGTTTCGTCCGATGCAGGTTTGCACGGCGTTTGCCTGCGCACGCTGCGGATCAGCGAACACGGGCGCGGTGAGTGCTGTGGGGAAAAATCCCGGTCCTATCGCGTTACATGTGATACCGTAGCGCGACCAGGTCTGAGCGATTGCTCGAGTGAGCTGCACTACGCCCCCCTTGCCAGCGCCATAGGGTGCACTGTTATCGAATGCTCGATAACTCTGCAACGAAGCGATATTGACAATCCGACCCCATCCGCGATCTTTCATCACGGGTGCTAACGCTTGCGTAAGAAAAAATGGAGCCGCGAGATGTAGATTGAGTTGTGTCTGCCAAGTCTCCGGCGTAACGTCAGAGAATGCTTGCCGCAAGTTGACACCCGCTGCATTCACGAGAATATCTATGTGTCCTAGAGACATGGCCTCACTCGCGCGAACCGGGATGGAATCGATGTCTGCAAGATCACACGCAACGGTATTCACCGTAAGGCCGGATGCACGCATTTTCTCTGCGACATTTTGAAGTTCGTCTCGTCTGCGCGCCATCAGCACGAGCGTGGCACCTGCTTGCCCGAGCGCCCATGCCATCGCCTCGCCAATACCGGAGCTACCACCGGTCACAAGCGCCGTGCGACCACGTAAGTCGAAGAGCTTCGGGCTGTATGCCACAGCTAGACCGCAACGGGTTCACCGAGATCGAACGTCTCGTTCGGGTAGTACTTTGCGAGACGATCGTCCGCCGTGCGCGCATGTGCCTCCATTCCCTCCAACCTTGAGATGCGTGCAGTCGCCAAACCAATGTCGCGAGCGGCAGATCGATTCATCTTCTGCCACGTCAGGGTCTTCATAAACTTGTGTACCGACAAGCCTCCCGAATAACGCGATGCTCCTTTGGTTGGCAAAACGTGGTTTGGGCCACTTGCTTTGTCACCGTACGCAACCGTGGTTTCTTCGCCAAGAAAGAGCGAGCCGTAACACGTGAGATTTGCGAGCCACCAATCCAAGTCTCGCGCGTGAACCTCGAGGTGTTCGGATGCGTACTTGTCAGAGATCGTTGCCATCTCCTCTCTCGACTCACACAAGATCACTTCTCCGTAGTCGCGCCATGCGCTCGCTGCCGCATCGCGAGCGGTTGGCGGTAGCGCTTCGATCAATATGGGTACTTGCGCCATCACACTTTCGGCGAGCGAGCGGCTTGTGGTGAAAAGCCACGCTGGCGACTCATGGCCGTGCTCCGCCTGCCCCACTAAATCGCTTGCAACGATCGCGGGGTCGGCGGTTTCATCGGCGATTACTGCGACTTCGGAAGGCCCGGCGAAAACATCGATGCCGACCGTTCCGAATAAGCTCCGCTTCGCTTCGGCAACGTATTTGTTGCCCGGCCCAACAATAACGTCGGCAGCTCGACCCGTGAACAAACCGTAGGCCATCGAAGCGATCGCCTGAACGCCACCGAGTGTCATGATGACATCCGCGCCCGCTTTGTTAAACGCATACATCAAATACGGATGCATCGGTCCACCGCGAAATGGACCCGAGCATGCGATGATGGTCTTCACGCCCGCCGCTTTCGCAGTCGCCACGCCCATATACGCGGAAGCGATATGCGCATAGCGACCGGCCGGCGCGTAACAACCTGCTACGTTCACCGGCAGCACACGCTGACCCGCGATCACGCCGGGATGCAACCCCACTTGAAACTCAGTCAACGACCGCCGTTGCGCAAGCGCGAATTCAGAGACCTGCTTAATCGCAAAATCGATGTCCGCTTTTACTTGCGCCGGAACCTGCCGAGCGTTCTCCGCAATTTCACTTGCGGAAACGATCATCTCTCCATTCCACTTGTCGAGATCGCGCGCGTACTTGCGTACCGCCGCTTCACCGTTGGTTTGAATTTCGAGCAACATTTCGCTCACGACTCGCTGCGCACTCGCAGTTTCGGTCTCGGGCGTCTTGTCGGCTTTTTTGAGGTAAGTTACGGACATCGCTAAGTCTCCAATCAATGCGTTGAGACGTTATTTCGTGAGATTTGCAAACTCGCGAAGCTTTGGATCGGCGTTCACCAACTTCATGTACTCATCGGTAACGAAATCAGAAACCTTGGGCACCTGTTGCACCGCGCCCGTCTCGCGCATGAAGTTTGCGAGTTCACCAAACCAGCCGTCCACTTGCGAATTACCGTCAGCGCCTTTGCGCTCCATCATCTTCAATTGCTGCGCGAGATTGAATGTTGGGCGAGTGTCAAATTCTTTGTTCATTGCACCGTCGCTGAGCGAGACACCACCTTTAGCGTAAAAATCTTTCATCATCTTGATCGCTTCGGGCTTGTTGGCATTCATCCAGCTCCATGCGCGCAGATAAACAGCGAGAAACTTCGCAACGTTCTGTGGGTTTTCCTTGGCGTAGTCGCCACGCGCAATCAACGCGCCTGGAACGACCGCGCCACCGTCTTTGCCGGTACAAAGAATCTTCGCGCCCGATTTCTCTTCCACGGTGTAAGTGTTCGGCGCCCACATGCCCGCAAGATCCGAATTGTTCGAAGAGATCGCAGAGATGATCTCGGCCTGCGCCATGTTCTTCATCACCACGTCGGACTTTTTAAGGCCGTATTTTTTAAGGCACGATTGAACGGCGAAATCAGCGGTGGAATTCTGGGTCAGCGTGATGGTTTTTCCGCGCAACGCGTTCGCCGGATTCGCTGCAAATTCTGCGGCGGCTTTAGCGCTGCCGACCAAGGCATTTCCAGCCGACTCATCGTTGGTGATGCCAATGGTTTTGATACCGAATCGCACATGGCCTAACACCGCCGGCACAGAACCCGTACCGCCAACATCCCACGACTTCGCGGCCGACGCAGCGATCTGCGGCACGCCCGCCGGGAAGGAACTAAATTCAGGTGCAAGCCCCACTTCTTTCCACCAACCTTTTTCGGTCGCCACGTGAAACGGCAGCGCCCAATAAAGCGACGGCTGCAGGCTTACTTTGATCGGCGTTAATGTTTGCGCGTTTACGTTTTGTGCGCTTCCGAAGCCAACAGCAGCAGCGAGCACGGTTGCAGCAAATAACTTATTCATTTGACTCATCTCCTTTGGTTTACGAATTAATGATCGCCCGCATGCTCTTCGCGCAGAGACTTCCAAATTCTGCTGCGCAAATGAACGAATGAGGCGAGATCCATAACATCTTCAATCTTTTGGTGTTGATCCCAATTTTCTTGTTCGCGAATCGACTTTATGTCGAGAATTTCTTTGATTTTTCCGGGGCGGCTCGTCATGATCACCACGCGATCGGCGAGATAGACGGCTTCTTCAACTGCGTGCGTGATGAACAAAACCGTGCGCGGATTCTTGCGTGCGAGTTTGACCAACTCTTCTTGCATGACCACACGCGTCTGCGCGTCGAGCGCGCCGAAGGGCTCGTCCATCAAGAGCGCTTGCGGATCGAGTGCGTACGCGCGAGCGATTGCAACACGCTGCTGCATACCGCCCGAGAGCTGATGCGGATAAGCGCTTTCATAGCCACCGAGATTCATGAGCCCGATGTAATGCGCGATGATTTTTTGTCGCTCTGGCTCTGCGATGCCTTTGGCGCGAAGACCGAAATCGATGTTTTCGTGCACGCTTTTCCAAGGGAACAGCGCGAACTGTTGGAACACGACCGCTCGATCCGGTCCGGGCTCAGTGACTGGTTTTCCGCTAACGCTGACGGTTCCGGTGCTGGGAAACTCAAGTCCTGCGGCCATACGCATGCACGTGGTTTTGCCACAGCCCGACGGGCCGACAATCGCGACAAATTCTTTGTCCTGAACCGTCAAATTGACGTTGTCGAGAATCAGCAAGTCTTTACCGTCTCGCTTAAAGGTGCGACATACGTTCTTGAATTCGATTCCACTCATGATTCGTAGTCGCCCCTTAATTTTCTTGTCGATGTCGAAGCAAGCGCGATTCGAGTTTTCGCAACGCGACATCGATCACAACGCCTACGGCACCGATCGCGATCATTCCCGCCATGACAATATCGGTGGCAATCGCGCTTTGTCCCTTCACAATCATGTAGCCCATGCCGCTGCTCGCGACAATGAGCTCTGCACCAACCAGCGACATCCATCCAAGCCCCGCACCGATGCGTAGCCCTGCGATGATCGAAGGTACCGCCGCTGGAAAGAGCACATCGGTAATCGTGCGAAAACTGCCGATGCCGAGCATGCTTGCCGCCTCGAGGTATTTGACATCGACACCTTTCGCGCCGCGATAAGAATTGATGAGGCACGGCGGAAAAGCGCCCGCGAAAATAATGAGCGTTGGCCCGCCGATACCGGTGCCGAACCAAAGCGCGGCGAACGGTACCCATGCCACCGGCGCGATAAAGCGCAACGAGTCGAACACCGGACTCACGACGCGATCAAGCCAGCGAAAGCGCCCCATCAATAATCCGAGCGGCACACCAACCGCCGCAGCCAATCCGAACCCCATCAAATAACGCTTAAGGCTAGAAAGCAAGTGCTCTGGCAGGACGTATCCGGCAAACGGTTCTACGCAAAGCTGCACGAGCCGTGCAATCACCTCGTGCGGCATTGGCAAGAATTTGGGCGGCGCCAGCTGTAGCAATGCGGCGAGATACCAAACGCCAAAAAAAGCGGCGGTGCCGATGCAAGTTAAAGTCAGACGCTCGCGATCTGACATCGTGGTGGCGCGACTCATTGAATCGCCCTTTCCTGTCGCCACGGCATCGCGCGGCTCTCGACCTGACCCAGCAACCACGTTGTCGCTGCGCCGCAAAGTCCGACAAAAATCATCGCCACCATAATCATCGCCGGATAAATATCTTGTGCGGCTTGATTAAGAATGCTGCCGAGCCCATAGAGTGCACCGATGAGCTCCGCCGCAACGAGCGTGGTCCAACTTGCCTGAAGCGATAGACGCAGCCCCGTGAATATCATGGGCATGCTTCCGGGAATCAACACTTCGCGAACGAACTTCGCGCCCCGGATTCCGAGCATGCTCGCAGCCTCAATCACCGGTTTGTCGATGTTGCGCACACCGGTGTAGCTATTGATCACTGACGGCACGAACGCTGCAACGAAGATCACCAGAATTTTTGACGCGTCTTCGAGACCTAACCAAACGATCGCAAGCGGAATCCAAGCAAGCGGTGGGATTGGACGCAACAAAAGAAATGTTGGATTGATGAGCGCTTCAGCGCGCCGCGAGTAGCCCATCCAGAGCCCGAGCGGTACGCCCACACACACGGCAACCGTGAAGCCCATCGCCACGAGCTTCAGACTGTGCAACACGTGTTGATGTAGGCGACCGTTACCGTAGCCCTCTTTTGCGATCGCGAGGAAGGATTGCCAGACTTCAAACGGCTGCGGAAGTCTTGCTGCGCTCACAATACCCGTCGCAGTCGTTACCACGTACCAGACAACAATCATCGACAACAGCACAGCAATCACCGTCGCAAATCGACCGGTCGCTATTCGCTGCTTATCTCCCGTCAGAGGGTTCATGTCGATCGCGTTTGGGTGTTCTTGGAGGTAAAAATGTAAGCGCTTTCATTTATTGTGGGCGATAGCTGTTTACTTGTCAATAGCGTCTTCCGCAGGCACAATCCTTACAGCAAAATCGGTTTGCGGCGCATCGAAAGATTCGGCCTCGAACCAATACTAGGGTTTCCAAGATATGCAGGAGCGGGTTCGAATCGAAGACGTTGCGCGGGCTGCTGGAGTATCGACGGCAACGGTGTCGCGCACACTTTCCAATCCACAACTTGTCAAAGCCGATCGGCGTGAAAGCGTATTGCGCGCAATCAAAGCGTTAGGTTATGCACCAGACCAATCGGCGCGCGCGCTCGCCTCAGGAAGAACGTACACCGTTGGGTGCGTTGTGCCTTCCATCGATCATGCAATTTTTGCGAAGAGCACGCAATCGTTGCAGTTATCGCTCAACGAAGTCGGGTATCAACTCCTATTGGCTAGCCACGACTACGACGCAAACACCGAGCACCGCGCCGTGATCACCATGCAGCAACGCGGCGTCGACGCGCTCGTATTGGTAGGCGCCGATCACTTGCCCATGACTTGGCGAGCGATTCGATCATGGGGCAAACCAACTTTCCTCACCTGGTCTTGCGACCCTCGTCTTCCGTCGGTAGGCTTTGACAATCACGCGGTAGCGACAACGGTGACCGAACACCTTTTGAAGCTTGGCCATCGTCGCATCGGTCTCATTTCCGGCTACACACTCAACAACGATCGTGCGCGCCAGCGCATTAACGGCGTGCGCGACACGATGGCACGAGCCGGTCTCACGCTCAAGCAAGAGCTGACCACTGAGCAGCCGTTCAATCTTGGGGGCGGGCGACTCGGACTCCAACAGTTACTGAGCTCGCGCAGTCCGCCGACGGCTATCGTGTGCGGCAACGATTTACTCGCCGCGGGCGCATTGCTAGAAGCGCAGCGCGCGGGCATTGATGTACCCAACAGTCTTTCGATATGCGGCATCGACGATCAAGAGTGGGCGCGAGAGCTCAATCCAAGCTTGACCACAGTGAGCCTGCCCACCAGCGATCTCGGCCGTATTACTGCAGAACATATCGTGCTCGCACTAACAGAGCGCGAATTCGAAAAACAGCGCCTGCTTCCATTCGAGCTAATCGTTCGTGGGAGTACTTCGGCGTTGAGTACCACGAAGCGTTCGCGCAAAGCTCCATCGAACTAAATACAAATCGCAACAACGAAACTCGACGGCTCAACGTAAGATTCAATCATGATCACCCTGCACTACTACCCCAGCAACGCCTCTATCACGCCGCACATCCTGCTCGAAGAAATGGGTGTGCCGTTCGAATTGAAACTTGTCGATCGCACACAAGGCGCGCACAAGTCAACCGAATACTTAAAGTTAAATCCCAACGGTTTGATTCCTGTGTTGATCGACGACGAACATTCGCCGTCATTGGTGCTCTATGAAACAGCTGCGATTTGTTTGTATCTCGTCGATAAGTTCCCAGAGAAGAGCTTTGCGCCGCGCGTTGGCACGGTTGAGCGCGCGCATTTCTACAAATGGCTCGCGTGGCTTGGCAATACCTTGCAGCCAACATTGATGTCGTATTTCTACCCAGATCGTTATGTGAATGCGAACGATGCCGATGCTGCTGCGCAAGTGAAAGCGTCTGCGCAAACGCGCGTCCACGCAATGCTCAAACAGCTCGACGATCAGCTCGCTGCGAGCGCGGCGCTTGGTGGCGAATGGTTACTCGGAAAAA
>JBOFBL010000243.1:0-4324 GCA_051645545.1 Casimicrobium sp. | reverse complement strand
ACACGCCTGCAACGACCAGCGCAATCGATCAAGCATTCGTCGGGTTGATGACGCAAACGGCTTCGAACTGTCGCACTGCGATTAATCTCGTGCTCAACAACAGCGAATATCAACTCTCGCCGCAACTCGCGCAGGCGGTTGCAAGCGATCCGGCACGTTGGATCGGCGAAGAAGTGATCCTTACTTACGATTGGTGCCACGCGCAGTTCACCGATGTCGAACGCGCCACGCTGCGCGACCGCTGGAACAACTGGATCACGATTTTGAATGCCAAGTCCTGGGGCGGCGAAGGCATGCAAGACAACAATTACTATTGGGGCTATATGCGCAATAGCACGCTATGGGGACTCGCGACCTGGGGTGAGAACACCGTTGGCGGCGTCGACAAAGCGCGCGAGTATTTGTTGCACGGCTACAAGACGCGTTTCCTCGATTGGATGACGCCCTACTACGCGGAAGAGTTGAAAGGCGGCGTCCCGCCCGAAGGAACGGCCTATGGACGCGTGATGTTCGACTATCACCTGGTGCCGTTTCTTACGCTGCGCAATATGGGCGAAGACCCGTTTGCGCGCATGCGATTCTGGCGCGACTCGGTGTATTACACGGCGTATTCAATGACACCCTCGCTGACCGCTGGCCCACCGAGCCCAGAGAATTGTGTTGCGAACACAACGTGGCAGCAATTTCCGTTTGCCGACGACGAACGTTTCTCGCAATGCGGCTACTCCGGAGTCACGCAACGCGATTACAGTAATGGCATGCTCGCCTATGCAAACCTCTGGCCCGATCGCGATTCGGGCAAGCTCGCACGCCTGATCGCACGCACGGCGGGCCAGCGCGCCAGTCCGTGGATTCGCGCGTATTTCAACGACACCGAACCGGCGGCGATTTTTTCGTTCAACACTTTACCGCTCGATTACTTCGCGAAGGCATCGCGCAGTTTGTTCATGCGCAATCAATGGCGCGTAAACGCGAGCTCAATCAATTTTTCGCTCGGTCGCTCGCCCGCGCAAGGCCACAAACATTTTGATGGCGGCAGTTTTCAATGGTGGCGCAACGGTCGCTGGGTCAGTCGCGAAAGCACCGGCTATCAAGGCGCGGGCGAGAGCGTTCGTGGTCTCGATGGCGTAGGCACGGTCGATGTGTTGCAAGCCGTTGCGCACAATACCGTGCTCTTCGAAGGCAAGGCAACAATCAACGGCGAAAGAGGCTTGCCCGAAGGCAATGCAGAGATGCTGCGCTTGTATTCGACGAACGAATTTGTCTACGGCGCGGCCGATTTGACACCTTCGTTTCGCTATCGTCGCCCGCCGAATCCTTGCCGCTACGACTGGCCGTACGCCGAGCGCGCGGTGCGCGAGTTCGTGTTCTTGCGCAGCATCGAAACGCTCGTGTTGATCGATCGTTTAACCGGGAGTGGCGACTCGGGTCGCTATCTCGACAACCTGGTCGATTGCTTCAACCCATTCACCGGGGTGCGCAGAACGCCTGCGGAAGTGCGTCGCCATGTGGTGATTCACGGCATGGAAGCCTTCACGCAAAGCGGCAATTGGTACGTAAGCAATTCGGGCACCGAGCGTATCGCTGTGCATCCACTGCTTCCGGCCAGTGGTCGCACGATCAACGCGATCAACGAGCGCACGGGCACCGGTGGTGCGGCGCAAGGCAATTTCCGTCTCGACATCGGATCGTTCGGCGCGGACACGATTGAATTCGTCAATGTTGTTCACGCGGGTGGCGCGAGCGCTACGCTGCCGAGTGTTTCGCTCGTCAACGATGGCGCGAATCGCATTGTGCGCATCGTGAAAGACGCGGTTCAATACGACGTGCGCTTTCAACTTGGCGCGCTGCCGCAAACGACGAGTGTCGCCATTGGCAGCAATTCGATTACACCGCCCACGACGATTGATCCGTTGCAGCCCGCAGAATTCGCGGGCGCACTGTTCGATATCGACGGCAATCGTGATGTCGATGCGGCAACCGATGGCGTGTTGATTACGCGCTATGCGCTTGGCTTGCGAGGTGATGCGCTGATCGCCAATGTAGTCGGCGGCGGCGCGACGCGAACGAGCGTCGACGACATCACGAACTATCTCAACAGCATCGCGTCGCAGCTCGACATCGACAGCGACGGTCAACTTCGCGCGGCAACCGATGCTATGTTGGTGTCACGCTACTTGCGCGCCACGCGCGGCAGCGCGCTCACCACGCGTGCGATGAATGGCAACGCGCAAACGCTCGATCAAATCGAACAAAAACTAAGAATCGCAACCGATCATTAATCAAGTGATAGCTCAGTCATAAACCGACGAATTTATTGGGCGAATAGGTCGATTTACGCATACAATCGTATTTATGCATAAATTGCTCTGTTGCCCAATTACTTTGGGGCATGTGTAATCAAGCTATCGTGCCATTGCAGTCTTCTTCGGGCGAATTGCATCCGCCGTTCCTTGAATGAACGCCTTGATTTTTTCGACATCTTCGAGTGAAAGTTTGCCTGTGAAATCGGGCATACCGCGCTCGACCGCCGGACCTTTGTAGACGAAGTTTTGTAAGTTCTCGATGAACGGTTTGCCGATGTAGGCCAAGTTCGGAATATTGCCGCCGCGATCGACGCCGGGCACGCCGTGGCAGAACACGCAATTGCTCACATAGAGCATCGTGCCCGCTTGCACATCTTCTTTTTTGTACGGCACGCCTTCGACGAGCGATTGCAATTTGTAATCGACGAACGCAGGCATCGCGGCTTTGCCATCGAGCACGAAGGTGTACACCGTACCGGGGCCTTGCCGTTCGCTGTGGCGCATCGATTTGCCGTACACGCCGCCCCAACCGACCGCGATCGACACGTATTGTTTGCCATCGAGCATGAAGGTCGAGGGCGCGGCAACGACGCCTGTGCCCGTTGCGATTTCCCAGAGCTTCCTACCGTCTTTCGCGTTGTACGCAACGAAGCGACCGTCCGCTGTACCTTGGAACACGAGATTGCCTGCGGTCGTCAGCGTGCCGCCATTCCACGGTCCGACGTGTTCCTGTCCCCACACTTCACGTTGCGCGACGGGATCCCACGCGACTAAACGACCGAACGGTTTCGTCTTCGGCGGTTCCGCATTCACAAACTTCGACGTATTCCAACCAACGCCTGACATCGGTTGCCCTGGCGTATTTGAATTGAGCGACCAGGCTTTGTCGTCCATGAGCGTGAGCGGCACCCCTTGCACGGGCATGTACACGAGCCCGGTTTGCGGATTGAACGACATCGAATGCCAATTGCGCGCACCGAAGGCCGAGGGAATCGCTTCGAACGGTTTATCGGTCGCGCGCGCGTCGGGATTCACGATGGCGCGGCCGTCTTTGTCGTAGCCGCTCGCCCAATTCACTTCGACAAAATTTTTCGCGGAAATGAATTTGCCGTTAGTACGGTCGATCACATAGAAGAAACCATTCTTCGGCGCATGCAGAATCACTTTGCGCGGTTTGCCGTCAATCTTCAAATCGGCCAAGATCATCGGTTGCGTCGAGGTGTAATCCCAGTTGTCGCCCGGCGTTTGTTGGTAATGCCAAACGTATTTGCCGGTATCGGGATTGAGTGCGACGATTGAGGCGAGATACAGGTTATCGCCACCTGCCGGCGAGCGTTTCGACACCGACCATGGTGAACCGTTGCCGGTGCCGACGTACATCAGATTGAGAGCGGGATCGAAGGTGAGCGTGTCCCAGGCCGTGCCACCACCACCGGCTTCCCAGTACTTGCCGGCTGGATCCCAGGTTTTCGCGGCGCGCGCCATCGATTCGTCTTCGAAGGGTTTCGAAGGATCGCCGGGCACGGTGAACCAGCGCCACTTTTGATCGCCTGTTTTCGCGTCGTACGCCGTGATGTAGCCGCGAACGCCGAGCTCCGCGCCACCGTTGCCGATGATCACTTTGCCGTTGAACACGCGTGGCGCGCCCGTGATCGTGTAAGGGCGCGTGCGATCAATGAGCGTGTCCTTTTCCCACACCGGTTTGCCGCTCGCCGCGTCAAGCGCAATCAAACGACCGTCAAACGATGCCACGAACACCTTGCCTTGATAAAGCGCCACGCCGCGATTGACGATATCGCAGCAGCCTTTCGACCCCCATTCCTTCGGCACTTTCGGATCGTAGGTCCAGAGCCGCTTACCGGTGCGTGCGTCGAGCGCGTGCACGATGCTCCAAGACGCTGTGACATACATCACGCCATCGACCACGAGTGGCGTCGCTTCCACACCGCGCGTCGATTCCAAGTTGTAACTCCACGCAAGCCCGAGCGATTTCACATTCGACGCATCGATTTGTTTCA
>JBOFBL010000242.1:0-4953 GCA_051645545.1 Casimicrobium sp. | reverse complement strand
TGCTCGAGATCGATTGCGGCCAGCGCGTTTGCGAGCTCATCGCTTTCGTGTTGCCAGCGCGCAGCGCGCGACAGCGTTACCTCGGCGCTCGGAAAGGCGCCGGTCAGCGCGGGCCACACTTCGTTGCGCAAGCGATTGCGAGCGAAACTGGAGTCGTGGTTACTCTCATCGGTGATGTGTGCAACGCCATGTGCTTTCGCGTAATCGTCAATCGCATTTTTGTCGACGGTGAGTAGTGGTCGCGCAAAAGGTGCCGCCAGCTCGGGCATCGCTGCGAGTCCTGCAGGGCCTGCGCCGCGAAGCAGTTGCAAGAGCACCGTTTCGGCTTGGTCGCGCGCATGATGCGCAAGCGCGATACGCAAGCCCGCAGTTGCCTGAGCGTGCGCACGAAGCGCTTCGTAGCGAGCCTGCCGCGCGGCGGCTTCGATACCCAGTTGTTCGCGATTGATCACATTCACGCGAACGACTTCGATCGCTACATTCGCGGCGCGACACGTTGCTTCACAATGATGTGCCCACGCGTCTGCATTCACACTTAAACCGTGATGAACATGAATGGCTGTGAGCGCGATGTCGGGATGCGCCTCGCGTACGCATACGAGCGCGTGGAGCAACACCGACGAATCGACGCCGCCTGAATACGCAACACAGAGCCGAGCGTCAAGCGCGAGCGAATCGAGCCATTGAGAAATGGCTCGATCGATGGGGTTGTCGGTGGTGTGTGGCGACATCGCGAAATGTTTGTCGCGGGCTGAGCGAAACTACGCGGCGTCTTTCACCGCGCCATAGCCCGCGAGTCGTGCGCGGCGTTGCGTGAGTCGCTCGCCTGGCGCGAGTTTTGACAAGCGCGCAAGCTCGCCTTCAAGCACAGGTTTTAAGTTTGCCATCATGCCCACCGGATCGCGATGCGCGCCACCAACGGGCTCGGCAACCACGTGATCGATCAGCCCAAGCGATTTGAGTCGTTGTGCCGTAATGCCCAAGCTCTCGGCGGCGTCAGAGGCTTTCTCCGCGCTCTTCCACAAAATCGACGCGCAGCCTTCCGGCGAGATTACCGAATAAGTCGAATACTGAAGCATGATCGTAGTGTCGCCAACCGCAATCGCAAGCGCCCCGCCTGAACCGCCTTCGCCAATGACCGTGACGATGATTGGCACGCGCATTTGTGCCATTTCGAATAAGTTGCGACCGATGGCCTCCGATTGGCCGCGCTCTTCGGCATCAACCCCTGGATACGCGCCGGGTGTATCGATGAAGGTGAAAATCGGCAACCCGAATTTATCGGCGAGCTTCATCAAACGCAGCGCTTTGCGATAGCCCTCGGGACGTGGCATGCCCCAGTTGCGCGCGACTTTCTCTTTGGTGTCACGGCCTTTTTGATGACCGATCACCATACAACTTTGACCATTAAATCGCGCAGTGCCACCAATGATCGCGCGATCATCGGAAAAACTTCGATCGCCGTGAAGTTCTGTGAATTCTGAAAAAAGCCCTTCGATGTAATCGAGTGTGTAAGGGCGTTGTGCATGCCGCGAGACTTGCGCAACTTGCCACGGCGTTAGCTTCGCGAAGATCGATTTGTTGAGATCAGCGAGCTTCCTGCGCAGTTTTTTAAGTTCGTCGGAGACATCGAGTTGATCGACGCCATTGTGCAGTTCGGTGAGCTCGTCGATCTTCGATTGCAGCTCGGCGATGGGTTGTTCGAAGTCGAGGTAATGTTGTTTTGCCATAGGCGGATTCTAGAGGCTGCTAGAGCTATCGCTTACTGTAGTCGCGATTGCCGATGCCGATCGCACGGGTCGTTTTCGCACCTTTTTCGGGGTAGAAATAAAAACCGGTTTTCACAACGCGGCCATCGCCGTAGCGCATTTCGATGGTGTGTCCGTCGAGTTTGTAGGTGCCACTCGACGCGCTGCGCGCGCTCGTGGCTACGCCTGGCGCCGAGCCGCCTTTCGCAGATTCGCCTACGAATCGACCATCGGGAAAGAAGGTCAGGTTTGCCGCATCGACGATCATGACGCCACCGCCGAGCGCCGTATTACCGCCGCCGCCGATGGAGCGGTAAGCGCCGTTCAAGGTTTCGCCTGGACTAGCTGCAAAGGTTTTATAAAAGGTCGAACCCGTAAGATCGCTTGTCTTTCCGCTATTCCAGGTCACCCGAAAGCCATTGCCTACGCGCTGCCAACGTCCCCATTTCTTCGGATCGCGCGCAGCACTACTCTGGCCGCCGAGCACGCTCATGTCGGAGGTAATGGTGCCGTCTTTGAACACGGCATATGCATCGAATTCGATGGTCATCATGCCACCGACGCCGAAGCCAGTGCTTTGGTTGAGGTAAACGCCCTCGAGTGCCCCCAGATCGGCGCTAGCACTCTTTGCCGTTGATGAAGTCGCGGTTGAAGCGATGGGAGGTAGCACAACCAGCGGTGCCGGTGTACTTGTAGTTGGCGTGCTACCCGCAAGCGCAGCTTGCACCATCGCGAGCGAGGCGTCGCGTCCGCCTTTGCCCGGATTCATCGAGGCCGAGGTGTAGAGCGTGTTTAGCTGGCCACTAACGCAGTTCGGAAACATTTGTTTCAGCTTCGGTGCGAGTTGCGACTGAACTTGTTGATCGAGTTGTTCGCGCTCTTTGGCGGTGACTTGCTGCGCGAAGAGCGCGTCGAATCCGCGAAGTTTGTAGGTGCGCTCCCAGGTCGAGAATGCGGCAGCATGCGCGTCGCGACGATCCGATGCGCATTCGTTGGCAAGCTGTTGCAGAAGTCGCGCAGTGGTATGACCGGCGAAGACGTCAATAGCCGCCTTTCGCAACGTTGTTGTGCTGTTGGTTTGCGCGCTTACGAGCGAGGCGAGGGCGAGCATGGCAGCGGCGAAACCTTTTGAAATCGCCCCTAGACACCGGGTTGGGAATGGCATGAAAAATCCTTTCGCTGCTGTTTCCCCGGTACGGTAGCGCCGCGTTTATGCAAAAGAAAGCGTGTTTTTTTAATCGCGATCTTTTTGCGGCGAGATTCAGAATCGCGGCGTGTCTTTCTCGCGCGGTGCGAGTGCACCGCTTTCTTTGGTTTCGGCAATCGGCGCGAATCGTGCGATCAACATCATGAACCCCGCGAAGATCATGAGCAGCGGAATCACCAAACGCGAACGCCAAGCGAGTTCGAAGTACCCGTACCAGCCAATCCCGGCGGCGATAAGCACGGGCCCCGCAACGACCGATTTCTTGGTAACGCCATCGAATACGAGCACCGCAATACCGGCCAAGATGAAAGCAACCGCGACCAAGGTGTTCCATTCGGGAATCCATCCCAGATTCCACGCCAGAAGCGCGAGTCCGCCAACGATCAACAAAATGGGAAACGTGGCATCGCGAAGCATTCAAAGTCCGATCTTTTGTAGGTGAGATGCACCGATTTTGCGTGGGAATCCTACAAAGTGCAAATTTGATTAATTAACGGCTAAGCAGTAAATTGCCCAATTTAATTGGGGCTTACCGCATATTTAGTTTAATTTCGAAACTTATCATAAGTTGCCTATTGTCCCTGTTAAACAGTTATTTAACTACATGAGTTGGTATCCCATTGGCGCATTTTTGACGGTTCCTGCAACGCAGCGATTTACCGATTGAGCAACAAAAAACCCGCCGAAGCGGGTTTTTTGAGTCAGGTTAGAAACCTCATCAACCGAATTAACGGCGGATGATGATTTCACCCTTAACTTCAACTTCAACGCGGCGATGCGGCTGCAAGCATGCGATGAGTTGTTTACGGTTCTTCTGCTCACAAACAACACCAGGCACTGGCTGGGTTTTGCCCATACCAAGCGTCTCGATCTTGTTCTGCGGCACACCTTTGCTTGCGAGGTACGCAGCCACTGCGGCAGCGCGACGCTCGGAGAGCTTCTGGTTGTACTGCTGCGAACCCAGGCGATCGGTATGACCGGTCACCAGAACGAGTTCGAGGTTTTGCACTTCCTTGATACGCGAAACGATTTCGCGATCAAGAACGGCTTGACCTTCGGGTTTCAGATTCGACTTGTCAAAGTCGAAGAGTGCTTTGGAAGCAATCGTGATCTTCTGAACCGACGGTGCTGGAGGCGGAGGTGGTGGAACAGGCGCCGCAGGCGGTGCCGGTGGTGCAGCTGCCGGGGCAGGTGCGGCCGGTGCCGGAGCAGGCGCAGGTGGTGGAGGTGGTGGCGGAGCAGCCTTTTTCACGAGGTCTGGATCGCACTCCTCGATAGCCATAGCAGGCGTCCAGAAGCCCGTGCGCCAGCAAAGGTTGCACGATGCGTTGCTAGTGCCATAGCGACCGCTACGAACCACGTTGTTTTTAGCGTCGCCAGTCGCGGAAATGACGTAGCCACTGTCACCCGGTTTGGCTTGCGCGAGCGCTTGGCCACCGGACAACGCGACGACCGCACTTGCGACTGCGCTTGCGATGATGCGAAGTTTCATTGAGTTATTACCCCTTTAGGCATTTCAGACGATGTCACAGAGACCTTGTCCACAATACGCTGCAGCGCGCGTGGCAACAAAATCCCCTCCGCTTCCAATATATCACCGACGTTTTTTGACACGCAATCCCACGTTTATCTGAATTCCAAGCAATGTTCTAGTGTGGTGCGAGCGCAACGCTTGCAGCTCGCTCAACTGAACTAAAATACAGGGTTGCCGCAGCAATTCTTGCGCGGCTTTTGTCGTCAGATGACAACATCTGTGCGGTGGCGCAAAACGTACCGCTCGGGTGCCTGTTGTCAAAACCACTTCGAGTTCATGGATCAATTCGCTAAAGAAACTCTACCGATCAGCCTTGAGAGCGAAATGCGCTCTTCGTACCTTGACTACGCGATGAGCGTGATTGTCGGGCGCGCGCTACCCGACGTTCGCGACGGTTTGAAACCGGTGCATCGCCGCGTGCTCTACGGCATGCATGAAACCAATAACGTGCATAACCGCCCGTA
>JBOFBL010000241.1:0-1125 GCA_051645545.1 Casimicrobium sp. | reverse complement strand
GAATTCGAATGGATGGGTTTGCAGCGTCACTTGAAAGTGATGGGCATTTTTGCGCGCATTAACTATCGCGATGGCAAACCAAAATATCTGGCCGACACGCCGCGTTTCGCTAAATATGTACGCGGCGTTGCCGAGCGCTACGAGGTGTTCGCGCCAATGTTGCGACTCTTCGATCGCATTGAAAACCGCGAGGCAGCGGTGGGTTATACGTTCTGATTGATTTGCGATGAGCATCGATATTTGCGCGATGATTCTCGCCGCCGGTCGCGGCGAGCGCATGCGCCCGCTGACCGACACGATTCCAAAGCCGCTCATCGTGGTGCGCGGCAAACCACTCATCGTTCACCACATCGAGAAATTGGTGGCGATTGGTGTGCAGCGAATCGTGATCAATGTGAGCTATCGCGCGGAACAAATCAAAGACGCGCTCGGCGATGGTTCGCGCTTTGGTTGTGAGATTTTGTATTCGTACGAAGCCGAACCGCTTGAAACGGGTGGCGGCGTTGCTAACGCGTCAGCACTGTTTGACAATCCCCAATTAATATTGGCCAGTGCCGATGTTTACTCTGATATTGATTACAACGATTTTATTCGTTATCGCCCAATTAAATTGGGCGATGGTCAATGGAGTTCGAGTGCGTTTTTCTTCATGATTCCGAAGAGCGAGATCGCGCCCGGCGGTGAATTTTCGCTCTCAGACAATGGGCTCTTGAATGAGGGCGCGCCGCGCCACACCTTAGCCAATATCATGCTGCTAAATACCGAACTCGTGCAGCGTTGGCCGCGCGGCGAACGCTTCGCGCTTTTGCCGCACTATCGCGAATGGATCGCTTCCGGTCGCGTTCTCGGCAAGCTGCACACCGGTCTCTGGCGCAACGTCACAAGCGTTGCCGATGTTGAACAATTAAATCGTGAGTAACACCATGTCTTCCACCAATCCACTTCTCAATTTCGATGGTCTGCCTGATTACGCGGCGATCAAACCTGAACATGTCGTGCCCGCGATCGACGCGCTGATCGACGCCGCGAAGAAAACGGTTGCGCAAATCGAGAAAACCGAATCGGTCACCTGGGACACGGTCATCGAACCGCTCCAAGATGCTAACGAACGTCTCGGTCGCGCGT
>JBOFBL010000240.1:0-24288 GCA_051645545.1 Casimicrobium sp. | reverse complement strand
CATGCCGCTTTCGATGTTGCCAACGACTTCGTCGGCCTCTTCGATGAAAATTTCCAGAAGCGCGGTGTCTTGCGAGGCGGGCGAGGCCTCGAGAATACGCTGCGTTTCAACGGAGACCGGCGCAGGTGCCTGTATCGTGCCTACGACGGGCACCATTTCAGTTTGCAGCGCATCGATATCCAAATGATCGCCGGAGAGCGCATTGAGACTCGATTTCGCAGCACGTGCGAGTGCGGCGTCGTCGAGCAATTCCGCGTCGCGACGAACATCGTTGAGGCCCGACACGACTGCTGCGCGCAAGCGCTCGTCGCTCGGGTTATCGCGAAGCTGCGTGAAATCGGCTTTGAGCGAACGAACGCGGCTGCCCAGCGCAACTTCGACACTGTGATCCGCCGCAGCAGGTGCTTCGACGGCGGCTTCGCCGCGCAACGTGCGTTCGAGCGATTCGAGAATTGCTTCGGCGCCCGCTTCTTTGCGCTCGCGAGCATCGACATAAAAGCCGAAGCCCGCAAGAACGTTGGCAATACGATCGATTTCAGCGGCATCAACATCCGCTGGATCGTTGACCACCACCGCAACGCGCTCGGACGCTTGCGCGATAATGTTGTGTGCTTCGTTCCAGCCGAGCAGGCGCAGTGCGCCTGAGACCTGTGCGAGTAAACCAGGGATCGGCGCGAGATCTTCGATCGCGTTGCGATCGCGGAACATCGCATCGAGCGCCGATTCGACCTGACGCATGTTGGCGCGAATTTCGCGACACACTTGCGACACCGTCTCGCGCTCTTGTGCGAGGCGCGTGAGCGAACCGCTGCCCATTTCGTCAAGCAATTCCGGTGGGATGGGTGCGCGCGAGGTTGCGTAATCGAGGCGCTTGAGCGCGGTCGACACTTCCGTGCCGAAATTCTTCGGCAACGCGGCGAGGTGCTGCGTCGATGTTTCAAGCAGCAACAGGCAAGACGCGAATTCAAGCGAAGCTTCGTCGTTCATCGCGCGCGTTGCAATCAATGGCGCAACATTGGCAAGCCCAGTGCCGAGCTCGGAGAGACTGCGCAAACCAATCGCATCGCACGCACGCGGCAACTCGGCCAACGCGTTAGCGAGGCGCTCTGTCGCGCCGGAGCGATTGGTCGAAACCGCACCCCATTCTTCTTTACAACGGGCGACAATTTCGTTCAAACGATCGATCGCCGGGCGCAGCGCAACAATGTCGAGCTCGCGCGGCACACGTTTGGGCACCAGTACATCGAGACTATAGAGCGCTTTGACCTCGTCGCAACGCGGCGAACCGTCGCCCACGCGTGCTACGTGGTAAAGCACTTCCCGCTTAAGGCGGTCGGCGACTTTTGTGGAGCCTTCGACCAAACGGCGAATCTGCAAATCGATGCGCGCAAACAATTGCTTGATCGATGTCGACGAATCGATGTGTTTGTTTTGTACTGCTTCGAGCAATGCGCCCGTGGCCCACCAGAACGAGCGCTGCGCTGGCAAAGGATGCGCCTCTTCGATGCCGACCAGCGCACGCTGCATGAGTGCAATGCCGCTGTCGGAAGCGCTATTGCGCAACCAATCGAGGAAGCCGCGTTGGAAATCGCGGCGATGGCGAAGCAGATAAGACGCCATCTTCGATGGATCGACCGCATCCGCCGCTTCCATGAAGCGCGGTTTGCGCGATAGATCGGGGAAGAACAAATCGGCAGGACCAAAGCGCGCATCACGCAAACGACCCAGCGTCAAATACTCCGGCAAAAAACGCAACGGCACCGGTTGTGCACCGACCGCAATTTCTTCGAGATGCGAAATCAGTCGGCGACATGCGTTGGCAACGGTTTGTGTCGCTTCTGCACGAATCTCTTCGGGCGGATCGGGGAAGTGTTGCTCGAATTCGCGCAACAACACAGCGAGTCCCTCGACGCCAACCAACTCGAATGCACCGGCCGCGCGATGCAAATTTGAACGAACCGTTGCGGCAAGCGCCCCGGTTTCTCCTGCCTGGATACGCGTGATGCCGTCGAGTGCGGCGAGCAGCGTTGCATCAAGCTCCGCTTTCACCCAAACGATCGGCCCACTGTCCAGATCCAGTGGAATATCTACCGCCACGCGAACACTCCTTTATTCCCTTTTTTCGTGCTGAGTTTCGTCAAATACGAATCATCAGACCT
The DNA here is from genome assembly GCA_051645545.1 of Casimicrobium sp. Classification (GTDB taxonomy): domain Bacteria; phylum Pseudomonadota; class Gammaproteobacteria; order Burkholderiales; family Casimicrobiaceae; genus Casimicrobium. The sequence goes on along the minus strand of JBOFBL010000240.1, from coordinate 22,129 downwards.
TGAAGCCGGCCACCGACGAGCGCAACGATTGCGACAGTCGAGCGAGTTCTTCAATGGACACGTTGGTTTGTTGCGTACCGCGCGATGTTTCTTCCGTCACCGCGAGAATGTCTTGCATGCCGCGCGTCACTTCGGACACCGATTGCGACTGTGTTTGCGTTTGTGCGGAAATGTTGCCCACGATGCCTGCTAGCTCGCGCGAAACGCGATTAATTTCCGAAAGTGTTTGACCGGCAGCGTCGGACAGACGCGTACCTTCAACCACCCCTTGCGTCGTTTTTTCCATCGCGTTCACAGCGTCTTGCGTATCGGCCTGAATCGCGCGAACGAGGGCTTCGATCTGCTTGGTTGCTTCGGCGGAGCGTTCGGCCAATCGCTGAACCTCTTCCGCAACCACCGTAAAGCCGCGACCGGCTTCACCGGCGGAGGCCGCTTGAATGGCAGCGTTTAGAGCGAGAACGTTCGTCTGTTCGGTAATGTCGGAAATCAGTTCAACGATTTCGCCAATCTCTTGCGAGGATTCACCAAGGCGCTTAATTCGCTTCGATGATTCTTGAATTTGCGCACGAATTTCATTCATGCCCGCGATCTGGTTTTGCACGGCGAGCGCGCCTTGTTCGGATGCGGAGAGCGACTGTTGCGCGACCTTTGCACCTTGCGACGCAGACGCCGACACGTCGTTAATCGATTGCGCCATCTGCAATACAAGGGCGGAGGCCTTTTGAATCTCCGACGACTGACGCTGCGACGCTTGATAGAGGCGCTGCGAAATCGATTGCGCGGTTTGCGTTGCGCTCGTAACGTCGGTTGTCGTCGAGTTAATGTCGGTAACGACCTTACGAAGCTCGTCAACCGTGAAGTTGATGGAGTCCGCGATCGCGCCCGTCACGTCTTCCGTCACGCTGGCATGCACCGTCAAGTCACCGTCGGCCAAGGTGCCCATTTCGTTAAGCAAACGCAAAATAGCTTCTTGGTTTCGCTGGTTTTCAACCTCAATCTCGGAGGCACGCGCACGGGCTTCGTTCAAGTACAAGTAACCCAAGAGCGCACCGAACAACAGCGACAGCAATCCAAACAAACTGGCGAGCCAAAGCGCGAAGTTGCTCGTATTGCCAGCACCTTGGTATGCATCGGAGAGTTTTTTAGCGTCGGCCATCAAAGGCTCGGCTTCTTGCGAAATTACCTTCGCGGCTTGTTTTCCGGATAGCAGTCGCGGCATGGCGCGCAACACTTCAACGAGGCGCTTCTCGGTTTCCTGGAAACGAGTGCCGATTTCGGTGAGCGTTTGCTTGGTTTCCGGGTCGCGAACTGCATTGACTCGAAGCGTTTCACTACCCTGCGACAGGCCGTTAACGATGTCGCGGAATGTCGCGGTGTCTTTGCCGAGCAAGAACGCAACGTCGGAATCGACCTCGTCACCGATCAGCGCGTTGGCGTTTTTGGCAATACGCTGCGTCAACATCACGAGGTTATTCGAAAGTGCGCTTTCGCGGCTACCAGCGCCCGAGAGCTGCGTGGCAAGTTGTTCAGTTAATTCGAGCAGTCCCTGATTACCGGCGTTAACGTTGCTCACAGCGGCCGACAAGGACGTAAGAATTGCGCGCGAAGCGACCAGTTCTTCAACCTTTGGCTCCAGAGCGCCCCACCGCTTTTCAAGCGCGCCTGCTGCGGCAATAGCGGCAGCCGACTGTGGCTCGGAGAGCGAAACGCCTGCGTAAGTGCCACCTTTAGTAAGCGCCGTGAGGTTCGACTTAAAGTTATCGCGACTGGAAACAAGAATATCGAATGCGGAACCGACGCCCATTTCCGACTGCGCGCTACCGCGAGCCAGGCGCTGCGCAAGCATCTGCATCTCGGTCGATGCCGAAATCTGCGCGGTACTCTTACGCGCTTCCAAGGCATATAAGCCGAAGAAGATCAACATCAGGACGAAGCTGATCGCAAGCAGTGAGGCGAGCAACTGGAATTGCTTCGCCGACGGCCAATGCCCGATCAGAGGCAAGCGTTTCGCGCCACCCGATCCGCGCGAAGCCGTTTGTAACTGCTCGACAACCGAATTATTCGACGAATCGATCGTTGAATAACCTGCGCTCGACATGATCGCGGTATCGGTTGCAATCGGAGTGGCCATCACGGTCGGAACCGAAACCATCGGTTGCGCCTTGTCGCCAAAAAGTTTTCCTAACTTCAGTTTCATACTCGTTCCTCTACAAAGGGTGGCTACACCACTTGCAAAAATTCTTGTTGTTCAACCAATTTACCTAAATCTGCTTCACGCCAAACGATGCCGTCTGCATCGGTCAAGCGCGCTTTCTCCCATGCGGCGAGTTCGACATCCGCCTGCGGGCGCATCGCGTCGAGCAAGCGCAGCCCCACGACACGATCAACCATCACTGCGGTGCGCAGACGCGCTAGGCGCTGTCCGAGCAGCACAACCCGAGTCGCCGCTGTCATTGCAGAGCGCCGACCACCTTGCATCCACGCCGAGAGATCGCTCACCGCGTAGAGTGTGCCGCGCACGTTGGCAATCCCCAAAAACCAATTCTTCGCGAATGGCACCGAGGTGAAATTGCCGATTTGCGCAACCTCGGCGATATCGCCGAGATCCAAGAGCAAGTTGTGTTCCGCAACACGCACTGCGAGCCTCGATTCGCGTTTGGGCTGTGCAGCAGCAAGCCGCAAGCGCGCACCCAGGGCTTCTTGAAAACTAACCAGACGATTTTTATCTCTCGCCATCCTGTCCCCCTCGGTCTCGAGCCGCTAAACCTCGAAAATGAAGCTCGCGGCGCGGTATGAGTGTTACTTCAAATTAAACGCGACACTCAAGCCAGTCGCGCGATCTTGTCCAATAGTTCGGCAGCAACTACGGGCTTGACGACGTAGTCGCGCGCGCCCTGTCGCATACCCCAAATTTTGTCCGTCTCTTGACTCTTGGTCGTGCAAATGATGACGGGAATGTGTTTTGTCGACGCATCCTTCGTGATCTGGCGCGTTGCCTGAAAGCCGTTGAGCCCAGGCATCACAACGTCCATGATGATCAAATCAGGCATGATTGCTTTCGACATACTAACCGCCTGCTCACCACTGTCGCATTGGCTCACGGAATAACCGGCACCGCTTAGCACTTCGGAGAGAAAATGACGCTCTGTCGGAGAGTCGTCAACCACAAGAATATTTTTAATCGCCATAGACGTTACTCGATCACTGAACCGGATTTATGAAGGAATGCATCCACCGCGCCGATGAGCGTGTCCTTGGTAAACGGTTTCGTGAGGTACTGATCCGAGCCGACCATGCGCCCACGCGCACGATCGAATAAACCGTCTTTCGAAGAAAGCATCACAACTGGCGTCGACTTGAACTTAGCGTGCTTTTTGATCAAAGCGCAGGTCAAATAACCGTCGAGTCGCGGCATCATGATGTCGACAAAAATGACATCGGGTTGGTGATCGGCAATTTTCGCGAGCGCGTCAAAACCGTCTTCGGCAAGCACGACTTGAAAGCCTGCCTGCAAAAGGAAAATTTCAGCACTACGACGAATCGTGTTGCTGTCGTCAATCACCATCACTTTGGTGGTTGAGTTGCCACCGGAGTGTGGCGCGCCGTGGTCATTGGACATACGTTAACGCGAGAAATGCCTCAGAGCTGCGTAGTGTGCCAGAAGGAAGCTATCAAACACATCAGAAAAGCACTCTAGACGCACATCCAGATAGCCCTTGTGGACTTACCGCAACGTGACGCAATTCGTCAGTGTGACGCAGTTTGTAACGAAATCGCGTTATTGCGTGCAGCGATTACGGCGTTCGCCCTAGAAAGCGACGATAGGCCACGTTGTTAGTCTCTTCAGTCCACCCATATTGATGTTCGCTGAGCCGATCGAGAAAACGATCGAGCGCGGCTTGCTCGTCGTCGGGCGCTTGAATGCCTGCGAGCACGCGACCGACATCGGAGCCGTGATTTCGGTAATGAAACAGCGTTATCACCCAACCATGATTCATCGTTTGCAGGAATTCGACGAGCGCACCGGGTCGCTCCGGAAAATCAAAGCGGAACACGCGCTCGCCCGCAACGCCTGCCGCGTGCCCACCGACGAGATGGCGAATGTGCAACTTTGCCGTTTCATTGTCGGATAAGTCATCTGCTTCCAGACCGTGGGATTGAAACTCCTTGGCGAGCAGCGCGGCTTCGGCGCGATTGGCTACTTCGATGCCAACAAAAATATGCGCTTCGGTGCCGCCCGCGAAGCGATAGTTGAATTCGGTGACCGAACGCTGCCCGAGCAGTTCGCAAAATTTCAAAAAACTGCCTGGTTCTTCGGGAATGGTGACTGAATAAATCGCTTCGCGCGCTTCGCCGATCACTGCGCGCTCGGTGACGAAGCGCAGACGATCGAAGTTCATATTGGCGCCGCAGGCGACCGCCGCAAACGTCTTGCCAGTGACGCCATGCTCGGCAACGTATTTCTTTACGCCGGCTATCGAAATTGCACCTGCGGGCTCAAGTACGCAGCGGCAATCGACGTAGGCGTCCTTGATTGCGGCGCAAATTTCGTCGGTACTCACTGTGATCGTTTCATCGACCACGGCTTGGCACACCCGGTACGTCTCTTCGCCCACGAGTTTGACCGCGACGCCGTCGGCAAAGAGCCCGACCGTTGGCAGCTCGACTCGTGCCCCTTGGGCGAGCGAGCGCACCATCGCGTCCGAATCCGCCGCTTGCACAGCGATGATTTTCACGTCGGGTCGTACCGCCTTAACGTAGGCGCCGATACCGGCAATCAAACCGCCGCCACCGACCGCAACAAAGATCGCATCAAGCGGGCCTTGATGTTGACGCAGGATTTCCATGCCGATCGTGCCTTGCCCCGCGATGACGTCCGGGTCGTCGTAAGGGTGCACGAAGCTCTTGCCCTCTTTCTCCGACAGCGCAAGGGCGTGTTTGTAGGAATCCGAATAAGACTCGCCGAAAAGCACGACATCCGCGCCGCGAGCTTTCACTGCATTGACCTTAATCGATGGGGTTGTGCGAGGCATAACGATCGTCGCTCGACAATTAAGCTTTTGTGCAGAGAGAGCCACACCTTGCGCGTGATTGCCGCTACTAGCTGCTACGACGCCACGCGCGAGTTGTTCTGTGCTTAGGTGCGCCATCTTGTTGTACGCACCGCGCAGCTTGAACGAAAACACTGGTTGCTCGTCCTCGCGTTTAATGAGCACACGATTGCCAAGTCGCTCGGAGAGCGCGGGCGCGGGCGAGAGCGAAGTTTCAACGGCCACGTCATAGACGCGGGCATTCAGAATGCGTTTTAAGTAGTCCAAGATCGTGTGCAAAAAGGTCGTCACGAGGGCAGCCGACGGCTGACCGTATATTTCCGATTCTATGGGGCGGCGCGAAATGTTGTGCCGCACCGCAACACAAACATTTTTAAGGTGACGCGTGAGCACGGGCGACGATAAAAAAACTCTACAGAAACGAGCGGCCGCGCAAAAGGCGCTTGAACTCGTCAATTTCGATCAGATCGTCGGCATTGGTAGCGGCAGCACCGTGGCCGAATTCATCAAGTTGCTCGCGCCTTATGCGACGCGAATTCCGGGCGTGGTCGTTGCCTCCTCATCGAGCGAGAAACTCGCGAAGGACGCGGGGCTTCGCGTGTTCGATCTCAACGATGTTGCGCCACCCGAAATTTACTTCGATGGTGCCGACGAAATCGAGCCCGGCTTTGCGATGATCAAAGGCGGTGGCGCTGCGCTCACGCGCGAGAAAATCATTGGTGCGGCAAGCAAACGGTTCGTTTGTTTGGTGGATGAGAGCAAACTCGTCGACGCACTCGGTGCGTTCGCGCTGCCGGTCGAAGTGATTCCGATGGCGCGAACGTTTGTAATGAATCAGTTACGGCTACTTGGTGGAACGCCCAATTTACGTGGGGCGGTAGTCACAGACAACGGAAACATCATTATTGATGTTTCGGGCTTAAAGCCCATCAATCCTCGGGCGATTGAAGAAAAAGTCAACAACATTCCAGGGGTCGTTTGTAACGGAATTTTTGCGCTTCGACGTGCTGACGATCTCATCATTGCAGGAGAAGCGGTACGGCATTTGAGCGCGCCCGTGAGCGCTTGGTAGTACGCTCATCGATCATCGAAGAGAGCGCTCACTCTCGCGCAACGAGTCGCTTAACTTAGACCCAAAGTAGGTCTTTGTTTTCGGGTAAATCAGCTTTATCGCCAAAAACGAACTGGCGATGCGCAGCGAGTAAGTCCGCGGGAACGCTCACGCCGACCATATCAGCCGCTGATGCAGCGACAACGGGCGCGTCACCAGTCGCCCCATTAAATTGGGCATTCGCATCATTTTCGATAGAAATCGATGCTTGCTCGCGTGTGAGCGCAAAGTAGACATCACCAAGTAGTCGCGCATCAAGCAGGGCGCCGTGCAGATTGCGCGATGAGTTGTCTACACCGAATCGCTCACACAACGCATCAAGCGAATTGCGTTTGCCGGGAAATTTCGTACGCGCGAGCGCGAGCGAATCAATCACTTCAGCCTTGCGTTCAATGATCGCGGGCTTCATGCGCAACATCGAAAACTCGGCTTCCAAAAAACCCAAGTCGAACGCTGCGTTGTGAATCACAATCGTCGCGCCCTCGAGATACTCCACAAGCTCCTTCGCAATTTCAAAAAAACGCGGCTTGTCGGCTAGAAATTCGCTCGTAATGCCATGCACCGCAACGGCGCCAGCATCGATGTCGCGATCGGGATTCACGTAGCGATGAAAATGGTTGCCTGTGAGTCGACGATCAACCGCTTCTACGGCGCCAATCTCGATTACGCGATGCCCGAGCTTCGGATCGAGCCCGGTCGTCTCGGTGTCAAGAAAAACGAGTCGCTCAGCTTGAGCCATGGCGCTTCAAGGTTTCCGTGATTTCCTGCACCGCTTTTTCGATCTCGGCCTCTGAGAGCGCAGGACGCCCAGAATTTGGGTCGGCCAGTGTGACAGTGCGATCCATCTGGGTGCTGAACTGCCCAAGCGCGAGCGTCGAGGTTTGCGTAGTCACGCCTTCGCTCCAGCCCACGGCCGCACTCGCCCACTTAAGCGAAATCACGCTCAAGTTGTCGCAATCCATGCCATTGCGGCGCTCGGCTTCGTTGAGCAACGCGCTTGAGTTTTGCTGCACGCCCCCACTGCTAAAAGCTTCGCCGAATTCCTTGTCGGTGTAGGCGCTCCACATGCCGTCGGTGCACATCACCAGCGTATCTTCGTTGTGCAACGGAAAGCGTGGCGAGAAATCGACGTTGGGCTCGAATTGTCCGCCCAAACACGAGAACACCTTGTTGCGATCAGGATGTTTTCCGGCCTCATCGGCCGTAATCACGCCGTTGTCCACCAAGTACTGCACTTTCGAATGATCGCGCGTGCGGTTGATCACATTGCCGTTTCGAATCACATAAAGCCGCGAATCGCCCGCGTGCGCCCAATACGCCGCGTCGTCCTGAATGATGCAAGCCACGCAGGTGGTGCGTGGCGTGTCGACCATGCGAAAGCGCTCCGCATAATCGCCGAGCGCTTCGTGTGCCGCATTGATCGCGCGCTGCAAAAAAAGCACTGGCGACGAGAGCACCGGTTTGGCTTCGTTTTCAAAGCGTTCGATGATCAAACGCACCACAATGTGCGCCGCGATTTCGCCGCCCACGTGTCCGCCCATACCGTCGGCAACGACCAAACAAAGCGCATCGCGCGTGTACACGTAGCCCAGGCGGTCTTGATTAACCTTTCTCGCCCCACGCCGCGTTTCCTGAAAAATCGAGAATTCCATTCGGTCTTATCGTATCTCGTTTAAGAGATCACTTTCTTTTCTTGAAATAGCGCTGCACTTTCTCCATGAAAGTGAGTTCACGCGCTGGGATTTCGTCCATCAGCAACTTCTGAACATGCAGCACCGATTGTGGACGCTGCAACGAATCGAGCTTTAAGCACTGATCGACCAAATCGAGAAGATTGTCGGAATATTTGCCGCCCCAGAGCTTCTTGGCCGAGACGTAATGCTCGTCTTTCATTCGGCTGTCGGCCGCCTGGGGTGCAAACGCAGCAAAACACGCGAACAGCGAAGCGCCGATGCCATAAAGGTCGGTCCACGGCCCGAGGCGATCGGAATCGCCCTCGCGATACTGCTCAGGCGCTGCGAAGCCAGGCGTATACATCGGTGTGACCTTGCCGCCGCGCGTAGTAAGCACTTGCCTTGCAGCGCCGAAATCGAGCATCACGGGCGAACCGTCAGTGCGGATGTAAATGTTTGCTGGCTTGATATCGAGGTGCAGCAAGCGTCGCGAATGCACTTCACGCAAGCCGTTCAAGAGGCGCGAAAACACATGCCGGATCAAGCCCTCGGGCAGCATGCCCTGGTTGCCCTGAATGTACTGCTGCAGCGTGCGGCCTCGCTCGTACTTCATGACCATGTACACCGTTTCGTTAGCGCGGAAAAAATTCAATACGCGCACAACATTCGGATGATTGATCGAAGCAAGCGATTTGCCCTCGTCGAAAAAGCATTTCATCCCGAAACGGAAGGAATCGAGGTTTTCGATGGAGCTCGCATGCACGCGCGAGCCTTCGGTGCGCAGCACGAGCCCGCTTGGCAGGTATTCCTTGATGGCAACGACCTGGCCGTTATCGTCAACGGCACGATAAACAATCGAAAAACCGCCGCGACTGATCGCGCGGTCGATCCGATAGTTTTGCAGTCGATAGCCTTGCGGCAGCGCGCGATTTGCGACAGCGGACATAACCTCGTGATACTTCTTAACAACCGATCCAACGCCAATGCTATCGGCGGATACTGTCGGTCAACCCCATTGATGATGTCATCATAGCAGCCGGATTACAATCCACAGTAGAGTAGAAGATTGATTTGTCTACACTTTCTTGCCATAGTGGCATTTATCGGACGATTCGCTTAGGCATTGCAATAGCTTTGTCGCACCCACTTGGTAGGCGCGGCGTTAGGCCGGACGAGTGAATAGCTTTTTGCGTTCGCAAATATTTTTTGGAGACACGTTGTGGCACGCATTACCGTTGAAGACTGCTTGGTTCATATTGACAACCGCTTCGAGTTGGCGTTGGCCGCCGCCGTGCGCGCCCGTCAATTGAGTGCGGGGCACCAGCCGCTGATCGCGGCGTCGAAAAAAGACAAACCTGTCGTCATTGCGCTGCGCGAAATCGCAGAGCAGCGCATCGACAAGAGTTTGCTTCGTCGCGTAGGTCTCTAACCCAAAGACGCGAATGGGGGACAGTAACGACGCAGCGAAACATTTTCTCGCTGCCGTTGCTGCTCGCCTCGGAAAAAAAGACACCGAAGACGTCGAGCGCGCCGCGCGTTTCGCGGAGCTTGCGCACGCCGGGCAGACCCGCGCCTCGGGAGAAGCCTATTTCACCCATCCGCTCTCTGTCGCCGGTATTCTCCTGGAGCTCGCCGCTGCCGATCGTGATTTGATTTGCGCCGCGCTGCTGCACGACGTAATCGAAGACTGCGGTGTAAGCGAATCGCAACTTAGTAATGACTTCGGCGCGGAAGTCGCAGAAATTGTGGGCGGCGTCACCAAATTCGACCAAACTCGCGTCGATTTAGGCGGAAACGTCAAAGAAGAAACCTTGCGCAAGCTGCTGACTGCCGGCGCACAGGATCAGCGAATTTTTTCGCTCAAATGCGCCGATCGTTTGCACAACTTGCGCACGCTTGATTTCGTGCCGCGTGCAAAGCAATTGCGTGTGGCGCAGGAAACCCTTTCCGTGTTTTGCCCGCTTGCCGAATATGTCGGCCTCTCGCGCTTTGCGGTTGAAATGGAATATCTGGCCTATCGGTGGGCGCATCCGTGGCGTGCGCGTGCGATTGAGGCGTGGGTGGTGCGCAAAGCAATGTTTGACGAGCGACGTATCGCCGCAGCCCTGTACAAGAACCGCGAGCTCACGAAAGAGCTTGCCAAGGCATCGGACACCCTCGGTAAGGCACAGCAGTTTTCGCACGCACTTCGTTTGCTGCGCGAACAAACCGCCTCACGTGCGATGTTTGCAACCCCCACGGTCTATTTCGAAAACAAAGACATGAGCGCGGCGTACGCACGAATCGCTGCGTGGCACCAACATGCCTATGCACTCCCCGGTGGCTTTCGCACCGATCTCGTCGGCGGTAGCGTTCACACCACCGTGTTCCTCGGGAAGCATGGCCCAGTCGTCGATCTACATCACACGTTCCCGCCGCTTCGAACGCGTGCCTTCGTGTTCGAAGGGCAAGGCGCAGCATCGCTCGAAGATTTGTCGATTGTCGTTGCCAGTCGCGGTGAAGAGGGTGAACTCACGCGCACGCTGCGCGAGCTCTTGCGTCATCGATCGATCACTGTGCTCTCACCGAAGGGCAAACCGTATTTGTTGCCGCTGTCGTCAACGGTACTCGATTTCGCATTCGCCGTGCACAGCGAAATCGGCTTGCGTGCTCGCGGCGCAATGGTTAACGGACGCGTGGTGCACATCTCGTCAGAGCTGCGCTCGGGCGACATCGTTGAAGTGTTGACATCCGAAAAAGTGGCCGCGAAAACCGAATGGCTTGAAATTCTCAAATCGCCGCGTGCACGTTCGAAGCTACGTCATTGGCTGCGCGACGAAGTCAAGGTGCATTAGGGAAACATTGAACAAGTCATCGCGCGCATCGCATCGTCGACTTAGGGCAGATCGCGTTGTCGAAAATGCTCGCCATAGCTATGGCTATGTCTGTGCTTTTCTCCTAGCGCTCCACCCTAATTCGACGCGCGCTGCATCGCGAGACTTATTCAGTGTTCCCCTGGCTTTTTTTCTTACTGCGCCCCGCGCGCGGATGCGCGTCGTCGTAAACCTTCGCAAGATGTTGAAAATCAAGATGAGTGTAGACCTGCGTTGAGGCAATGCTCGCATGCCCCATGAGCTCTTGCACCGCGCGCAAGTCGCGCGAGCTTTGCAATACATGCGACGCAAACGAATGCCGCAGGCGATGCGGATGCACGTGGCTTGCAATGCCCTGTTGCTGCGCGGTCGACGCAAGCGCGCGACGCACGACCGGCGCTGCGACCCGCGCACCACGTGTGCCAATGAATACTGCGGTCTCCGTCGATTGCGCACCAAGATGTGCGCTACGAATTGGCAACCACTCGCGCAACGCGTCAAGCGCTTTCGCACCGAGCGGCAGCACGCGCTCTTTTCGGCCTTTACCGTACACGCGGATTTCGCCGCCAGCGAGATCAACATGTTCAAGATTGAGCCCGATCAACTCGCTCACGCGCACGCCACATCCGTAGAGCATTTCGAACATTGCTTGATCTCGCGCGCGCCATTCGCTCTCGCTCTGCTGCGGCGAATCGGCGAGTAACTGCGTCATCTCGCTTTCAGTGAGTGCGCTCGGCAATCGCTTCGGTGGTTTCGGTACACGCACCGCGTCGAATGCATCGGGTTTGTAGCGCGCGTCATGTCGTGCGAGCAATCGAAACCACGACTTCCACGCCGAGAGCGTCGTTGCCAGCGTGCGTGGCGCCATGCCCTGCGAATGCAGCGCCGAGAGACAGCGTTGCGCATCGCGCCAATTGGTCTCAGCAAGCGGCGCACCGGTTCGCGACTGCGCAAGCGTTTTGCAGGCGGTTAAGTATCGTCGTGTGGTTTCCGCGGCACCGCGCGCGAGCAGCGCGCTTTCGAATTGTTTGAGTGCTTCGATCGCGTCGGGTGCGAGCGTCGATTCGTCGATAGTGTGGCGATCAGCCAAGTTCGCCAAAACTCTCTTCGGCATGTGCGGCAAAACGCGAAAGCGATGCGGTTACAAGATTACCGATTCGCGTCAATACGTCGACTGCCATGTCGGGCGTGAAGCGATTGGCGTCGTCGCTGGCGAGGCAGAGCACACCGAATGCGTCACCGTTAGCAAGCGGCACATAGGCGAACGATTTCAAGCTGTCGGCGGGCGCATCGAACCATTCGCGCGATTCGTAGGCTGCGAGCGGACCCACGTAGGCTTGATCCAAGCTCTCAACGTAGCCTTTCATGTCGTCGGAGACGTTGTCGAACGCGGGCGCCGTCCATTGTTTGAGTGCGACAAATGGAATGCGATAGTCCGATTGCAAACTCTCGCGCACGACCGCCGAAGTCGTTACGGGATCGTCGGCGCGAATGAGTGCGACAGTAAGTCGATGCAGTTTATCGGCCAGCGCATCGTTGTGTTGGCCATAACCGATCAGCTCCGCGATTCGGCGTTCGAGGTGCGTGTTTTTTTCGCGAAGCGCGATCAACTGACGCTCCACCATCGAAATCGCATGCTCGCCTTCAGGATGCGGCAAGCGCATCGCGGCGAACACATCGGCATGTTCGGCGAAGAAATCAGGATGTGTGCGCAGCCAGGCTGCAATGTCGTTGGCGTCCATCAAACAGGCTTTCAGTAGTCGAGCGCTTCGTCGTAAATGATGCCATCGGCCACACGCGTTACCGCGCCGGTCATGGTCACTGCGAAATGCTCATCGATTCGGATGCCAATTGTGCCACCTGGCATGTGCACCGTCACCTCCCGATCGACAAGCCCCAAGCGATGCGCGGCAGCAGCGGCAGCGCTCGAACTCGAACCCGATGCCAAGGTGTAGCCTGCGCCGCGCTCCCAAATCTCGATCGCGATGTTGTTGCGATCGATGACGCGAAGAAATTGCACATTGGTTCGCTCGGGAAATTGCGCGTGACGCTCGATGAGCGGACCGAGCGCGTGCGCAGTTTCCGCCGAGTGCGGGATCGATCCGTCGCTGGGCAATTCGACAATGCAATGCGGATTGCCAATCGTTGCGCAGGTGATCGTCAACCTCTTGCCGCCCACCGCGAGCGTTTCTCGAATGACTTCGCGCGCGGGGCCTGTCACCGGAATTTTTTCGCTACCAAAGCTCACACGCCCCATCTCGACGGTGACTGATTCACCGCGTCCGTGCACCTGCGCGCGAACGACACCGCCCTTCGTGTGAACATGAAACGGATCGTTGCTCACGAGCCCATGGTCGAACAAATAACGACAAAAAATTCGCAAGCCGTTGCCGCTTTTTTGCGCCTCGCCGCCGTCGGGATTGAAGATGCGTAGCGCAAACGGCGCGTCACCCATGGCAGGCAGAGGCCCCCACAGAATGCCGTCGGAGCCAACGCCATAGTTGCGATGGCAAATACGCTCGACCTGCTTCGACGTAAGTTCGCTTGAGTGATGTCGTGCATCGATCACAAGGTAGTCGTTACCGAGCGCGTGGTACTTGAAAAATTGCATGAGGGCTGTCGTGAATATTGAGCACGCAATGCTCAATCAATCGCATGAGTTTATGTCTTCGCGACGAACGGTAGCGTCGTTTTGTCGATCAAAAATACTAAACAAAATTATCGCTATAAGACTAATTTTAATGGGGCAATACGATTAAAAATAGCATTTTCGATAATGCTAAAAATCGTAATAATAGCCCAAATAAATTGGGCGGTCACCAGAAAATTTTGTTCAGTATTAAAGTGGCCCCGAAATGGTGATTGAGCCGTATCGCGGCGTCGTTGCCTGCCCTTCGAATTCACGTGTGCGGAACACGCGAACGAATCCAATTTTGTACTTCTTCACGTTGAACGCAATGCCAGCCGTAAGATCTGCCACGAACGGTTTTCGCTTCACACTGTGCGAATCGCGAATCGTGTTGCCATCGAGAAAAATGTTGCGCGCTACCGCACGACCATCGGCAGACACAAACACATGCGCACCGAGCTCGCGCACAAACGACGCTGCCCCTTTTGGGCGCGGTGCCGAGTTGTCACCCGCAGGGCGAATCGGCGACGTGCCGAAGTCATCCGGCAAGCCCCATCCTAGTCGCGCTTCGAACCCCGCATTCGCGTACGTCGCTACGTTCCCTAGCGAGACGCCGAAATGCGGAATCACATCGATACCGAAGCCGCTGCGCGACTTGTCATCGTTAAAAAAATCCGCGCGATACTTTCGCTCGAACACGAGCTGCGCACCGAATTCGTTACCCAGCTGATTAGCCCAACCATTGAACTTGTCGAGTCCGCGAAGGCGATGCACGAAATCCTGCGTTTGCTTCGCACGCGACCAAGGCCCGACGACACCGAGATTGACTTCGTAGGAATCCAGTCGATACGACGAGCGCGTGTTGTAGCCGAACCCGAGATACGTCCAGCCTGCATACGGACGATCGTCGACGATCAATGCAGTCGGCACACGATCGCGCGGCGTGAACATCGCCTGTCCGAGGGTCACCGTCACATTGCCTTCAATCTCTTCCTTCGCAATGCGGATCGGATAGAGGCTATCGAAGAGTTGCCCCACGCTCTGCAGCCAGGGCGGCAAACAAGGGTCATCCTGAAAGCTACGCAAATTCGGCGACGACCATGCGAGCTTCACACCGTTGGTGTAATCGCGATCGCTATTAGCGAAGAGATCGTTGTCGAGCGTTAACTTGTACGTGCCCTCATACTTTTTCACCATGTTGAAGGGGCTGTCGGTATCGAGGCAGCGGATGTCGGTGCTCTGTTGCGCAAATACGTTTACTCCGCTGAACGTGTTGCACAACCCCACGAGGCAAGCAAAGAGGGGCCTGATTTTTCGATCCAATTTCAAAGAACCTCCGCAGATAGTGAGACGTACAGAATGAATCAACGTACTTGTATTTTGCATTGACCGGAAGGTTGATGGGGCTGAACTCTCAAGAGGACAAACGCATAGCGATTGTGAACGGATGTCTCGGTTTGACGACGCCGATGAAGCGCGCCCGCTGATAACATGATGACATTGGCGAGCGAAGAAAGGTTCTTTCTAAGCCGGTACCATATGTTGAAGCTGTTTGATCAAATTGGTGTTGCATTGCAGTCGGTTCCGATCGATTTCGGCGGCGGCTGCAGCGTTCGTAAGGCACATGTTATTGCCTATTTGATTGCGCGTTTCCAACTTGCAAGTGCAGTTGATATCGGTGTTTACCGCGGGCGATCATTCTTACCGATGTGCATAGCTTTGCGCGAAAACGGCCATGGCATAGCGCACGCAGTGGATCCATGGTCGAAAACAGAAGCGGCGGAAAAAGACAACCACTATCTGCGCGCCGAAATCGATGCTTGGATTGAGCGATTGGATTTCGATGCCGTGTATCGTTCGGTGATCGAACAGATTAAACACAACGGTCTCGAAAAGTTTGCGGAAATTCATCGCACCACTTCACGCGAGGCTGCGCTGTACTTCGCGTCAAAAAAAATGTCTTTCGATTTAATTCATATTGACGGCAACCACGATACCAATACCGTCGTCGCCGATGTAGAGACGTATTTACCGCTACTAAACGCAAACGGTTTCCTTGTTATCGATGACGTGTCTTGGAGCTCGGTGCTTCCCGCCGTAGAGCGCACGCTCGAATTGTGCGAACCGCTAATGTGGCGCGTGACAAGGGAGCCGGAAGACGATTACGCGATTTTCGTTAAATCCTTTGCTCCGGAGCGATTCGTCTTGGCGAAGCGCGAGCTCCGAAGTGTGGCCGGCGACTCCGCATGTTTTGACGACTCACAAACCTTGCTTGCTACTTTATTACATGCTTCGACCACAGGAAAACAATAAAGCTCACATGGTAGAGAAAAAACTTCTGATTTGCGATGACTTTTTCCCGAATGTGCTGACGGCATTTCGCGTCGCGGAGTACAACACGTTAATGGATCGTTTTCCTTCGGCCATAGTCCGCTCGTGGGCAACAGGTTTTGCAAAAAGTCACGCCGCATACTCTGCGCAATATCCCGCTTACGCGAAACGTGTCGGACAGTGTACCGAGTACTCGTTCGTAAATGCCGGGTTTGTGTACACCAATTTTTTACTTAATGCGACGCAAATTTTGGCGTTCGATGCGATGCGATGTCCGTTTGCATTCACGCTCTATCCCGGCGGTGGATTTGGGCTCGGCGACCCAACGAGCGATGCGTGGCTCAAATACGTATTGAGCTCACCGATGCTGCGCGCAGTTATCGTTACTACCTCGGTGACCGAGACTTATCTACGCGCGAAACTCGACGAATGGTCGATAGAGAAGAGACCGGATATTGTTCGTATCGATGGCGTAGTAATCGCCAACGACTACTTCGATACTATGGTTGGCGAGCGTAGCTATTTCGGCGAAGGGCGACCCGCGCTCAACGTTTGTTTTGCCGCCAACAAATACATGCCGCGACTCGAGCACAAGGGTTATCAGGAGTTTGTGTCCGCAGCGCGCACGGTGGGCGAAAAATTTCCGTTTGTTAGCTTCCACGTTGTTGGCGGCGCCGACGCGACTGATGGCGATTACGGTTCGGTGAGCGATCGTGTTACCTACTATGGTGGGCTGGAAACTTCAAAGCTTAGGGCTCTATTTCACGATATGGATCTGATTGTGAGTCCTAGCCTGTTTGGCAAAGTTCACACTGGGCAATTCGACGGATTTCCTACGGCAACCTGTGTTGAGGCCGCATTGTGCGGCGTCGGAATGGTTGTGAGCAACCCAATGCGGATTGAGGAAAAATATAGCGCCGCAGACGCAGCGCGGATCGTCGAGCCTATCGCTGAGTCGTTAAAAGAAGGGCTAATGGACATTGTCGCAAAAGCAGCGCAAGCGCCGCAATCATTACGTGAATTTGGACAGCGCGCACGTGCACTTAGTCGATCGCTGTACGGATTCGAGGCACAGATGCGCCCGCGAATTGATTTGATCGACCGGTTGATGAGAGCAGAGTAACGCTCGTGTCGAACCCAGCAAACTTACCAAGAAATAACAAACGGATTGTGCTGTTTGGTGCGGGCGGACACGCAATTGAGGTTCGGGGTCTTTTCGCGGAGACTTTCCTGAAAATGGGGTGCTCTTTCGCTGCTCACTGGGTGGATGCAGCGTTTACGAGTTCAGCGCGAGGATCGGATATCGCATTGGTAACTGATCTCGCCCAACTTTCGGGTGCGGATTGGTGCGTGCTGCCCGCCGTTCAAAGCGGTGCCAGGCGCGCGCAAGCCGCAAGCGATGCGTATCGTTATAGGATTTCCCTCGCGCCCGCTGCAATACATCTTCGAGCATATGTTGCAGAGACGGGCTGTATCGGCGCCGCTTCGTTAGTATTCCCTGGCGCAGTAGTTTCGACAAAGGTTATCGTGGGAGAAAATTGTGTTATCCATGCTAATGCAACAGTAGCGCACGATTGTGTGATTAGGGACTTCGCGTTTGTCGGTCCCGGCGCGACGCTTTGCGGGGGGGTGACAATTGAACGTCAAGCGTTCGTCGGTGCCGGGGCGGTGGTGCTGCCGAAAGTACGCATAGGGCGACAGGCTATTGTCGGCGCTGGCGCGGTTGTTACGCGCGATGTTCCCGCGAATACAGTTGTCAAAGGGGCACGAGCGAATGCTTAAATCCGATTCCTTCTACTCGCCAGAGCTGGTTCAATCGCATCAAATTACGGTTGCTCGCCCGCTTGCGCCCGATCGCGAGATTTTGCAGCAGGGAATCGATCACATTGTTGCCAAATCGTGGTATTCGAACTTCGGCGGGCTGCACGAAAGACTAAAGGTCGCGCTGCAAGGAGAACTCGATTGCGAGTCGCTTTTGCTGTTCAACAATGGTTCACAAGCCTTGACCACCGCGCTCCGTGCGCTCGACGTGCGCGGTGAAGCAATCACTACTCCGTTTACCTTTCCGGCAACGCCGCACTGCATTGAGTGGGCGGGCGCAATCCCGATTTTCGCCGACATCGATCCGCGCTACATGACGCTTGATCCGGAGGCTGTGGAAGCGGCGATTACGCCGCGTACAGAGGCGATCGTCGCGGTGCACGTCTACGGTATCGCCTGCGATGTTGATGCGCTACAAACGATCGCAACAAAGCACGGCCTCGCTTTGATTTACGATGCGGCGCACGCGTTTGGCGTGCGCGTTGGAGATCGCCCGATTCATTCGTATGGCGATGCAACGATGTTTAGTT
Organism: Casimicrobium sp.; assembly: GCA_051645545.1. Taxonomy (GTDB): domain Bacteria; phylum Pseudomonadota; class Gammaproteobacteria; order Burkholderiales; family Casimicrobiaceae; genus Casimicrobium. The sequence goes on along the minus strand of JBOFBL010000240.1, from coordinate 4,131 downwards.
TCCATCCGACGAAGCTTTTTCATACGGGAGAGGGCGGTGGGCTTGTGCTGCGCGATAGAAAAGTCGAAGCCAATGCCATACTACAAAGAAATTTCGGTATTCGCGACGAAGTTACGGTTGAACTGGCTGGTAGCAACGGCAAAATGAATGAGATGCAGGCCGCGATGGGGCTTGCCGTGCTGCCATGCGTTGCGGATGAACGGAAGGCGAGACGCAAACTTGTCGAACACTATCGCAACGAACTTTCGGATTGCTTGGAAGTACATATCCCACCGAATCGGGCTCACGTGTCGGATAGCCTGCAGTATTTCCCCGTTCGTTTTCAATCGCGCGAGATTCGCGATCTCGCTTACGACGTATTGCGCGTACACAATATCCTTGCGCGAAGGTATTTTTATCCGCTGTGTTCTGCGGCAAGACACTACGCTTCTCGTTGGTCTGCAGAGGCGTTTCCTGTGGCCACACGTTGCAGCGACGAGGTGCTATGTTTGCCGATGCACTCCGGGGTAACCAATGAAGCGTCCTTCGCGATTACGCGACTTTTGAAACAGGTGGCGAGCGTCGCACTCGAGGCCGCATAACGAGTTCGCTGCTTGCACAAATTGGAAACTGGATCTTGCGATGCCAAAAATTAGCGTTGTGATGCCCTCTTACAATCACGGGCAATTTGTACTTGAGGCGGTGAAAAGCATTCAACGTCAAACCCTGCCGGACTGGGAATTGATTGTCGTTGACGACGGATCGAGGGACGATTCGCCGCGTTTACTTGGTGCGCTTAATGACCCGAAAATTCGCGTCACGCTGCTAGATCGTAATCGCGGCGCATGTTTTGCAATGAATACGGCAATCGAACAAGCGCGTGGCGAATATGTCGCCGTGCTCAATTCCGACGACGTAGCGCATCCAGATCGCTTTGTAAAACAATTGGCGTTTATCGAGTCTCGTCCCAATGCGCTCGCGACCTTTGCCTTTCCATCGTTTATCGACGACGACGGCCACCCTATCGATGGCGGCGCGAACAGAGTTTTTTTCTCTGCTCCCGCAGGCGATCGCGCGACCTGGCTCCGTTTCTTCATCGACAACACGAATTGCCTTTGCCACCCAACGCTATTCGCACGGCGCGAACTCTATGAGAAAGTCGGTCGCTATGACAACACGATGGTGCAATTGCCGGATTTCGATTTTTGGGTGAGAACCTTGCAACACGGGGATATTGAAGTGTTGCGCGAACCCGTTATCGATTTCCGTGTTTTGCGTGGTGGCGCAAACACGAGTGCGCCGACCAATGCCGCAATCATTCGCTGTCAGGCTGAGCTCTACTGGATTGCAAGACAGTTTTTCAAATTGCCCGATGACTTAATCCGTACGGCCTTACCCGCGTCGAATCTACGCGATGGGCACAAGGCAACCGTTTCGCTCGCTCGTTACTTGGTGAACCAAAATCGCCCTTATAGTTTGATGGCGGCGTTCGACGCTGTCCGCGAAATGCTGCTGACCGAGGACTCGCCTGAGCTCAGACAAGAGCTTCAGGACTGGTCCGGGCGGCTTGATCCGTTCGGCCTCGTGCCGCGCGCACAGATTGCATCATTTTCAGCGCCAACAGCGCCAAGTTTTGCAGCGGCTTACGGCCGGCGTAGCGCTTAACGAAAAGCCGCGCTAACTGCGCACGGTTCCATCCCCCAACACGACCCACTTTTGCGTCGTAAGCCCCTCAAGTCCCACGGGACCACGCGCGTGAAGCTTATCGGTCGAGATGCCGATTTCGGCGCCGAGGCCGTATTCGAAGCCGTCAGCGAATTGTGTGCTGGCGTTAACCATCACGCTTGCGCTATCGACTTCGCGAAGGAAGCGTTGCGTGTTGGAATAATTTTCGGTGATGATCGCGTCGGTGTGGTGCGAGCCGTAGCGCTCGATATGGTCGATTGCTTCATCGAGCGATGCGACGATTTTGATCGAGACGATCGGCGCCAGGTATTCGGTCGACCAATCCTCTTCGCTTGCGGGTTTTACGTCGAATGCTGCGAGTACGCTTCGCGTTCTTTCGCAACCGCGCATCTCGACGTTTTTATCGGCGAAGATTTTGGCGATGCGCGGCAGTACGTCGTGCATGCGCGCTTCGTGCACAAGTAAGCTCTCCATCGCCCCGCACACACCGTAGCGACGCGTCTTCGCGTTATCGCACACGCGCACGGCCTTCTCGGCATCGGCTTGCTCGTCGATGAAGATGTGGCAATTGCCATCGAGATGTTTGATGACGGGTACGCGCGCCTCTGCGCTGACGCGTTCGATCAAGCTTTTGCCGCCGCGCGGAATAATCACGTCGATGTATTCGGGCCGCGTAATCATTTCGCCGACCGCTTTGCGATCAGTCGTTTCGACGACTTGTACGATCGCTTCACTCAACTTCGCAGCCTTGAGTCCGATATTGATGCAGGCGGCGATCGCTTGATTCGAACGCGCCGCTTCCGAGCCGCCGCGCAGCACCGTTGCGTTGCCGCTTTTCAAACAAAGCCCCGCCGCGTCAACGGTGACGTTCGGGCGCGATTCGTAAATGATGCCGATCACACCGAGCGGCACACGCATCTTGCCAACCTGAATGCCGCTGGGGCGCATGCGAAGATCGGTGACTTCGCCGACGGGATCGGGCAGTTGTGCGATTTGACGCAGGCCGGTCGCCATCGCCGCAATTGTTTTCGACGTGAGTTTCAGGCGATCGATCATTGCGGCGGAGAGATCGGCCTTCATCGCATCGCGTACGTCTGCGGCGTTTTCTTCGAGGATGTGCGCTTCGCGTTTTTCAAGCGCTTCAGCAATTTCGGCGAGCGCCAAATTTTTCTGCGCGGTGCTCGCGCGAGCGATCGTGCGCGCGGCGGCGCGCGCGGAGCGGCCAACCAAATGCATGTACTCAGTAACGTCGATTAACTTATTCATTGTTAACCGATTTTACGCGAGCTTTTCGTCAAAAAAATGATCTCGAACTTACGTCGTAATCGCCCAATTACATTAGGGCGAGGAGAAAATTAATCTACTTATCGATATCTACAAAAAACAAACGCATCGCACAATTAAGTTGGGCGATGCGTTATGGTGCTATATATCAAAAAACGAGTCGAACTTATTTCACGTTCACAGTGACCGTGCGTTCCGCCCTCGTTGGCAAGAAGCTGCGATCGAAAATATCTTCCGCTTTTGGCTTGTTCGTAAACTGGAACGACTCGCCGATTTGATCAATCGATTTCGCAAGGCGCTTCATGTCCACATCGCCAAACCCATTGGCAAGCACTTCCTTCGTTACAACGTTTTGATCGATCGCCATCGCAAAACGCACGGCTTCCCATTGCTCATCTGCAATCGGATTTTTCTTCACAACGAGCTTCACGGCCTCGCGTTGCTTGTTGATGACTTCGATCCACGCACGAGTTGTCGCGCGTACGAAGCCTTGCACTGCCTTCGGATTCTTCGCTGCGAAATTCGGATTGACCATGATCGCGTTGCCGTAGAGATCAAGCCCATGGTTCGACAACAGCATCACATTCACGCCTTCTTGTGGCACGCCGCGGCTGCGTAAGTTGATGTAGCTTGAGAATGAGAAACCCGTGATCGCATCGACCTTGCCTTCGGCGAGCATCGGCTCGCGCACCGGGAAGCCGACGTTTTCGATTTTCACTTTGCTCACATCGATCTTGTTGGCGGCGACCAAGCCTTTCCACTGTGCAAATGCGCCATCGGCGGCGGGCGCGCCGAGCGTTTTGCCTTCGAGATCGCGCGGTTTTTTGATGTTGTTTTTTGCGAGCGACACAATCGAAAACGGCGGCGCGTTGTAAATCATGAGGACGGCTTTGACGGGCGCGTTCTCTTTCTTGTCACGAAAGCGCACGAGCGAGTTGATGTCGCCGAAACCCATGTCGTACGTGCCAGAGGCGACGCGGTTAATGGCCTCGGTCGAGTTTGCGCCGTTATCGATCGTGACATCGAGCCCTTCGGCTTTGTAATACCCCTTTTCCAGCGCCCAGAGATAGGGCGCGGCGGGGCCTTCGAATCGCCAATCGAGTGTGAATTTGACCGGGGTTTGCGCAGCCACCAAACCAGTGCCGACGATTGCAATGAGAACAGCGCCCAAACCGAGCGCGC
>JBOFBL010000239.1:0-1580 GCA_051645545.1 Casimicrobium sp. | reverse complement strand
CGATGGATGAAGCCTGGAAAATCGAAAACGGCAAGTTGATGTATCCAGTGAAGGGCGCGACGCTCATCGGCAACGGGCCGGAAGCGATGAATCAAATCTCGATGATCGGCAACGACATGGCGCTTGATGAAGGCATCGGCGTGTGTGGCAAAGAGGGTCAGAGCGTGCCGGTGGGTATCGGTCAGCCGACGCTTCGTATCGACGGGATCACCGTCGGCGGCACTGCCTAGTTCTATTCGCGCCGCGCATTGAACCCGCGCAGCAACTTCAACGACATAGAAACGAACGTGATGCGTTTGTCGCGATTGCGCGGCTAAATGCGTCTTCACATTTATCTACGTCAATGGAGGTTGCCATGAATAAACGTTTCTCGCTTTCGTTGGTTTCGCTCGCGCTCGCAGGCGCTTTGCTCGCTGGTTGCGGCCCTTCGCCCGAGCAAATCGCACGTGAACAGGCGATGAAAAAGCTCGAGCAGGCGGGTAAAGACATGGAAGCCGCTGCACAAAAAGGCGATCTCGGCGCCGCGATGGGTGAATCGATGAAAGTGCTTGGCGCGCTGACGGGTGTGGCCGCCGGAACGGCCGGAGCCAGCTACGACCCCGTCGATTTCCGCAGACTCAAGGAAGCCTTGCCCGTTGAAATCGCAGGCTTTGAAAAAGAGGAGTCCTCGGGAGCAAAAAACTCTGCGTTCGGCATCACGGTGTCGGAGGCAAAGCAATCGTTTAAGTCTGCCGACGGCAAACAGCGAATTCGCTTCGAGATTGTCGACCCCGGAACGCTGGCCGGGCCGTTCGCGCTCGCGCACATGTGGCTCAATGTTGAAGTCGATAAAGAAGATAGCGGTGGCTATGAAAAAACCTCAACCGTTGGTGGGCGTCGTGTTCACGAGAAATGGCGCAATTCTGGCAAGCACGGCGAAGTACAAACGATCATCGGCAAACGCTTCCTGGTTGAAGTCGATGCACAAGGGATCGAGATGAACGAAGTGAAGGCGCTGATTTCGAAGATTGATGTGCGCAAGCTTGAAGCGATGAAGGAAGAAGGTAAGAAATCCTAGAAGTCGGGCGGTACTAGTCAAAGCCCAAGTTTCTAGCTACACTGCGCCCGTGCAAGCTTATGTTTGACATAGGCATTGGGGTAGGCGCTTGTAGCTGCTTGGCGTGGAGAGCAGCGTTAATCTCTGGGGTTGAAATGGTTAGCGTTAAAAAGTTCTCGAAAAGAGTGATTTGCGGTTCGGTTGCTGCTGTACTTGCGACAAGTTTGTCGCTCAATGCATCTGCCAATACTCTCGCAGCCGGTCCGGTTGTCGCCAACACCGATTTCGCTATGTTCGGTGTATCTGGTTTGCGTGGCGTAGGCGCTGGCGACATTACCGTTTCTGGTGTGTCGGGTACGGTGACACGCGCAATTCTTGTTTGGCATGGCGTTTCCAATTCAACGAGTCCATTGAGCCGAAGCGCTACGATTGGTGCTTCTAGTTTTCCTGGAACCGATTTGGGTGTGAGTTCAGACAACGACTGGGGCGAAACGGCGTCGCAGGCGTTTCAAGCTGACGTAACAAGTGTTGTTACAGGAAACGG
>JBOFBL010000238.1:0-6243 GCA_051645545.1 Casimicrobium sp. | reverse complement strand
GTGGTTGCTTCAGCGCGATGCGCGGTGCCGAACGCGTCATTCGCATAAACATCGCAGAGCGCTGCCATTTTCTTCGCGAGCGCTTCGTCATTTTTCTTCTCGCCTTTGTTGCAGCGGCAATTCTCCAGCAACACGACTTCACCGGGTTTCACCTCGAATCCGCCGTCCACCCAATTTGCAATCAAGCGTACGGGTTGTCCGAGCAATTCGGTAAGTCGTTTCGCAATCGGTGCGAGAGAATCTTCGGGCTTTACTTCGCCCTCGGTCGGGCGGCCCAAATGGGACGTCACCATGACCGCTGCACCAGATTTCAACGCATGCACGATGCCGGGAACAGATGCGCGAATACGCGTATCGTCCGTGATATTGCCCGCATCATCTTGCGGCACGTTCAAATCGGCGCGAATAAACACGCGTTTGTTGTTGAGGTCGAGATCGGTGAGACGAAGAAATTTCATATGCAAAATGAAAAACGCACCGAAGTGCGCTTTGAGATGAGTTACTTGAGTTTGCCGATGAATTTCCAGGCAACCGGCAAGGTCACGACGCCAAGCAAGGTTTTCGCAATCGTCGCCGCCCAGAATGGCGCGACGCCAGCGGTAAACGCTTTTTCGATTGCCATCAATTGAGCGAGCCATGCAACGCCGAACACGAAGATCACTGCGTGACCGATCGACATAGCGATCAACGTTTTCAAAAAACCGCGATCGAATCCGCGCGCAGCCAACTTGCCGCATAACCAGGCACCGACGAGAAAGCCAACGAGGTAACCGCCTGTTGGTCCCAACATGTACGACAAGCCGACGCCTTTCTCCGGTGTGCCCGCGAAGACAGGCAACCCCATCGCACCAAGCATGAGATACAAGCCAACGGTTGCGACGCCAAGACGCGCTCCGTATGCCATCCCCAATACGAGCACGACATACGTTTGCATGGTCATCGGCACTGGCCAGAACGGAATCTGTGTTTTCGCCGAAACGGTTAGCAGAAGCGCGCCGACAAGCGCAAGCAATACACCGCGCGCAACGCGTCCGTTAGTTGTTTGCGCCGGCAGTAGCGCATTTGCAAGCGTTAACAATTACTTTGCACCCATCAAGGCGACAGTTGTATCCAGCATCCGATTGCTAAAACCCCACTCGTTGTGGCTTCGGCCGCTTCGCTTAACGTTCACTTCGTTCACGTTAGCCTTCGCCGCAATGAATGGGCTTTGACGGTGAACCATCATTTCGCCCCCATCAACGCAACAGTCGTGTCCAACATGCGGTTGCTAAATCCCCACTCATTGTCATACCAAGAGCAAACTTTGACGAGACGACCGCTGACCTTGGTGCACGTCGCGTCGAACACCGACGAATGCGGGTTGTGATTGAAGTCGCTGGAAACGAGCGGGCCGTCGCTGTAGTCGAGTACGCCCTTCATTGCGCCCTGTGCCGCAGCGTAAAGAATGCGATTGACTTCGTCGACGGTGGTGTCGCGTGCAGCGATGAATGACAGATCGACCAGAGACACATTGATCGTTGGCACTCGGACCGAAAAACCATCGAGCTTTCCATTCAATTCCGGCAACACGAGCCCGACAGCAGCAGCAGCGCCCGTTTTCGTCGGAATCATGTTGTGTGCAGCCGCACGTGCGCGACGCAAATCTTTATGGAATACATCGGTGAGCACTTGATCGTTGGTGTAGCTGTGAATCGTGTTCATCAAGCCGTTCACGATGCCGATTTGCTCATGCAGCACTTTCGCGAGCGGCGCCAAGCAGTTGGTCGTGCAGCTTGCATTCGAAATCACGGTGTCGCTTGCTTTGAGCGTGTTGTGATTCACACCGTAAACAACAGTGCCGTCAACGTCTTTTTCGCCCGGCGCCGAGATGATGACTTTCTTTGCACCACCTGCGAGATGCGCGCCGGCTTTCGCTTTGCTAGTGAAAAGTCCCGTGCATTCGAGCACTACATCGACGCCTTGCTCGCCCCACGCAATCTCGGCTGGATTGCGAATGGCGAACACCTTGATCTTGTCCCCTTCGATCATCAAATGATCGCCATCCACTGCGACCTTTTTGCCGAACGGGCCGTGCGCAGTGTCGTAGCGCGTTAAATGCGCGTTGGTTTCGCTGTCGCCTAAATCGTTGATAGCAACGATTTCGATATCGGTGCGACCCGATTCGTAAAGCGCGCGAAGAATGTTGCGACCGATGCGTCCGTAGCCGTTAATACCAACTTTGATTGCCATGTTCATAGTTCCGTAGAGTGGACACTGTTTGTCCACGCGTTCATGAATGGTGGGCAGGGGTGCCCACCCTACCCAAATTAAATCAGTGCTTTCGCCTTAGCGATGACGTTTTCCACTGTGAATCCAAAGTGCTTCATCAGCACTGGCGCAGGCGCCGATTCGCCGAAGCTAGTCATACCGATGACGTCGCCGCCGTGCCCCACGTATTTCCACCAACCGTCCGGCACACCTGCTTCGATAGCAAGCGTTGGCACATCATGCGGCAACACTGCGCGTTTGTAGTCGGCGGATTGCGCGTCGAAAAGTTGTGTACACGGCATCGAGACGACTCGCGCCGCGATACCGTCGGACGTGAGCTGTTTATATGCACCAAGCGCGAGGCCAAGCTCTGATCCAGTCGCAAGCAAAACCACTTTCGGATTCTGTGCATCGGCGACGATGTAGCCACCACGACGAATGAGCGCTTCGTGCGATGTGTCGCGCGCAACCACGGCAGTGTTTTGACGCGATAGGCATAGCATCGTGGGGCCATCTTTACGCTCGATACCGCTTGCGTAAGCGACTGCGCTTTCGAGCGAATCGGCGGGGCGCCAAACGTGCAAACCAGGAATAAGGCGCAGCGAAGCCACATGCTCCACCGGCTGATGCGTCGGCCCATCTTCGCCTACGCCGATCGAATCATGCGTGAAGATATAGAGCACGCGTTGCTTCATGAGCGCGGCCATGCGAACGGCGTTACGCGCGTAGTCGCTGAACACGAGGAAGGTGCCGACATACGGAATCACGCCGCCATGCAAGGCCATACCGTTGGCAATCGCGCACATGCCAAATTCGCGCACGCCGTAGCCGATATGTTGACCGCTACCGTCAGCTTTGACGGGCGTTGAGGTTTTGTAATTGGTGAGATTCGAGCCAGTGAGATCTGCCGAGCCGCCAACCATTTCTGGCAACGCCGGGCCGAACACTTCGAGTGCATTCTGCGCGGCCTTGCGAGTGGCAACTTCTTTGTCGTTAGCAACTGCTGCGTCGATGGCTTTCTTTACAACATCAGCGTAATTCGCAGGGAGTTCGCCTTTCAAGCGACGCTTCAACTCTGCGGGCGCGTTCGCAAACGTCTTGTTCCATTCGGCTTCGAGCGCCGCTCCAGTTTTCTTCGCGTTAAGTACGTCGTACGCTTCTTTCGGCAACTGAAACGGCGGCAAGGTCCAGCCAAGCGCTTTGCGCGTGGCTTCAATTTCGTCGCCCATGATCGCCGTGCCGTGCGCGTCTGCGGTCGAGTGTTTGTTCGGTGAGCCTTTGCCGATCGTTGTTTTGCAGATGATGAGCGTCGGGCGAGAGGTTTCTTTCTTCGCCTCAATAATCGCCATATCGATCGCATCGATATTGTGGCCATCGATCGGGCCGATCACGCGCCAGCCGTAGCTTTCGAAGCGAAGTGCGGTATCGTCTTTGAACCAACCTTCGACTTTTCCGTCGATCGAAATGCCGTTGTCGTCGTAGAGCGCGATCAACTTGTTGAGTTCGAGCACGCCGGCGAGCGAACATGCCTCGTGCGACACGCCCTCCATCATGCAGCCATCGCCCATGAGAACATAGGTGTGATGATCGATCACATTGCCGAATTGCTTCGCGAGCATTTTTTCGGCGAGCGCCATGCCGACTGCGTTCGCAATGCCTTGACCGAGTGGGCCCGTGGTGGTCTCAATGCCGGGGGTGATGCCAACTTCAGGATGCCCCGGCGTTTTGCTATGCAGTTGACGGAAATTTTCGATCTCCGACATGGGAAGATCGTAACCACTCAAATGCAGAAGTGAGTAAGGCAACATCGACCCGTGTCCGTTCGACACAACGAAACGGTCGCGATTCGGCCAGTGCGGATTCGCGGGATTGTGTTTGAGATGCGGGCCGCTCGGCGTGTCGGTGCGCCACAGCGCCACAGCAATTTCCGCCATACCCATCGGCATGCCTTGGTGACCGGATTTGCATTTGGCGACCGCATCGACTGCAAGCATTCGAATCGCGTTTGCCGCGAGCGTCGTCGGCGCGTTTGCAGACGACGCAAAGTGCGCATTGATGGCAACGCTAATGGGGGATGTGTCGTGGGAAGGCATTGGAGAGACGTTAGTGGACGTAGGCTCGCGTAGGCGAGAGAAATGCAGCAAGAATTTTTGCCGCGAAGCTTTCAATTATCGCCGACGTGTGTGTGAATGATTTGCGGCGAAGAACTTGTCGTGTGCGAAGATTTTAGTGCGTAAAGCGCTTAATCAACAATTTCTATATTGTCCCTATTCATTTGGGCGAAAGACTTATTTAGTCTATTTATCAACTTATAACAAAAATTCCATTACGACCAAATTAAATTGGGCTAACAAGACCAATGTTATTACTGATTTACGGCTGTCGCCGCACCGGATCGGCTAGCCGCAACAGCACGCTACATCTGCGCCCAAGGCAGCCCTTCGTGCCGCCAGCCGTTTCGCTTGCCACGATGAAAAGATTCGTCGAGATCGCCCTCAAAACCGTGCAACACGTTGTAGACGTCGGTAAACCCCGCACTCTCGAGCACTTTTCCTGCGTCAATCGAACGCCGTCCACTGCGGCAGATGAGCACGACGGGACGAGACTTCACACCCGCAACCAGCGCCTTCACATGCGCGACGAATTCTGGCTGCACATCCCAATCCGGGGGCTCCTGCCACGCCACATGCTCCGCGCCGACCGGATGACCGACGTAGAAGAATTCAATTTCCGAGCGCACATCGACAAACACGGCATCGGTGTTCGTTTTCAGGAATTCGGCGGTTTCTTTGGGGGTGAGGTGATTCATTTTTTATTCGAGGACGAGTGACCAATGACGAATGACGCAAAGGGTTGCAAACCTTAGCAGTATGTATTGACCGAATAGAAATGCAACCCACGGCATACGAATATGCAACGAACGCTGACGTTATAACGAAACTAGCCGCACAATGAGAAAATACGAAAAGCCGAATGAAGCCAGCAGTGCTTTGCGTCATTCGTCCTTCGTCTCTCGTCCTTCATACGCAAAATGACCAAACGCCAACGCATCGCCGACATTCTTCGCCAGCGCATCATGATCCTCGATGGCGGCATGGGCACGATGGTGCAGCAATACAAGTTGGGCGAGGCCGACTATCGCGGTCATTTGTGTCGCGACCACAAGTGTGATTTGAAGGGCAACAACGATTTGCTCGTGTTGACGAAGCCCGAAGTCATTCGCCAAATTCAGCGCGAGTATCTCGAAGCCGGTGCCGACATTATCGAGACGGACACGTTCAGCGCGACCTCAATCGGCATGTCCGATTACGAGCTCGAACACATGGTTCGCGCAATGAACAAAGCCGCCGCGAAGATCGCGCGCGAACTCTGCGACGAATTCACCAAGAAAACGCCGAACAAGCCACGCTTTGTCGCAGGCGCGTTGGGGCCGATGAGCCGCACAGCGAGCATCTCTCCGGACGTGAACGATGCCTCAAAACGCAACGTCACCTTCGATCAACTACACGCCGCGTATAAAGAACAAATCGAAGCGCTCGTCGAAGGCGGTGTCGATCTGATTTTGATTGAAACCATTTTCGATACCTTGAATGCGAAGGCGGCGATTTACGCCTATCTAGAAATCTTCGAGAACGATCCCGATCCTTTGCCATTGATGATTTCGGGCACGATCACCGATGCGTCGGGTCGCACGCTCTCGGGGCAAACAATCGAAGCATTCTGGAACAGTATTCGCCACGCGAAACCGCTCTCGGTGGGCGTCAACTGCGCGCTCGGTGCCACTGCAATGCGTCCTTACGTGGAAACACTCGCGAAGATTGCGCCGGAGACGTTTGTGAGCGTCTATCCGAATGCCGGTTTGCCTAATCCGCTCTCCGACACTGGCTACGACGAAACGCCCGCAATGACCTCCGGCTATTTGAAAGAGTTTGCGCAAAGCAATCTCGTCAACATCGTCGGCGGTTGCTGCGGTACGACGCCAGCGCATATCAAAGC
>JBOFBL010000237.1:0-1115 GCA_051645545.1 Casimicrobium sp. | reverse complement strand
CTTTTGCACGCGCTGCGCCCCCGAACTTTTCCTCCAAATACGATTTACGATCAACGCCCTCACTTGGCAAATCGGGATTCAACTGAAATGGATGCCAGCGAATCACCACCGCTTCGTTCGGATGCTCGCGACGACGCGTTGCAAGCGCTGCTTCGATATGACGTTTGCCGACATAGCACCACGGGCAGACGACATCGGAGACGATATCGACGGTCAGCGTTTGAGGGGAAGAATTTGTGCTCATACGCATTTGTAGCGCAAGTGCTGCACTTCTTTACGTTACCTCTACGAACTCACTGACCGAACGATGCTTTACGACCCATTGCAAGTTGCACCGTGCAGCGAGCGTGGCTTAGACTCTTCCTATGGGACGCTTGACCTTCAGCATCAATGTCACCTTGGACGGCTGCGTCGACCACCGGGAGGGAATCGCCGACGACGAAACACACGCCTTCTTCACGCGCCTCCTGGATAAGAACGGCGCAATGCTGTGGGGCCGTGTCACCTACGAGATGATGGAGAGCTACTGGCCGGCGGTCGCTCGTGGTGACGAGGACGCGCCGCCGACGATGCGCGAGTGGGCGATCAAGCTGGAGGCAAAGCCGAAGTACGTGGTGTCGTCGACGCGAGAGAATTTTCCTTGGGCTAACAGCCACCACATTGCGGGCGACTTGCGCACAGGCGTGCAGACGCTCAAGGACGCGACCCCGACTGGTGTGCTCCTTGGTAGCGGCACGCTCGCGACCGAGCTGGACCGGCTCGATCTGATCGACGAGTACAAGTTCCTCGTTCACCCCAGGATCGCCGGCCACGGGCCGATGCTGTACGAGCGTGGACTGCTCAGCACGCGACGACTCGAATTGGTCTCGGCGATGCCGCTCCGCTGCGGCGCAGTCGCCATGCACTACCGACGCGCGCGCTGAATCAGCGCAACTCAGTTGCTTCTAACCTGTAGGCGAAGCTCGCGAGTAGGCATCAAATTGTGCTTCGTTCTATCGATTCATCCACACGTCGAACAGCGTGATCGCCGAAGGATCAAACCATTCAAGCGCGTAGCCAGCGATCATGAAAATCGCTGCGATGCCAAGAAATGCCGGAAAGGTTTTCCAGAGCGC
>JBOFBL010000236.1:0-11197 GCA_051645545.1 Casimicrobium sp. | reverse complement strand
ATCGACGCACCGAATCTGCGTTTCGCGTGTCGGAATATTCGCGCGCAAGCGCGCTCCCACAAAAAGATCGCGACGAGCGTCGCTCCTACAATGAAGGGGTGCGCCTTCCCCAATTCCCGCCCTTTCTCGTCCCGCTCATCTTCATCAATCTGACCGCACACATGGCGCTCTCCGGTGGGCGTGTGGCGGGTTCGGTGTTTGCGCTGAAGACCGGCTCTGCGGAATACGTGGTCGGCGTGTTCATGGCGCTGTTCTCCATTATCCCGATGTTTACGGCGCTTGCGATCGGGCGCTGGGTCGATCGCGTTGGTGCGTCGCGGGTGATGCGTATCGGCGTGACGCTGGTCGTTATCGGCGCTTGGTTGCCCGTCGCTCTGCTCACGGTGCCGACCTTGTTTGTCACGGCGGTCATGATCGGCTTCGGATTCAACGTGCTTTCCGTGGCCGCACAGCACACCGTGGGTCACTTGGTTCAAAACGTGTCGCCGTCCGAGCGTTTGGCGAACTTCGGCTGGTTTGCGCTCGGCCATTCGGCGTCGAGTGCGCTCGGTCCGTTTATCGCGGGCATTGTTATCGATGCACTGAGCTACCGAAGCGCGTTTGCGTTGCTCGCCGTTTCGAGTTGCACAGCCGCGTTGCTTGTGTTCACGAAGGCGCGAGGACTGCCCGGCGCACAATCGCTCAAAGAAGTCGATCCGCAACAACAGGGCAGCGCCAGATCCACCAACGAAGACGCCACCGAAGCGCAGGAAGTCGTCGCAAAACCGACGCGCCGAAGCGTTTTCGATTTGCTTGCCACGAGCGAGATGAAACGAATCTATTGGGTCAACATGATCATGTCCGCGTCGTGGGATTTGTTTATCGTGATGTTGCCGGTGTTCGGTGTTCGCCAGGGGTTTTCTGCCTCGGTCATCGGCAGTGTGTTCTCGTTATTTGCCGTCGGAACATTCATCTCGCGCGCATGCATGCCGTGGCTTGCGCAACGCGCAAGCGAGTGGGAGATCATCCGGGTGGTGACGGTGGTCATCGCGCTCGTGTTTCTCAGCATGCCATGGATGAGCGCCGCGTGGCTGTTGATGATTGCAGGTTTTGTGTTCGGACTGGCCGTGGGCTTGAGTCAACCAAACATGCTCTCGCTCGTGCACGCAGCTGCACCCGCGGGACGAGGTGGCGAAGCGGTCGGTCTGCGCTCCGTAATCGGCAACAGTTGTTCCGTCGCTATTCCACTCGCGTTCGGCGCGGCAGTGGTACCGATGGGAATCTCTGCGCTACTCGTGACCGGCGGTGTGGTGTTTTCTACCGCGATTCCTGTTGCACATACAAGTGCGAAAACATGGAAAACGAACAAATAGCTTCATAGTTAATCGCCCAAATAAATTTGGGCATCGAAGCCATTTTATTTCGTATTGATAAAGTAAATAAATTAACTGATGCCCCAATAAAATCGGCGCTACCTGATTTAGCTAATAAGCCGTGAATGAGAACACACAACCATCTGCCATAGAGCAAACACTCCCTGTTTTGTGAGCGTTTTTCGAGTCAGCGCGGTGTAAGATAAGAGTATTCCTTGTAAGCGCACACTCGAAAACACCGTTTTGGTGCGCGATTCATTCACTATTGATGCTGAACCCAAACTCGATCTTTCGTAAGACAGAGCTCGGTGCCGCTGAAGTAAGCGGTCGCAAGCTCGGGCTTCGCGCAGAGTTGCGCCGCTTGTTGATTTTGGTCGACGGTAAAAACACCGTCGCCCGGCTCTCGATTTTCGTTCGCCCTCACGAGGCCGAACCTTTGCTGCTCGAATTGCAAGCGGTTGGTGCAATCGATCTGGCGGATGGCAGCGCCGCGCCTGCGACAACGCTTGGCAGCATTCTCGCGGGCAACACGGTGGCCACCCAAACTGCCGCGCCGGTTGTTACGCCTGCGGAGCAAGGCTCGCCAAGTGCTGCATCAACGATGACCACCTCTGCGTTCCCCAACATGGCGCCCACACAGGAGCAATTCCTCGCCGCGCGCTCCGCGGCCGTTCGCCATCTCAACGACACTTTGGGGCCGAGCGCCGAGACCTTCGCGATCAAAATCGAGAAAACGCGTTCTGCGCAAGAACTTCGCGAAGCGGTCACGCAGGTGCGCATGTCACTCGAGCGCATGTCGGGCGCGGCGGCGGGTCAGCGCTTCCTCGATGCGGTTCGCTCGGCCGTAAAGCCCTAGCCCGTCAACGTTGCGATCCTTTCTGAGCGCTATCGTTGCCGTGATGTCGGCGTTTATCGGCATTCGCAAACGCGGCGCAGCCCACCACGATCAGCAACTCAAGCCGTTGCATTTCATTGTCGCTGCACTGCTTTGTGTCGCGATACTAGTCGCGCTTCTCATCGCCATTGTTCGCACAGTAATCGCGTAAAAGCACAGCTCACGCTGCGTTTCGCCCAGTTCATCGCAAGGCGCTGGTTCGCATCGAAGCAGAAGCTACGATTATGTTCGGGACACGTTGACAACCTCGATGTCAAGACACCTATTTTGGGGACTCACACTTATGCCACGATCTTCGCCACCGATGCGACTTCGGGTCGCACACGTGGGCGCGCTTGCGCTCTTCGCATTACTCGGCGCATGTAGCGCGCCACAATCGAGCAAACAGTCCGCACTCGCGTTTACCGATTGCCGACTCAAACATCTCGAAACGCAGGCGCGTTGCGCGACGATGGAAGTGCCGGAAGATCATGCGAAACCCGACGGTGCGAAGATCAAGATTCATGTGGCGCTCATTCCCGCGCTCACGCGATTTCCTGAAAAAGATCCAGTGCTGTTCTTCGCTGGCGGCCCAGGGCAGGCAGCAAGCGAGATAGGCGGAACCATCGGTTCGATGTTCACGTTACGCCGCAATCGTGACCTTCTTCTTATCGATCAACGCGGCACAGGGAAGAGCAAAACGCTGACCTGCGAAGCAGGCTCGCTCGAAGCCGATAAAAAAAATCCGCGCGACGCACTCGTCGAAGCTTTCAATGCGAGCACAACACAGATTCAAGCCGAATGGAAGCGCTGCATCGACACGCTTAAAGGCAACGCAGCCACGCATCGCACCGACGACTACATCGCCGATCTTGAACTCGTTCGCAAAACGCTGGGTTACGACAAGATCAACGTCTGGGGCGGCAGCTACGGCTCGCGCGTTGCGCTGCGCTACATGAAGCTGCATCCGAGCGTGATTCGCAGTGCAGTGCTCGACGGCATCGCGCCAACAACGCTGCGTTTGCCCAATGACGCACTGATCAATTCCGACGCACAGCTTCGGGCGCTCACCGCCGCGTGCGCGCAATCGAGCGACTGTGCGAAAGCGTTCCCGACACTCGAGAAATCGCTCGACGCTTTGCTCACAACGCTCAAAGCCAATCCGAAGACGGTCACCATCAATCACCCCGCCGATGGCAAACCGTTCAACGCAACCATTACCGACGTGTCGTTTTCAATGATGATATGGCCGATGCTCTATGCCCCGGAAACGTCGCGAATGGTTCCCGCCTTGATCGAACAGGCCAACGCTGGCAATTTCGCGCCGTTCGCCGCAATGATGAGCGCCAACGATTCAAGCGACACGACGATGGCGATTGCGCAGCGTGTCGCCGTGATGTGCGCGGAGGACATGTCGGGGCAAGCGCCTATCGTGAGCGATCGCTTTGGTAGCGTCGCAGCGATGTTCTTCGACTTCTGTAAAGGCTTTCCGCACGGAAAAGTCGCGCCGGAATTCTTCGAGCCCACCAAGAGCGACATTCCAACGCTCATCCTCTCGGGCACGCTCGATCCAGTCACGCCCCCGTCGCAAGGCGATCTCGTTGCGAAGACATTAGCTAACAGCAAACACATTACCGTCGCCGGACTCGGACATATCGTTTCGCCGCACAGCTGCGTGCGACGCATTATTCGTAAATTCGTTGAAAGTGGTCTGATTGCCGAGGCTAACGACAGCTGCGAAAGCGAGCTCAAACTGCCGCGTCCGCTTTTCTACGTCAACGCATTGGAGGCCAAATAATGATTAGCGCAAATGGCCTGTCCAAGAAATTCATCGCGAAGGAGCGCGCTTCCGCATTTGCGCTACGCGCGAAGACACGCGAAGTCATCGCCGTCGATGGCGTGAGTTTCACTGCGCGCGATGGCGAAATCACCGGGCTCTTGGGGCCCAACGGCGCCGGCAAGACGACGACGCTTCGCATGCTCTCGACCCTGCTCACACCGGACGCGGGGCAAGCCACCATCGATGGCGCCGATCTCGCAACGCAGAAGGTCGCGATACGACAAAAACTCGGCGTGCTCGGCGATGCGAAAGGGATTTACTGGCGACTCACGGCGCGCGAGAACATGATTTACTTCGCGCGACTGCAAGGACTCGCCGAGCGCGATGCCAAAGCGCGCGCCGATCAACTCATTCGCGAACTGGGGCTCGGCGATCTCGCCGATCGTCCGACGCAAGGTTTTTCGCAGGGCGAGCGCATGAAGGTCGCGATCGGTCGCGCCTTGATTCATGACCCGCAAACGGTGCTCCTCGATGAGCCAACGAACGGTCTCGACATCATGTCCACCCGCAGCATGCGCGAGCTCATTCGCGGGCTCAAAGCGAAGGGTAAGTGCGTCTTGTTTTCGAGTCACATCATGCAAGAAGTTGCTGCACTTTGCGATCGCGTGGTCATCATCGCAAAGGGGCGTGTCGTATTCGACGGCACACCTAGCGAAGCACTCGCCGCAAGCGGTGCGGCCACGCTAGAAGATGGATTCGTTCGTTTGATCGGCAGTGATGAGGGACTGTTCGCATGAGTAATTTTTCAATGTCGCGTTGCCTAACGATCGCACGCAAAGAAATTGTCGATTTGCTTCGCGATCGCAAGAGTATTTTTTGGACGCTCTTAGCAGTGGCGATTTCGGGGCCGCTTGTCCTTGGCATCATATTCATCGTGATGACCGCTGTTTCCGAGCGCGTTGACAAAACAACGGCGCCGATCATCAATGCGCAGTTCGCGCCGGATCTGGTGCGTCATTTCGAACGACGCGGCATCAAGATCGATGCTGAGCCCGCTAATCATCGCGAACGCGTGAAAAACGGCGAGCTCGACGCCGTGATCGTGATTGAACCGGACTTCGCGCAAGCGCTTGCAGAGGGTCGCCCTGCGAAGATCACGCTAGTCACCGATTCGTCGCGCGACCGCTCGGTGCCAATCGCAACAAAACTATCGCGTGAAGTCGAAGCCTATGCCGCACGTATCGGCACCGAACGACTCATGCTGCGCGGCATCGCGCCCGCCGTTGCAAAGCCGATCAAGTTAGACGAACTCGATTTGTCCTCACCGGAACAGCGCGGCGCACGGTTTTTGCAAATCATGAGTTTCTACGCGCTCTTCGCGGGGCTCATGGGCGCGATCGCTGCCGCGCTCGACGTCACCGCAGGTGAACGCGAGCGACAAACCCTGGAGCCGCTGCTAACCACTCCCGCAACCAGCACGGAGCTGGCTGTTGCGAAATGGCTCGCCGTGAGTGCGGTGAACTTACTTGCCGTTACAGCCTCGCTGCTCGGTTTCTTGATCGCGTTGCAATTCGTGCCGCTTGCGAAGTTGGGGATTCCGTTTAGCTTCGGTTTCCGCGAATTTGCAGGGTTCATGGCGGTGCTGATCCCGTTTGCGTTCATGGTGCCGGCGATATTGCTCGCCATCGGCGCACAAGGCAAAACCGCGAAAGAAGCGCAGAGCTCGTTATCGATGGGTGTATCGCTCGTCGGCTTGCTGCCAGTCATTAGCATGTTCCGGCAAACACAACCGCCATGGTGGGATGCGCTGGTTCCCGTCAACGGCCAATACGCTACGCTCTCGAAAGTGCTGCGTGCGGAGACAATTCCGGCGCTCGATTGGGCCGCGATGTGGGTGATTCCAATGGTCGTCATATCGATCGCCGTATTCGCGTTCGCGAAACGACTGAGCGACGAGAAACTGCTCGCGGGGCGTTAGCGTTACGCTCACGCAGAAAAGAAAAAAGCCTCGCATTTCTGCGAGGCTTTTTAGTA
Source organism: Casimicrobium sp. (assembly GCA_051645545.1). GTDB lineage: Bacteria > Pseudomonadota > Gammaproteobacteria > Burkholderiales > Casimicrobiaceae > Casimicrobium. The sequence continues at coordinate 5,157 of JBOFBL010000236.1, read as the reverse complement.
TTTGGCTCCCCGACCTGGGCTCGAACCAGGGACCTACGGATTAACAGTCGGTCAACAATGCATTTCAACAAGGTAAACAGAGGGAAATGCGAATAAACAAAACCAGCAAAAAATCAACTGTTTCAATAAGTTAGGTAAAAAAGCGTTAACAGAGATAAATTAGCCACTGTACCGTGGGTGTACCGAATACTTTAATGAAGCGATCGCGCTGCGCTTGGTGTCTTAGTGGCAATTTCGGTAAGGTGCTGACCAAGGTCAACCAAACCCGCCTGTCGAAGAATAGACGCTACGCGTATCGAGCGGGACTCATTTTTCGGTAGCAGTATGGCTTTGCTGTTTTCAAACGGCTGTGGCATGCGGTGCCATAACCACGTAGCGCTAAATGCCTTCATTGCATCGTGGAAGCCGTTTGATATGGATGGCTCGTCGGAGATGACGAACATCTCGTAGTCGCGACGCAGCGATGCGATTGCGTGGGAGTTAAGTGAGTGTTTGTATAACTTGCCTCGTAGTGCAACTGGCTGCTGTAAGCGAGTCGCGATGTACTTCGCTGACGCCAGATGATGCGAACCGCCGCCGTTAATCAAAAAATTACGTCCATCCCATGCGAACCGACTAAAAAAGTCGCTGCCGGGTGAGTGAATGATGCGAATCTCGTGATGAGCGAGATTTTGAGCCAACTTCTCATGGGTCACTTCATCGATCATTTCGCGAGAGTTAGTCTCGACCATTTGATCTGTACTGATGAACTCGTGGAGGTTTGATTTTGACGATGAGAACCCATGCACATCCGCGATATCGCAGCCCCAGTCATCTGTGATTTCGCTACGACCGAATTGAGCGTACTCAGGTCTGTGCAATGTAAAGCTGCCGTAATCGTACCCGCCGCGCGCGGTCCAACCTATTAACGTGCCGCGCTCCCCGTGCGGCGAAAGGGAGTGAGAAGACTCACCCAGTTCGTGCCATCTCACAACACTTCGGACGTCAATACAGGATTTAGGCGGATCAAGTGTTATGCGAGCGTCTGGGTGTTTTTCGAACAGTCGAACTAAGCCGACTGGTTGACCGATTTGCTCACGAACAAAGTCAAGTATTCCAAGCATATTGATCCTTAAATCTGTAAACGCCATTGCCATAAAATGCGACTGTCGCAATCAGCTTGCTGATAGATATTGGGCCTCGCCAAAGGTAGTTCGAACAATCATCGCAGTTACATCATAACTTTGAATATCGCATGCTTTAAGCGTAGCAACCGTGTCGTTATCGAACAGCAGATTTCGACCCAAAGCTGCCTTTCAGTTCCTCCTAGTGATCGAGCACTCGAGATCGACAACAACGCCGCCGAGCGCGCACTGCGCTGCGTCGCGCTCGGACGAAAGAACTTCTTATTTGCAGGTTCAGATGCCGGTGGCGAACGGGCTGCAGCAATCTATAGCTTGATCGGCACTGCCAAATTGAATGGCCTCGATCCCGAAGCTTATCTGCGCTACGTGCTCACGCATATCAACGAGCACCCGATCAACAAAGTCGCCGAGCTGCTGCCTTGGCGTGTCGCCGACAAACTCGTCACACCAACCAGCGCAAATCCCGCCACCATTTCGCTCGCCGCTTAAACTCGAACACCACCGCACTTGTCAAGACGGTACTGATCGGACGCTAACGCGAGCGCGTAGGCGCGAGTGATGCTCCGATGCGCCTGCATGCGCGCGCGTGTGCGCCCACGTGCAAGCGACTGTGAGCACATCCGTGCGAACACTTGAAAATCCTTGCGTCGTGCGCGGACACATTGTTCTAGCACCGGACGCTACGCCCCTGCTAATCCATGCGATTAGCGACATTTCATAAGTTTTCGAGATAAGTTATTATTTACCAAAAATATACATTTAGTCGAGTGAATATTTGATGAGCTCGGATGTATCCTCATTTAACAATAAAAGACTTGGCCTTCACTCACGCAAAATCAACATGATAATTTTTTGCGCCCTTGCCGCTCAACCTTTGGGGGGCCTCCAGCCAGATTGATTTGCGCCGCCAACCGTGAATAGCCCCCGAAAAAAGAAAACCGCTCCACGCCAAAACGAAGCGTTTGGTAATGCTCCCGAAAAGTGCAAGCTCGCTAGCCGACGATAAGCAAGAACATTTCCTTGATCGGCAGAATCGCGCAACAGAGCTGAGGCTTCGACGGGTGAGAAAGTTGCGTGCTCCTTCTCGGATAGGAGATAACCAAGCGAGAGCACGGATTGCCTATCTCCTGCCGCAACCCCCTTTCGGAGAATCGAAATTGCAAGTGCGCGGTCTTCTTCCTCAATTAACTTAGCTAGACGACTACAAACCTCATACTCTCCGGAATTTAGCGCCTGCTCGTAATAGTTTCGAGCCTTAGCAAGATCAAGCGTGGTTCCCAACCCTTCCTCGTGCAACCACCCCAAGTAAAAACACGACCGCAAATCGCCTTGCTCTCTCGCTGTAGTAAGCGTACGCAATGCTTCCTCGTACCTCCCAGCGTCCATTGCGGCGTAAGCAACAGAAACTAAATCATCTGCGTTCATCGTTGTCTCTTTTGATATGTCAAGGTGTACCTCCGCCTGGGAGTGGAGGTGGAGGCGAAGGCGGTGGTGGCGGCGGTGGTGCTGGCTTAGGTGGCCCAGGCGGTGCTGGGTTCTCGATTGGTGGTCTGGGCGGTCTCGGCGGTGGGTCGGGCGGCTTTTTATCGACTAAAAAGCACCAAATGAGGACGCCAATTTTTACCCACTTAGGAGCTTTTTTGGGAGGTCTACAGCGATCATCATCTTTCGCGCATTGCCAAGTGGATTCGCCCAACTCGGACAACAACCCCGAAGGGTCGCGCGCCATAGTTGGCATAGCGTCGCCATACAGGTAGAAGTTGTCACCGCCTTCAATGCCAATCGGATCTTCTCCCAAAAACCTGCTTTCATTGGCCGAGTAATACCTAGCCCGATAGTAGTAAAGATCACCAAAATCCTGTTCTCTGCCCGTGTAGCGCTGGCTATTATCGGAAGCCGTTCCCGTTTGCGTAGTCTTCCCGTAAGGCTCATATGTATAACTGGTTGGGATAGTTCCTGCTGCATCGGATTCCGCAATGATCGTTCCGAGATGATCCATCAGGAATGAAGAGGTTGCTGGCGTCGTCGTTGGCGATTTGATTCGCGCATACAACTCGTCGTAGCCCGTACCAATCAGCAGATTTGCAGTGGGTGAGCCTGTGTTGTTCTGCTCCTGCACAAAGTTGTTGCCGTCGTAGAGGAACTTCGTGATCGTACCGTTGATCGATTTCTGCTTTCTTCTGCCGAACGCATCGTACTCGTACAAGGCAACCGTGGTTGCACCTTGCTTCACTTCTCTTAGCTGGTTTCTTGCGTTCCAAATGTAGGTGTACGTACCATCGCTCGTCAGATTGCCGTTCAAATCGTACGTGTGACTGGTTGCTGCGCTTGCGCCCCACGCTGTCTGCTGATTGTTGACGTTGTATGCTGCGTTCGTGGCTGGAATCGCCGCTGGCAGATTCGTTCTTGCGTAGCTGCCACCAATCGCTGTTCTGCGTCCTCCGAGATCGTACGTGTACGTAAGATCACCGAGCGTCGTCGCACCTTTCTTGTAGGTAATGCTCGATAGCTGGCTCGCGTTGTCGTAGGCGTAGTTGATCTCCAACGTGTTGGGCAGCGTCACCTTCGTTCTGCGATTTGCCGTGTCGTAAGTGAAGCCTACTGTTTGTGCGCTTCCGACTGCAGGCGCTTGTGGCGTATGCGTCATCAACGTCAAGCGATTTGCGCTATCGTAGATGTACGCAATCGTGCCATGACTCGGCACGGTCATGCTCGTTCTGCGTCCTGCGGCATCGTACGTGTACGAGACTGTGCCCTGCGGCGTCACTTCACTCGTCAACCGATTGAGGTTGTCATAGTTTCTCGTGATAGTTTGGTTGCTGCCCGAGATATTGTCGATGACTTGCGTCATTCGATTCGCAGCATCGAACGTGAAGTCGAGCTTGTTGGCGTACGTCGTTGGATTCGCCGTGGTCGCACCAAACCCCACTTGCGTTCTTCTACCCAGCACGTCGTACGTCATGCCGCTGACTTGGCTCTTGCGATCGATCACTCGGTTCAGTGAGGTTGCTGCATCGTACGCATACGTATCCGTCTGATTCAGCGCATCCTTCTTCGTCGCGAGCTTGTTCATCAAGTTGTACGTGTACGTGGTGACGTTGCCCTTCTGATCGGCATGCGTGAGCATGTTGCCCATCGCGTCATACGTAAACGCCACATTGCCATTGATAGCATCGGTTACTTTGGTGACGCGATTTAAGTTGTCGTATTCGGTTTGAGTGATGTTCCCCAGTGGATCCTTCACCGAAAGGACTCGTCCCACCGCATCGGTGAACATTGTTGTGACACGACTGAGTGGGTCCGTCACCGTTTTGATGTCCGGCCCCTCATACGCATACGTTGTCGTGTGGTTCAAGGCGTTCTTACTTGTGAGCACACGACCCTGTGCGTCGTACGTCATCGTCGTCGCGTTACTGTTCGCATCCGTGATCGTCGTCAGGCGACCCAGGCTGTCGTAACCCAACGTCGTTGCGTTGTTGTTCGGATCCTTGATGGAGGTCACGAGGTTGTACGCCGTGCCATACGTATAAGTCGTGGTGACCGCATTGGCCGTTCCCGCCAAACGCGTCGTCGTCAATACCTGACCCTTGGCGTTGTAGGTGTAATCCGTGCGCCGATTCAACGAGTCAGTCATCGACGTCATCAAATTGTTCGCACCGCGCACCGCCGTGCTCGTCTGCGCCAAGGCACTGCCAAACCCGTAGATGTTTTCCGAAATCCGCCCCCCCGCATCGAACGTCATCCGCCGCTGTGTGCCGCGCTCATCCGTATAGGTGGCTTGGGTCACCATATTCGTGGTGCTATTGACCACATACGACAACGAACTGGTTGAGCCATTCGCATAGGTCTGCCCACTCACGATTGCAGAGAAAAGAGTGCGGGGCACTCTTTTCTGTAAGCGTCCGAACTGAACCGTTTTGACAAGTGCGGAGGTGATCGGGTTTAGGCGGCGATGGGATCGGCTGCGGTTGGGGTGCTCGTCGTGGCGGCAAGTTTGCTCGCAACGTACCAAGGTAGCAACGCTTTGATTTTG
>JBOFBL010000235.1:0-7730 GCA_051645545.1 Casimicrobium sp. | reverse complement strand
GAAAGAAGTCAACACCGCGTCGCACAGACGATCGTCCCGAAGCACACTTCACGAATGTGGGTGGCTCGTAAGGACCAAAGCGATTTTCGAATCGAAAACAAGGTATCTTAGGGTGATTCTTTTTTTATAAGCACCATCGACGAATTTCCCACTTAAATGGGTGCTTAACCAAATAAACAGCTTTTTCGTAAAATAATTTTTCGCTTCCCATCGCCCATGATAATAGTGCTGCTAAGAAAATAGCCGATAGCCCATTTAAAGGGATGCGTCCGCGACGTTAGGCGACCGCACGATCGGCCGAGAGCCGCTCGATCATCGCGGGGTCGTACCCAATCTCTTGCATCAATTCACGCGTTGCTGATCCGAACTGCGGTGGGTCGCTGCGCACCGGTAGTCGCTTGCCATTCATCGTTAGCGGAAATAGCGTCGTTTTGATCGTCTCGCCTGCGCGTGGTGCGTCGGGAAGGACGATGTCGGCGAGTCCACCGCTTTCGAGCAAATGCGGATCGTCGTAGAGCTCTTCGGGTTTTCGGATCGGTGCGAATGGAAGGCCGACTCGTTCGAACAACGCGGCGAGATCGACTGCGCTTCGATGCGAGAGGCGCCTGCGCAATTCGGGCAGCAACGTTGCCCGATGTTCGACGCGTTTGTTGTTGTCCGCGTAACGCGGCTCGTTTTTCATATCTTGCAAATCAAGCGCATCGCAAAACGTTGCCCATTGCGAATCGCTTACCGCAGCGAGAAAAATCTGTTCGCCGTCTTTTACCGTGAACACGTCGTACACACCCCAGGCGGAAATCCGCTCCGGCATCGGTGCAGCGGCTTTGCCCGTGATCGCGTATTGCAGCATGTGTTGTCCGACGAGAAACACATTGTTTTCGTAGAGCGCCGATTGAATCTCTTGCCCCTTGCCTGTGATTCCGCGTTGCACGAGTGCGCCGAGTGCACCGATCGCACCAAACATACCGCCCATAATGTCGTTCACGCTAGTGCCTGCGCGCAGGGGATCGCCTGGGCGCCCCGTCATGTACGCGAGGCCGCCCATCATTTGCACGACTTCGTCGAGCGCGGTGCGATGTTCGTACGGTCCCGGCAGAAAGCCCGTGCAATTCACGTAGATCAATCGTTCGTTGTTTTTCGAAAGCGACGTGTAGTCGAGCCCGTATTTCGCGAGTGAGCCAGGTTTGAAGTTTTGTACGACGATGTCAGCCGTTGCGCAGAGTTTTCGTGCAACGTCTGCACCTTCGGACTTTTGCAAATCGATGCCGATCGATTTTTTGTTGCGATTGAAAAGTGGGAAAAAACCGGCACCGGAGCCGAGCAAATGTCGCGTGCGATCGCCTTCAATCGGTTCAACCTTGATCGATTCGGCGCCTAGGTCGGCGAGCACCATGCCGCAGGTTGGGCCCATCACCATGTGCGTGAATTCGACAACGCGCAGACCCGCGAGGGGTAGTGAATTTACAGTACTCATTTCGTCCCGTTCGTACGCTCGCACGAGCACAGAAAAACGTCAATGCATTTAGCGCCGCGCAAGAGCAACCTTCTATTTTTTCTTCGGAACACCTTTGTACTCACCATCAGTTTCTTCATCGCAAGGTTCGAACAAATCGAGCGTTTTTTTGTATTCAGTTGTATCGATTTCGAGAAATCCCAGCACAGTTGAATAGACATTGTCGTGGCTACGCTGAATTTTCGTTTGCTTCGCCATGCAGCTCGCATCCCAGCGCTCCATTTTGATGAACTGCGGCGACACCCAGGCGTACATCGGCACCCGAGTCTGTTCTTCGGGCGCTACAGCGTAAGGCATGCCATGAAGAAAGAGCCCCGATTCACCGAGCGATTCGCCGTGATCGGATGCGTAAAGCAGCGCAGTGGCGTAGTGATCGCCAAGACGTTGCAGCAGCTTGATGGTTTCGCCGATCACATGATCGCTATAGACAATTGTGTTGTCATAAGCGTTGCGAATACTTTGCACATCGCATGAGGCGAGATCGCTCGATTGGCACGCGGGTTGAAAACGCCCGAAGATTGTCGGGTAACGTTTGTAGTAAGCGGGCCCATGACTGCCTTTGAGGTGCAAAACAACAAGCGTGTCTTTGCGCTCACGACGAATTTTTTCTTCCAATCCGTCAAGCAAAATTTCATCGAAGCAATTGCTGGCTTCCGGGCACCATTTCGGATTCACTGCATTTGTGAAATCCTCCACGTCGGCGCGATCGCAAACCCCTTTGCAACCGGAATCGTTATCGCGCCAGATCACGCGGGCGCCACCGTGCAGCACCACATCGATCAAGGTTTCGTTACTGCGCGCCGCGCTCAAGCTGAATTGATCGCGACTGAATCCCGAAAACATGCAGGGCACGGAGATAGCCGTTGCTGTGCCGCAGCTCTCGGTGTCAGGAAAGTAGTAACCACCTGCGGCGCGCATGCGCGGCGTTGTGTCGCGTTCGTAGCCATTCAAGCCGTGATTCTGCGCGCGCGCCGTTTCGCCGAGTACAAAAATGAAGAGACGCGGTTTTTCAATGGCGTAGCTCTGATGTGCATCGAGCCCACGTGTTTCGCGGACGGTGTTTGCGTCGCGCAACGACGCAGCGAGTGCAACGCTCGCGGCAACCAGGTTTGCCGGGGCGAGCGTATGGAACGTGATCACGCGACTGCGCGCGGTAGACGCGTAGCGGGAATACTGTGCGAACACCAAACCGGCGGTGAGCGTCAGCAGCGCGGCAGCCGTTGCGCCGCCGAAGGCAAGTGAACGCAAGTATTGACGCTTTTTTTGTTGTGCGTGATCGGCGGGCTCTCTAAGACGCCAGATAACAACGGCTGGTAGCACGCCGACGAGCGCGACCCAAAGCAGCAATCGGGCGTTAACGAGCTCAAGCGTCTCGCTGGCATGCGTTTGCAGCATATTAAGCAGCATCGTCTTATCAAATTGCGTCCCCAGAAACAAGCTAAAATAACCAAGCACCGCAGCGGCGACAATGAGCGCCGCGCACAACACACGAACGCTGCGCCCTGGGAAAAACAGGCTCAACGCGAGCACGAGTAGCAGCGTTACGGCGAGTGCAAACACCCATCCACCCAGCACGAAGGCAGTTGCCTGTAACAAGTTGGCGGACGCGGTTGCTTTGGTGAAAGCGATTAACGTTGCCGCGTTGGGGACGAGAGAAATCCAGAGCGCGGTGAACAGCAGGCGCTGGAAGCGACTGATTGTTATTGAATTAAATGCGGTGAACATGCACGAATTGTCTCAGAGCGAGAAATCAATTGCGCTGGGCAAAGCGCCGACAAAAATTCAAAACGCCTCAATCGGCAAACCCACGTAGTTCTCCGCGAGTGTCGTACGGCCAGCAACGGAACCGGTGTAGTAATCGAGTTCCGCAAGCTGCATCTGCTCATGAAACGGATCGTGCTCAGGAAATTGATGCAGCATCGAGGTCATGTGCCACGAGAAACGCTCGCCTTTCCAGACGCGGCGCAACGCAATATCGGAGTAACGTTCGAGTCCGCGCGTTTCGTTCTTTTTGTAGAACATTTCGAACGCGCGAGAGAGCACGATCACATCCGACACCGCGAGATTCATGCCTTTCGCGCCCGTGGGTGGCACGATATGCGCTGCGTCGCCCGCGAGGAAAAGGCGCGCGTGGCGCATTGGTGCGGCAACAAAGCTTCGCATCGGCGTGACGCCTTTTTGGATGATGGGGCCGAGGTTGGGCTTCCAACCCTCTTTCGTTCCGAGGCGAATAGTGAGCTCGTTCCACAAACGATCGTCGGACCAATTGTCCGCACTGTCGTTCGGATCGCATTGCACATAAAGCCGCGTAATTTTCGGCGAGCGCATCGAGAACAGTGCGAAGCCGCGCTCATGGTGCGCATAAATCAACTCATGTTGCGCAGGCGCGGCTTCGGCCAGGATGCCGAGCCATGCGAACGGGTAAATACGATCGTAGGTTTTGAGAACGCTCGACGGGATGTGCGGCCGACAGATGCCATGAAATCCGTCGCAGCCGATAACGTAATCGCACGTGACTTCGTGTGCGCTGCCTGCGTGTGTGAAGCGAACGCGAGGCGAACTCGACTCGAGGTCATGCAATGCGACGTCGCCCGCTTCAAAGCGAATATCGCCTTGGTCGGCGATTCGTCGCGCGATCAGGTCTTTGACGACTTCCTGTTGACCGTACACAACGATTGATTTGCCACCGGTCAATTCATCGAGCGCGATGCGATGACGCTGTCCACGAAAATGCATCTCGAAGCCGGTGTGTCGCAAACCTTCACGATGCAGCCGCTCACCGACCCCCGCTTGCGTGAGGCAATCGATCGTGCCTTGTTCGAGCACGCCCGCGCGCACGCGAGCTTCGCAATATTCGCGCGACTTCGCTTCGATGACCACACTTTCAATGCCGTGAAGATGAAGCAGATGCGACAACAGAAGTCCGGCAGGACCTGCGCCAATGATTGCGATTTGAGTTTTGTGATGAAGCACGGGGGGCTGATGCAACGTGGTGAAGGCGGGTAAGAGCGACCCTGATCGCGATCACTCATTCGAAAATGATCGCGGCCGGGGTCGCTCCTACCGTTGACTGGGCTTTGAAGTTTCCAGCATCGCGCTGTCCGAATCGATGATCTGTTTCATCGTCGAAACTAGTCCATATTTTTTGCTTATCTCCCAATTTAATTGGGCATTAAATCAATAAAAGTATTATTTCGACAAATAAATTAATTCAATGAAACGCCCATTTAAATAGGGCAATTACGTATCAAGCTATTAACGATTTTTCCCATACCCCCGCCTTCATGATGCCGCGCAAATTCCGCTCAGTATCGCAAAGCAAGGTGATGTCCTTCGTCGGATCGCCCTCGACGACAACGAGATCAGCGTGCGCGCCCGCTGCGATCACGCCGAGTTTGCCTTCTTGATTGAGCACCTTCGCAGCGACGCTCGTCGCGCTTTGCAAGACTTCCACGGCCGTTTGCACTCCAGCACGCAAACGCCATTCATTGGATTGCTGCGGATGCATTTGCCCAAGCAGATCGCTGCCAAAAGCAATCGGAATGCCGTGAGCTTTCGCAATCGCGATCGCGCGCTGCCCCGCATCTTTCACACGATCGAGTTTCTTAAGCATCTCCACGCTCCAACCCAAGCGTGCGCCTTCGTCGCCGAGCGAGAAATACGTTGCGAGCGTCGGCACCAAATACGCGCCCTCTTCCTTCATCACTTTCGCGGTTGCTTCGTCGAGCAAATTGCCGTGCTCAATCGTGCGTACGCCGCATTGCACGGCGCGAGTGATCGACTGCGGCGAATAGGCATGCGCCATGACGTAGGTGTTCGCTGCGCGCGCCTCTTCGCAGGCCGCCGTGAGCTCTTCAAGCGAATACTGCGTGCCGTCAATCGGATCAGTGGGCGATGCGACACCTCCACCCGCCATGATCTTGATTTGGTTAGCACCATTTCGAAGCTGCTCGCGCACCGCTTTGCGCACTTCCGGTACCCCATCGGCGAGCGCAGGAAACAAACCGATACCCGCGCAGGTGCAAATGAATTCTTGAACGCCGCGCGGACGAATATCGGCGTGACCGCCCGTTTGCGAAAGCGGCGCGCCCGCGATGAAAAGTCGTGGCCCTTTGAGATAACCGCGCTCCACCGCAAGCTGAATGCCGTAGTCAGCACCCGCAGCATCGCGCACCGTCGTGAAACCGCGCATGAGCATCCCTTCAAGTACGTGCCGCGCTTGCGCGGTGATGAGCGACGGCGGCGTCATCGATAGTTGCCACACATCGTGATGCACAGCATTTACATGCACATGACAATCGATGAGTCCCGGCAAGACGATACGACCGGCGAGATCGATAGTGGTATCGCCCGCACTCTCGTGCAGACTCGGAGCAACGGCCTCGATCATGCCCTCCGCAACGACGATATCCATCGAATCGGTCACTACACCGCGAACACTATCGAAAACACGGGCGTTCTTGAGCAATTGGCGTGATTGCATGATCGGCTTTCTCCTCCACGATGAACCGCTTGCGTGCGCGTGTGCGACACACAGGCGCGAGTGTACGGCGCGGCGAGTTAGCGCGCATGACAGATGCGAGCGCCCGCCTTACACTATGCACTAGCGGGGAAACCAACGATGACGCAAAAGAACAATTCAACGCCGGACGAGCGAGGCAGTGACGGAGCAACCGAGCTCATCATGCGCGCGGCCAATGGTGACGAGGACGCGATGGGTGCGCTCTACGCCAAGCTCTATCCCGAGATCAAGCGGGTCGCGCGCGCGCGCCTCGCGCAGGCGGGCGGCGTCACCGGACTCAACGCAACAGCACTCGTGCATGAAGGTTTCATGCGTATGGCCGAGCGCGAAGGCTTGCATGGCAACACGCGAGTGCAGTTTTTCGCCTACATTGGCAAAGTCTTGCGTTCAATCGTGATCGATTTCGTACGCGCGCGCGATTCGGAAAAGCGAGGCGGCGGCGACACCTTGCTCACGCTCTCGCACGCGGAGAGCTCACCCGATTCCGGCTTTTCGGCGGTCGACATCGTTTCGCTCGATCGCGCGGTCGATCGCCTCAAGAAGCTCGATGAAGGCATGTACCAAACAGCCGAGCTGCATTTTTTCTGCGGCATGACCATCGAAGAGACAGCGGAAGCACGAGGCATCTCGACTCGAACGGTCAATCGCGAAGTACTTAAGGCGCGCGCATTGCTTGGCGAATGGCTAGAACTCGCCGCTTAGCGCGAGCATAAGGAGGCCGTCGTCGACGCCTGCGCACGCAATGACGAACCTCTCCAACCCAAACGCTGACGACACATTTGATGCCGATCGCTGGCGACGTATCGATCGTGCGTTCGATCATGCGCTTGAATTAGGCGATAGCGAACGCAACCGATTTCTCGCCTCGCTCGATACCGACGATGCGACCATCGCCGCCGAGGTGAGACGGCTCGTTTTGCGCACGCAAGGCGCTGCAACGAATGCGAAAAACCCACCAGCCAATCGCGACGAGTCTTCGGAAACGACGGTGCATACGTTCGATGGGTTGCTGGTAGACGCGCTCGGTCCGGAGCCGGTACCGGCGAGCCCGCGCTATCGTGGCGAGCTCTGCGGCGCGTGGCGACTCGAATCGATCATTGGCACTGGCGGAATGGGTGAAGTCTGGTTAGCCGAGCGCGCCGACGGACTCTATGACGCCAAGGTCGCGGTGAAATTTTTGCGCGCCGACACCAACATGGCAGCCTTCGAGGCACGCTTCGCGCAGGAACGCGCACTGCTCGCAAGACTCAATCATCCCAATATCGCGCGATTGATCGATGCCGGCCGCACCGGTCGCGAGCCTTACTTGGTATTGGAATTCGTCGAAGGCGTTACGCTGCTTAAGTACGCAGACCAATTCGCTCCCACCGTCGAGCAGCGACTGGCGCTACTTCGCCAAATCGCAGAGGCCATCGCCTATGCGCACGCGCAACTCGTCGTGCACCGTGATCTCAAACCTTCGAACGTGCTGGTGAACAAAGCGGGTGAAGTCAAACTGCTTGACTTCGGCGTCGCCGGTTTGCTCGCAAACGACGATCTCGGTCAAACCACCGAATCGCCCGCAACGCGTATCGCCGGGCGTGGCCTCACACTCGAATACGCCGCCCCAGAGCAAATCGTCGGCGAGGCGAGCGGCGTCGGCAGCGATATTTATTCGCTGGGTGCCATTGCGTTTCACTTGCTTACCGGCCAGCG
>JBOFBL010000234.1:0-46602 GCA_051645545.1 Casimicrobium sp. | reverse complement strand
TGAAACTCTCGAACTTCTTCCTTTCAACCACCAAAGAAGCCCCTTCCGAAGCGGAAATCGTCTCGCATCAATTGATGATGCGTGCTGGGATGCTCAAAAAACTCGGCGCGGGTATTTATTCGTGGATGCCGCTGGGCGTGCGCGTGTTGCGCAAAGTGGAAAACGTGATTCGCGAAGAGATGAATCGCGCGGGGGCGATCGAGCTATTGATGCCAGTGATTCAACCGGCGGAGCTTTGGCAGGAGTCCGGTCGTTGGGACATCATGGGCCCAGAGATGATGCGCATCAAAGATCGTCATGATCGCGATTTCATCGTACAGCCCACGAGCGAAGAAGTGATCACCGACATCGCACGACAAGAGCTTCGCTCATGGCGACAATTGCCGCGAAATTTCTATCACATCCAAACCAAGTTTCGCGACGAGCGCCGTCCGCGTTTTGGTGTGATGCGTTCGCGCGAATTCATCATGAAGGATGCGTATTCGTTTGATGTGGACAAAGAAGGTTTGACCAAGAGCTATCAAATCATGTACGACGCGTACGTGAAGATTTTCGAGCGTCTTGGTTTGGAATTTCGTCCCGTTGCCGCGGACACCGGCAACATCGGCGGCTTTGCGTCACATGAATTTCAAGTGCTCGCCGAAAGTGGTGAGGACGTGATCGCTTATTGCCCCGATTCGGATTACGCGGCGAACATCGAACTCGCGGAAGCAGTTGCTCCTGCGAAGCCACGCGTAACGCCCGCGAGCGCACTTTCGCTCGTGCACACGCCAGGTCAAAAGACCTGTGAAGACGTCGGTCAATTTTTGAAGTTGCCGCTTGAGCAGCAATTGAAAGCCATGATGTATGTGAGCGACGCAGGTTTCGTGCTTTGCATGCTGCGCGCCGATCACATGGTGAACGAAATCAAGCTCAGCAAACTCAAAGAACTGGCAAACTCGCGCCCTGCGACACCCGAAGAAATTCAAGAACATTTAGGCGTCGAGCCAGGTTACTGTGGCCCCGTTGCGAACGGCGGCGTTGGCAAAGCGCATCCAAAAAAGGTGATCGTGGTTGCCGATCGCACGGCGGCGGCGATGAGCGATTTCATCTGCGGCGCAAACCAAAGCGGTTATCACTACACGGGTGTTAACTGGGGACGCGACTGCCCCGAGCCCGATGTCGTCGCCGATATTCGCAACGTGCTCGAAGGCGATCCGTCGCCTGACGGCAAAGGCGTGCTTAAGATGCGTCGTGGCATTGAAGTCGGTCACGTCTTCGCACTCGGTACGAAATATTCCGACGCACTCAAAGCGAATTACCTCGCGCAAGATCAAAGCGAGAAAGTGATGTGGATGGGTTGCTACGGCATCGGTGTGACGCGCGTCGTCGCAGCAGCAATCGAACAGAACCACGATGAGCGCGGCATCATTTGGCCCGAAGCAATGGCACCGTTCACGGTCGCGATTGCAGCGCTCGGTTACGACCGTAGCGCGGAGGTCAAGGCCGCCGCCGACAATCTCTACGCGGAGCTTCTTGCTGCAGGCGTTGACGTCCTGCTCGACGATCGCGGCGAGCGTCCGGGCGTGATGTTCGCTGAACTCGAATTAATCGGCATTCCACATCGCATCACGATTGGTGATCGTGGATTAAAGGAAGGCGTTGTTGAATATCAAGCACGACGCGATACGGCGGCGGCGAAAATCCAACTTAACGATATTCGCGCGCACTTAACTTCGCGGTTACTTGGGTAATCACGCCGCAAATACGGGCTCCAAGTTAGGAGGTAATATGCGAATCAAAACATTCATCACAAAGGCGGTGGTTGTTTTGCTCGCTGCACTTGTGCTTGGTCTGATTTTCGTGAAACTGCGCTACGGCGGCGGTGACAAGTATCAAGGTGTAAGCACCGCTCCACTGATTGCGAGCGAGAAACTAGAGACCCTGGTTTCTCTCGACTACCCGCCGGGCAATGTCGCGGGATCGAGCAGCGGTCGCATCTTCTTCAACTACCATCCTTTTGCGAAAGCAGAGCGCTTCGCGCCGGCGACGGTGTTTGAACTTGTGAGCGACGGTTCCAATGCGTCCGTCCCGACGCCTTTTCCAGACGCAGCATTTCAAGCGCGCTATCAAGGCGTGTTTGGAATGACAGTGGATCGACAAAATCGCCTCTGGTTTATCGAGCCCTGCGGACTCGATCATGAAAAAACGCGACTGCTTGCATTCGATCTCAGCACGAACACGCTCGTGTTCGAGCATTGGTTTGCGCCAAAAGAAGCGCAATTCGCGCAGGATCTCCGTGTGTCGCCCGACGGAAAAACAATCTTCATCGCAGACACTGGATTGTTCAAGTTCACATCGCCCGCGCTTTTCGTGTTCGATATCGCGACTAAATCGCATCGCAAATTATTGTCCGATCATGCGTCCATGCAACCGCAAAACTGGGTCACGCAAACACCGTTTGGGCCACATAAGCTCGGATACGGGCTGGTCACATTCACGGTCGGCGTCGATGGTATCGAATTGAGTCGCGATGGCCAATGGCTTTATTACGGCGCGATGAATCACGAACAACTTTTCAAGATTCCAACCAGCGCGCTACTGGACGCAAAAATGTCCGTCGCCGATCTTGCGAAAATGATCGTACCGGTCGGCAAAAAACCACTTTCCGACGGGATCACGATCGACGCCAATGACAACATCCTGATCACGGATATCGAACACGGCGGAATTGCACGCATGGCACCGAACGGTCAAGTCACGACACTGGTCAAGTCGCCGAAAGTCGTCTGGGCCGATGGTGTTGTCGTTGCGCCCAACGGTGCAATCCTCTTTACCGATAGCGCGATTCCCGCGTACATCGATCAGCTCGCGCGTCCGCCTGCAGCGGAGAAGCTCAAGGCGAATGCGCCCTACCGCATCTATCGTTTCACACAATCCTAGTGGCTACTGCTGCTCGCGCAGCAAATAAAACCGCTCCAACGAGGTCGCGTCGATTTGCATAAGAATTTGCGGTTTGTAGTCGCCGTTGAAATACGCACCTGACACCGCGACGAGTTGCTCGCGCGTGGGTTCGCCATCGAAACATTCGACAATGTCGAAGCGCCACGCGGTCTTCAAACCGATCATGCCGATGAGATACACGTAAAGCCGCTCTACACCACTTTCTTCGTCGACCATTACAAGTTGCGCGATTTTCGTTGCACACGCCTTTGCGTTGTCATCGATGACGCGATATTGATAGCCGGATGGAAACGATTCGATCCACCAGATTGTGATCGACCCGCCCGATGTTTGATGCCGTTCACGATTCGGCCAAGGGGTGTCCATCCGTGAGCCCACGTAGCCATGTTCCGCGAAACGGAAATTACGATTGAAGAACGATTCGATCCCATCGCTTTCGGGGCCCGAGCACCATTCGCTATCCCAAAAACCGACGAGATCAGATGGAAAGTCGACCGGTGAAGCCATTGCGTGTTGCACGTGGTTGTTTCGAAACGAAATGGTATCGGTCTGATAAGGACACAAGCAAACAGATCGACTTAATTGTTCTGAAATTTCAAACGGCCGATTCCGTGAACGAACTACGATTAAGCATTGCGACAGAATCGATCACATGAAACGATTTACTCCTCTGGAACAAATCGAAGCCCTGCTCCGCGGTCGCGCGAGCGAACTCGTGCGCGATGCATTCGAAGATGCGCTCGATTCACAGTCGATCACCGACACGCATTTTCTGCGGTGCTTTAGCGTCACGCGATCCGACGTGTTCAACCACGTTCTTATGCATGGATTTCCCGAGGGCTCCGTCACAACCCGGCCGCACAGCTATGACGGCGAGTACCTTTTGGAGGAGCGAGGCGGTTTTTCGGTGTTCACGCAGGAGCGCGGCATTCGTTTTGACGAAACCCATCACGACAATCGAAGCGATGCGGTGACGCAGATGACGAAACTTTTGTTAATGCGTGGCGGGACGTGGACTCGCTTGCGGCGCTAGCTCGACGCTCGTCATTGTCACGCGCGTCTTGCTTCGCAACAAAAAAAAGCACTCCAGTGCACTATCAGCACCTAGCAATTTTTTTCGTATTTATTGGGTCTTTGTGTTATTTTATTTATATATCGATAAATTCGCTTTATTTCCTCTTTCCCCAATAGAAAAAGGTTTACGTCATTTTTACGCTTCACGCGAATGACGAAAATGCGCGCTCCCGTGACGCGAGAAAAGCGCATATTTTTATGCCGTTGACATAAACTCATTACAAGTGGTCTGATGCCTGCTTGGCTACACACGCTGCCAAGTAAATCGTTATCGCCTCTCATTTTCTGTTTAAGGGGTCGCCTATGCGATTACGTTTCATCAATCGCATCGTCATCGGGGCTGTTGCTGTGTTTGGCGTCGCCATCGCCGCTGCGCAATGTCCGTTCTCATTGGACACGGGCGCTGCGGTCGCCACCGACGACGGTCTCGTACTCTCGCGCTTCGCAAGCGGCGTTCGAGGCAGTCCATCGCTCATCAATGCAACAACGCTCACGAGTTCTGCGGAAGCGACAGCTGCCTCGCGTTTGCGGCGCTTCGATATCGATGGCAACGGCGTGTTCGATCAGGACGACGCACGCATCATTCAGCGCTACTTACTCGGCTTTCGCGGAACGGCGCTTGGCAACGGCGGTGCTTATGCGGCGCGGCTCACGCCCGCCTTGATCGAAACCTACATTGCGCAGAACTGCCCGGGGAAAACGATGACTGCGCAGCAACGCGCCGCGCGGTTTCTCACTCAAGCAACCTGGGGGCCGACATTTAGCGAAATTGATGCGCTCGTCGCCGCCGGCGCAAACAATGCCGCCTTCGATGCGTGGATCACTTCGCAATTCAACACGGCATCGATGGATTCGCATTGGGACTACGTCGCGCGTGGTGGGCCGATCGGTTGCGCGAGCTTATCCGGTGGTTGCGACTCGCAACACATCAATGCGACGATGGAAACCTTCTGGCAGCAAGCTGCGAAGAGGCCGGATCAATTGCGACAACGCATTGCGTTCGCACTTCAACAAATTTTTGTCGTGTCGACGATTAACAGCGCCGTCGACATTCAACCCGATGCGCACGCAAGCTTCCTTGACATGACGGCACGCAATGCGTTCGGCAATTTCCGCACGCTGCTTGAAGATGTGTCGCGTCATCCAACGATGGGACATTACCTTTCACACTTCCGCAATGAGAAGGAAGATCCCGCCACAGGTCGTACGCCTGACGAAAACTATGCGCGCGAAATTTTGCAGCTCTTCTCAATCGGCTTGTGGGAACTCAACATCGACGGTACGCGTAAGAAGGATGCGAACGGCAAAGACATTCCAACTTATAACCAGAACGACATCGTCGGTTTAGCGAAGGTGTTCACGGGGTTAGCGTGGGGTGGCAACGCAGACATTAGCGATGGCGGCTTTCGCTACGGTCCGGGTACCTGGGAACTACCAATGCAGATGTATCCGAGCGCACACTCAACCTCGGCGAAGAACTTTCTTGGCACAACGATTCCGGCAATGACCGGAACAATCACGCAAGCGCAAGCGAACCAATCGCTCACGACGGCGCTCAACACAATTTTCAATCATCCGAATGTCGGCCCCTTCATCGGTAAGCAACTCATCAAACGTCTGGTGACGAGCAATCCCTCGCCTGCGTATGTGCAACGGGTTTCCGAGAAATTCAACAACAACGGATCGAATGTGCGCGGCGATATGAAAGCCGTCATCCGTGCCGTGCTCATGGATCCCGAAGCGCGCGACGAACAAAAGCTCGCCGATGAGAGTTTCGGAAAATTGCGAGAGCCGGTGCTGCGTTTCGGCGCATGGATGCGCGCGTTTAACGCAACGGCGGCATCGGGTCGTTATCGCATCTGGAACCTCGAAGACCCGATCGACAGCCTCGGTCAGAACCCGATGCGTTCACCCTCGGTATTCAATTTCTACCGACCGGATTACGCGCCGCCCGGTGCGATTTTGGTTCGCGGCACCGTCGCGCCGGAATTTCAAATCACGCACGAAACGACTACGACGAGTTACGCGAATTTCGTCGTGAACACCGTCTCGCGCGGCTTCGGGTACAACGAGGATCAGTTAGTTGCCGACTACGCACGCTACCTCGCGAACGTCAATAACCCGACCGCGATGATTGCTGATTTGAATCTGCTGCTCGCGTACGGACAACTCACGCCGGACACACAAAAAATCATCCTCGATGCAGTGAATGCCATTCCGGTCAACGATTTTGAATGGCAAACGCGGCGCGTGCACACCGCAATCGCGCTCACGATGCTCGCGCCCGAATTCCTCATTCAACGATAAGCGGAGATAAAGTTATGGCCTACGTTTCACGCCACGCAGCTCGTCGCCGCTTCTTGCAACGGTTCGGTTCACTCTCGTTGTTAGCCGGCACACCGTTCGCGGCCAACCTCGCAACGATCGGGGCCGCGAGCGCTCAAACAACCAGCGATTACAAAGCGATCGTTTGCGTTTTCCTGAATGGGGGTAACGACCACGCGAATCTGATCGCACCGAGGAGCGGCAGTGCCTACACCGATTACTTCAACGCGCGACCGACGCTCGCGATTTCGCAAGCGAGTCTACGTGTAATCAATCCAACCGGCTACACCGGCACACCGCTCGGCTTGCATCCTGCGATGACAAATGTTCAATCGCTTATCAATGGTGGATCGTGTGTCGTGCTCGCGAATATCGGCACGCTCACCAACCCGATCACACTCGCGCAATGGAACGACGGTGACCCAACGGTTGCCACACCCGCACAACTCTTCTCGCATTCCGATCAGCAAGCGCAGTGGCAAACGGGGCTTCCCGATCGCAGCTCGTCGACAGGTTGGCTCGGGCGCATGGGCGATGTCACTGCAGCCGCATTCAATCCTAATAGTGGCGTGTCGATCTGTATGTCGATCGGCGGCAACAACATGATTCAGGCCGGTGAGGATACGATCCAGTATCAGGTCACACCGCAAGGCGCGATCGCTGTGCAGGCACTGGGCGGTGGCGAGCTTTACAACTCTGCGGCGGGCGCTCAAGCGCTGCGGCGCTTGCTTACCGATCCACGTGCTGGGATGATGGAACGCGAGTGGTCGAAGATCGGCAAACGCGCCGTGGACACCGAGGCCAGCGTGACTGCTGCGCTCGCCGCATCACCTCCCGTGACAACCATCTTCCCAGGCACCAGCATTGGCCGACAGTTACAAATGGTCGCGCGCATGATCTCCGCTCGAAACAATTTAAGTCAACGCCGACAAATCTTTTTCGTGCAACAAGGTGGTTACGATTTTCACGACAACCTTGTGACCGATCAGAACACACGCTTGAGCGAACTCGATGCTGCGCTTGGTGCCTTTAACACTGCGATGAACACGCTCAACGTTGGCTCATCGGTGACGACCTTCACCGCCTCCGATTTCGGTCGCGCCCTGCGCCACAACGGTCGCGGCAGCGATCATGGCTGGGGCGGTCATCAATTCGTATTCGGCGGTGCCGTACAAGGCAATCGCATTTGCGGCACGTTTCCAACGATCGGATTCAATACCTCGCAAGATGCGGGCAACGGCCGCTTGATTCCAACCACCTCGGTCGACGAATTCGCCGTGACACTCGCACGCTGGTTCGGCGTGACCGATATCAGCGCGCTCAACACGATCTTGCCGAATCGATTGCGATTCGAAAACGGCGCGAACGGTTTGGGTTTCGTCTAGCGTTTGGACAACCTTGGTTCCGGGGATAGCCCCCGGCAACCATCGGTTCGAATCCGACCTAAAGAACGCTTTCTGGCGAATTTGTTTTTAGGCGAATGAACCTTTCGTCGTCCAACAATTATGTTTGATCGCCAGCGATTCAGTAACCATCTGCCGCTAAGTACACTATTTGAGCTTACGCGCAGGAATTCTTACGAAACATTCGCGCGTTGATCAATGTACCGACCGTCAAGGCGCAAGATCAAGAAAGCAGTGACCTTTACTTTTTGTGATGGGGGCGACCGATGAATTGGTTGATGAAGGGCGCCGTCAGGCGAAGCGCCCTATGTGCTTGCGTTCTTTTTTTTGCGGACTTGAGTTTCGCTCAATCGAACTGTCCTTTTAGTTTAGTCTCCGGCAACGCAACCGCTACACGCGACGGGCTTGCGCTATCGCGCTATGCGAGCGGTAAACGCGGAACCGCCGCGGTCACGAATGCCACTAGCCTCACCGCAAGCGCCGAAACCAATGCTGCAGCACGTCTGCGTCGTTTCGATATCGATGGCAACGGCGTGTTCGACGCCACCGACGCGCAAATCATCGGGCGCTACCTCGCGGGCTTTCGTGGCAATGCACTCGGCAATGGCGGCGCTTACGCTGCGCGGATGACTCCAGCACTGATCGAAGCGTACATCGCAAACGGTTGCCCGGGTCGCACGTTGAGCACCGACGAAGCAGCGGTGCGTTTTCTCACGCAAGCGACCTGGGGCGCCACTTGGGACAGTATTGGTCGCGTCAAGCAAATCGGCTACGACGCGTGGATCACCGAGCAATTCAACACGCCATCGATGGACACGCATCTGGCCTACGTCGCGCGCGGCGGCCCGACGAACTGTGCAAGCCTGCCCAACGGTTGCGATACCTACGAACCGTACATCAACACGGCGATGGAGACTTTCTGGCATCAAGCGCTGCGCAGCCCCGATCAATTGCGACAACGCGTGGCCTTTGCACTGCAACAGATTTTCGTTGTCTCAACGGTAAACGCTTCAACGATTGATCTCTATGGCGCATCGCAAGCGAGTTTTCTCGACATGACGGCACGCAACGCGTTTGGTAATTTCCGCACGTTGCTGGAAGACGCGTCGCGCCACCCAACAATGGCGCACTATCTCTCGCATTTGCGTAACGAAAAGGAAGATGCGCTCACAGGTCGTACACCGGATGAAAACTACGCGCGCGAGATATTGCAGCTTTTCTCGATAGGTTTGTGGGAACTCAACATTGACGGCACGCGCAGAAAAGATGCAAACGGGCGCGATATTCCCAGTTACAACCAAAACGACATTCTGGGTCTCGCGAAGGTATTCACGGGTCTCTCGTGGGGCGGCGGCAACACGACCGACGACCGCTGGATCGGCTGGCCCAACGGTGTGATGTCGTTACGATGGGATCTGCCTTTGCAGATTTATCCACAGTATCACTCCACCTCGGAAAAGCGATTCCTCGGCGTCACGGTTCCAGCAATCACTACCCCGACGGTCACGCAAACGCAAGCGGACACCTCATTAACGATAGCGATCAATACGATCTTCAACCACCCTAATGTTGGCCCCTTCATTTCGAAGCAACTCATCAAAAGACTGGTGACGAGTAATCCCTCGCCCGCGTACGTACAACGCGTTGCGGAACGCTTTAATGACAATGGCTCGGGTGTGCGCGGCGACATGCGCGCGGTGGTTCGCGCCATTTTGATGGATCCGGAAGCGCGCGACGAGCAAAAGCTTGCGGACGAAAGTTTCGGCAAGTTGCGCGAACCCGTACTGCGTTTCGGCGCGTTTATGCGGGCGTTCAACGCTACTGCTCCATCAGGTCGCTATCGCATCTGGAACCTCGAAGACCCGATTTCAAGCCTGGGGCAAAACCCAATGCGCTCGCCCTCGGTGTTTAATTTCTATCGACCGGATTACGCGCCCCCCGGCGCGATTCTCGAACGTCAAAGCACGGCACCCGAATTCCAGATCACGCACGAAACCACCGTGACAAGTTACGCGAACTTCATCGTGACGCTTGCCGAGTATGGTTACGGTTATGACATCGAGCGAGTCGCGCCCGACTATACGCGCCAGTTAAGTAATGCCAATAACACGAGTGCGCTACTGGCCGAGTTGAATCTGTTGCTTGCCTACGGACAGCTAACGCCGCAAACACAACAGATCATCCTCAACGCCGTGAACGCTCTCCCGGGAGGCGATTCGGCTTCGGAGCGTCGACGCGTCCAAGTCGCCGTTGCACTGGTGATGCTCGCTCCCGAATTCCTCGTTCAACGATAAGCGAAGGCTCGACTCATGGCATACGTTTCACGTCACGCGGCGCGGCGCCGCTTCTTGCAACAATTCGGTACCCTTTCGCTGCTCGGCGGATCGCCGTTTCTCGCCAATCTTGCAACGATCGGCGCGGCGAGCGCGCAAACAGCCAACGATTACAAAGCGCTCGTTTGCGTCTTTTTAATCGGCGGTAACGATCATGCGAATCTGATCGCACCGCGCAGCGGCAGCGCGTATTCCGATTACAACAACGCACGTCCCACACTCGCGATCCCGCAAGCAAATCTGCGCGCTATAAATCCGATTGGCTACAGTGGCGCGCCGCTCGGCCTACACCCGGCGATGGCAAACATTCAATCGATGATCAATGGCGGCTCCTGCGCGGTAGTAGCCAACGTCGGCACGCTCGTTAATCCGATCAGCCGCGCGCAGTGGAATGATGGTGATCCGACAGTTGCAGTACCTGCACAGGTTTTCTCGCACTCCGATCAACAAGGTCAATGGCAAACGGGGTTACCGGATCGCTCATCATCGACCGGTTGGCTCGGACGTATGGGCGACGTGGTATCACCGCTCTTCAATCCGAACAGCGGCGTTTCGATTTGTATGTCAATCGGTGGTAACAACGTCATTCAAGCGGGCGTCGATACGATTCAATATCAGATTAGCCCGCAAGGTGCGATTCCCGTATCGGCGCTCTCTCCTGTCAGTTGGTATGGGCAAGAAGCTGGACAACAAGCGATGCGACGTCTGCTCACCGACGCGCGCGCCGGCATGATGGAGCGTGAGTGGACGAAGATCGGCAAACGCGCGATTGAAACCGAAAGCATGGTGTCGAGCGCGCTCGCAAATGCGCCTGCGACTACGACGACCTTCCCTTCCACCGGCATCGGTCGCCAATTACGAATGGCTGCGCGCATGATCTCGGCACGCAACAGCTTGCAGCAGCGCCGACAAATTTTTTTCGTGCAACAGGGTGGTTACGATTTTCACGACAATCTTGTCCGTGATCAGAATGATCGCTTAGGTGAACTCGACGCGGCGCTTGGCGCGTTTAACAGCGAGATGAACGCCCTTGGCGTCGGCGCATCAGTGACGACCTTTACCATTTCCGACTTCGGTCGCGCATTGCGCCACAACGGACGAGGCAGCGATCATGGCTGGGGCGGTCATCAATTCGTGTTCGGCGGCGCGGTGCAGGGTAATCGCATCTACGGCACGTTCCCGGACATCGGATTCAACACGTCACAAGACGCAGGCAACGGTCGCTTGATTCCAACCACATCGGTGGACGAATTCGCAGTCACGCTCGCGCGATGGTTTGGCGTCATCGATAGTTTGGCGCTCGATACAATCTTGCCGAATCGCAATCGTTTTCCGCTTGGTGCCAACGGTATGAGTTTCGTGTAAACAGGCGAAGGCGTTTACATCCGTTTCACGACGGTGTAGAGTGAGAAATAGGTTTTGTTGATATCGCTGCCAGGCGTTTCCCAGCCAAGGGCTTTGCCCATCGCGCGCATCGAGGTGTCGTCGCTCTCGTTGTAAGCGAGCACGCGCAAGTTCGCTTTTTCGAATTGCTCGCGCGTGAACGGAGAGCGACCGTCGGTCGACGGTTTCGTGAGATCGAAAGCCCCGGCGATGTTGTAAATCACGAAGAGTCCACCGGGCGCGAGCGATTCGTAAATTGTGTCAAGTAGCACTTCGTCGGTAGCGCCGAAATCGACAAAAGCTTTGCGCCCCGACTGCGGCTTCATGAAGCCGTTCTTCATCGTGTTCTTGGTCACGATCAGGTTGAACTCACCACCAATTAACTTGGTCAGCGTAGTGCTACCGGCATACACGCCGTCGAACAATTTGATCGAGCCAATCCGCCCATCGAAACCAATCACGGAGCCTTGATCCACTGGCTCGCAGTACAGCGCTGGCAACAGTGAATCGATGTCGACAGCGCTCACTTGCGCCCCTGCTCCAGCAAGCATACGCATGCCACCGATCGCACCGTATCCGATATCGAGAATCTTTGCGCCGTTTAATGTCGAAAGTCCGTATGAACCCGCGACATCGAGGGCTCGTACGTAGGCAACGGGGCTACCGTAATACGTCGAGTAATAGAACTCATCGCTGTGCTCTTTTTTCTCGAAACCAACCTGATCGTCCGCCTTCAAAGCGGCAAACGCTTCCGGCGTCACACTCGTGCGATCCTTCGCACGGGTATAGACGACGCGGATGCCCTTGGTGCGAAGCGCTGCTGCGCCTTTCAAAAATTCTCGTGCGACGTTTTGTTTGACCAGCGGCGCAACGTCGCCCGCCTGCCGTTGCAGCGCGATTACAGCGGCGCTTGGGGTGAGCACCGGTGGTGATGTCGTGGCACAACTCGCGAGCAATACAAAGAGCCCACACAGTAGCAACGGCAAGCCGCGTTGTCGAATAAAGCACTGATTGTGTTGTGTTCGCATATCGATACTCCGTTTGCTGCCGCGTTTCATTTTTAATCTGAAATCAGTGCATTGTCGAGCGCTTACAAGGTTTTGACTTTCTTCCCTTGCCGCCATGGTGGCTGCGGCTGGAATCGTGCTGAAAGAAAATTGATGAAAGCTCTGGCTCGCGTCGAAAGGCCTTTGCGTTGCGGAACCAACGCATAGACATTTGCTTCGGCAAGTTTCCAGTCGGGCAACACACGAACCAGTTTTCCATTCGCGATTTCTTGCGCAGTGTCCCACTCTGATCGAAGCATGATGCCGCGTCCGGCTAGCGCCCATTGCTTGATCACGTCGCCGTCGTTACTCAACAACGACGCCTGAACGCGTAACGTTTCTTCTTTGCCGCGAGTGGTGTGCATTCGCCAAAGTCCTACGTCTTCGTCGTTTTCTTGCAACAATAAACACGAGTGTTTCGACAACTCCGCAGGCGTCTTTGGTATGCCTGCGCGTTTTAAGTACGCCAGCGAGGCAAGCATGTAGCGCTCATTCGGCGCAATACGAAACGCGACACGCGAGGAATCGGCCAGTGAGCCGATGTGAACCACCACGTCATAGCTTGCATCCTCCGTTTCTACCCAACGATCGCTTAAGTTCAACGTCACGCGAAGCTGGGGATGCTCCGCTTGAAAATCTGCAAGTGCTGGCGCCAAAAACTTGCGCCCGAAACCGAACGTGCCTTGTACGCGAAGATGCCCGCGCACGAGCGAGCGTCGCGCTTGCAAGGCGTCGATCAACGCATCGTATTGCACGAGAATTTTTTCCGCTTCTGCGGCGTAAAGCTCACCCTCATCAGTGAGTTGCAGTTTGCGCGCTGCGCGTTCGATGAGTTGCAAACCGAGCTTATTTTCGAGATTTTGCAAGCGTTGCGTCACCGCCGAAGGCGTCACGTTCATCACGCGTGCGGCACCCGCGAGCGAGCCATTGCGCACGATGTTGATGAAAAAACGCGGATCGTCAATGTCGCGCATATTCCCTCTCTCGAAAAGTAAAACCGCTTCTTTTTAGCTCGTCTCTTGGTTTAATTTTACTGAACTTAAAATTAATCATTATTTAACCTAATTGTTGATTAATGTTTATACAGTTCGTCTGATACACCAATCGCGCACGGCGCCGCATGTCGCCACACTATGCAAAACACACCACAGAAGTACGACGTTATCCTCTTTGACTTGCTCACGGCACTGCTCGATTCGTGGAGCGTTTGGAATCGCGCAGCAGGCACGGAGGCCGATGGCCGCAGGTGGCGCGCCCGCTATCTTGAATTGACCTATGGCTGTGGCGCGTATAGGCCCTACGAATTACTGGTCGCACAAGCGGCCGAAGATATTGGCTTGCCTCGTTTGCTCGAAAACAAGCTCGAAGGTCAGTGGCTCACTCTCACCGCGTGGCCACTTGTCAGTGAAACACTGCGCGCGCTCGCAAAAACGCATCGGCTGGGGATTGTTACCAACTGCTCCGATCGTCTTGGCAAGCAAGCAGCGTCACTGCTCGGCATCGCTTTCGACACTGTCGTCACCTCGGAGACCGCCGGTTTTTACAAACCGCATCCTGCGCCCTACGAAAAAGCACTCGCAACGCTCGGCGTACGTCCAGAACGCGCCCTCTTCGTCGCGGGCTCTGCATACGACTTAATCGGCACCAGTCGCGTCGGACTGCCCACTGTGTGGCACAACGCGATTGGCCTTCCGATGCCACAAGCGGTCACGGACGCAAAGGTCACGCCGCCGCTCGCCGAGTTTCGTGCATTCAATGAACTGATGAGGTGGGCGTAACCATGCAAATCGCAGATCTCGAAACACCCTACGCGTTGGTCGACGCCGACATTGTGAAAGCAAACACCTCGCGCATGCGCGAGCACTTGTCGGCGCACGGCGTTGCCTTGCGTCCGCATGTAAAAACCGCGAAGTCACTTGATGTCGCGTTGCTTGCTTGCGGCGGTAAGCCCGGACCGATCACCGTGTCGACGCTCAAAGAGGCGGAGCAATTCGCGCAATACGGTTTTAACGATATCTTGTACGCGGTCGGTATGACACCGAACAAACTGCAACACGCGATCCGTATTCGACAAAGTGGCGTTGATTTGAAAATCGTTACCGATAACGTCGAGGCTGCAGCGGCTATTTCCACTGCATGCAAAACGTCGAACGTTTCGCTTCCCACATTGATCGAAATCGATTGCGATGGACATCGCTCGGGCGTGAAACCCGAATCGAGCAAGGATCTCGTCGCGATTGCAGCCGCGTTGAATACGGATTCGTCATTGCTCGCAGGCGTGATGACGCACGCAGGCTCGTCATACAACTGCCACACCATCGAGGCTATCGAAGCGATGGCAGAGCAGGAACGAAGCGGCATCGTACAAGCCGCGACCACGCTGCGCGACGCGGGGTTCGATTGCGCGATCGTAAGTTTGGGATCGACGCCGACTGCAACTTACGGCAAGCGCTTCGACAACATTACCGAAGTGCGTGCTGGTGTGTACGTGTTCTTCGATCTCGTGATGGCGGGGCTAAATGTTTGTCAGAACGCTGACATTGCGCTATCGGTCGTCGCTACCGTTATCGGCCATCAACTCGATCGCGGCTGGATCATTACGGATGCTGGCTGGATGGCGATGTCGCGCGATCGCGGCACAGCGAAACAAAAGCTCGATCAGGGTTACGGCCTTGTCTGCGATGCGAACGGTCGCCCGCTCGACGATTTAATCGTTTCTGACGCCAATCAAGAGCATGGCATCGTAAGCCACCGCGATGGTAAAGCGCTGGATTCGACGCGTTTTCCAATCGGCACGGTGTTGCGAATACTTCCGAATCACGCGTGCGCAACGGCCGCGCAATACGACGAATACAAGATCGTGCGATCGAATCAAACCGTTGACACAACCTGGCCGCGCTTTCGAGGATGGTAACGCGTATCGCTGAGCTGATTATGTCGTCGAGAACATCACGCGCGTGAACTATTGGATAACGCATCAAGCTTCTACTCAAACCATCAAGGAGTACCTCGTGAAACTATGTCAACTTCTATCTACGATTTCAACCGCAGCAGTCGCGCTCGCGAGCACGGCGGCGTTCGCTGCCTGGCCCGAAAAGCCAGTGAAGATCGTCGTGCCATACGCTCCTGGCGGAACCACTGATATCGCAGCGCGTCTTGTCGCGAAGAAACTAAGCGATGTCTACAAACAACAATTCATTGTTGAGAACCGCGCGGGCGCCAATACGCAGATCGGCACCGATGCGGTTGCTAAAGCTGCGCCAGACGGTTACACGTTCTTGCTCACTGCGGCACCATTCGCAATCAATTCAGGGCTGTATCAAAAACTTCCTTACAACGCATTGACCGACTTTGAACCCGTGACGATGGTCGTGCAAAACGCGATGGTACTTGCGGTGAATCCGAAAGCACCGGAACGATCTGTCAAAGAAATTGTAGAAGCGGGGAAAAAACAGCAACTCAATTTCGCAAGCGCGGGTAACGGCACTATGAGTCACATGTCGCTCGAACTTTTAGCTTCGCTTGGTAAGTCGAATATTCAGCATGTGCCCTACAAAGGTTCTGGCCAAGCTATTCCCGATTTGCTTGGTGGCAATGTGCTCTACATGTTCGATAACCCAAGCTCTATTCTTCCTCACGTGACCGCCGGCAAATTGGTCGCGGTCGCCTATAGCGGTAGCAAGCGCTCTCCGGCGCTGCCGAATGTGCCAACCGTAGCGGAAGCGGGCATCGCCGGCTTTGAAACGCTTAACTGGTTTGGCTTGTTCGCGCCCGCGAAGACACCGATCGATATTCTCGACAAGATGAATGCGGAAGTCGGCAAAGCGCTTAACTCGGCTGACATTAAAGAGCAATTCGCGAAAGACGGTGTCGAAGTTGCCCCTGGAACGCGTGCCGCGCTTGGCCAGTTCGTGAAAAACGAAATCGATAAGTGGTCTAAGATTGTTAAAGAGCGCAATATCAAGCCCGACTAATTCTCTTAGTCCAGCTTAGTGCGCTGATCGAAACGTAAAGTCGATCGTGCTCTTGTAGGCGCTTAAACTCCGAAACATGTTTCCAAATTTCTCTCTCCACCGCGTCGCAACAAACGGAATCACGATCAACGTACGTGTTGCGAACAATCGTGACAAACCACCGTTATTGTTGCTCCATGGTCATCCTCAAACGCATGTAATTTGGCACAAAGTTGAGCCTGAGCTATCGAAACACTTTACGGTGGTCGCGGCGGATTTGCGAGGTTACGGCGACAGCGATAAACCAGCATCCGACGCTAGCGTGAATCATGCGCCGTATAGCAAGCGCGAGATGGCGAAGGACATGGTTGGACTCATGTCGCACTTTGGTTTTTCAACATTCAAAGTGCTCGCGCATGATCGCGGCGCGCGAGTGACGCATCGCATGATGGTCGATCATCCGAACGCGGTCTTGCGAGCGACCCTACTCGACATCGCGCCAACGCTTGCCATGTATGAACAAACAACGATGGAATTCGCGCGAGCGTATTGGCATTGGTTTTTCCTCATTCAGCGAGAGCCGCTGCCAGAAACAATGATCGCCGCCGATCCGACATTTTTCATCGAAAAGATGATGGGTAATCGTCATGCGGGTCTATCCGCGTTCGCGCCCGAAGCGTTCGCCGAGTACAAACGCTGCATCACGCTCCCTGGAATCGCACACGCGATTTGTGAAGACTACCGTGCGGCAGCGACGATCGATCTCAAACACGATCGCGCGGATCGGGATGCAGGTCGCAAAGTAGTGCAAGCTTTGCAAGTGCTCTGGGGGGCGAATGGTGTGATCGGGAAATGTTTCGACCCGATCAAAGAATGGCAACGCGTCGCCGACGATGTGCGCGGCGGGACAACGCCTTGTGGACACTACATTCCAGAAGAAGCGCCCGAGGCACTGCTCGCAGCAACTTTGCCTTTTTTGCTCGAAGACTAATTTCTATTTCAAGTAAAGGAATCCTGCTTCGCAGGAACGACACGTAAATGACAAAAAGAATCGCAGTAATCGCCGGCGACGGCATCGGTAAAGAAGTGATGCCCGAGGGCATTCGGGTGCTCGAGGCCGCAGCAAAAAAATACAACATTCCGCTGCAATTCGATCACTTCGATTTTTCGTCGTACGACTATTACGAGAAGCACGGCAAGATGTTGCCCGACGACTGGAAGCAACAAATTGGCTCGCACGATGCGATCTATTTCGGCGCCGTTGGTTGGCCAGAGAAAATTCCCGATCACATTTCGCTCTGGGGGTCTTTAATTCTGTTTCGACGTGAATTCGACCAATATGTGAATCTGCGCCCCGCGCGTTTGATGCCTGGAGTGGTCGCGCCGGTCGTCAAGAAAGATGGTTCGCCGTACAAGGCCGGCGAGATCGATTTCTATATCGTTCGTGAAAACACGGAAGGCGAATACTCGTCCGTGGGTGGCCGCATGTTTGGCGGTACCGATCGCGAATTCGTGTTGCAAGAGGCGGTGTTTACGCGCACCGGCGTTGATCGCATTTTGAAATTCGCATTCGACCTCGCGCAATCGCGTCCGAAAAAACACCTTACAAGTGCCACCAAATCAAACGGCATCTCAATTTCGATGCCGTATTGGGACGAGCGCGTCGAGGCGATGGCAAAGAAGTTCAGCGATGTACAGCTCGACAAATTTCATATCGACATCCTCACCGCACACTTCGTGCAGCGCCCCGCGTTCTTCGATGTGGTGGTCGCGAGCAATCTCTTCGGCGACATCCTCTCCGATCTTGGCCCCGCGTGCACGGGCACCATCGGCATCGCGCCTTCTGCGAATATCAACCCAGAACGCAAATTCCCGTCTCTGTTCGAACCCGTTCATGGCAGTGCACCGGACATTGCGGGCAAAGGTATCGCCAATCCCATCGGTCAAATCTGGTGTGGTGCGATGATGCTCGAATGGCTGGGCTACAAGAACGCGCACGATGCGATTTTGAAAGCGATCGAGAAGTCGACAGCCGAAGGGCCAAAAACGGGTGATCTCGGTGGCAAGGCAAACACAGTTGATGTTGGTAAATACATCGCGGACACCGTGGCAAGCGGCTAGCGAATCGCGCATCTGCACGCCCGCAAAAAAAGGAAGACAATACATCTTCCTTTTTTGTTTTCTGCGAGACGAAAATGACTGCGCGGCCTGACACCTTTCCTTTCAATTCCGATCAATCGCAAACGCTGCTTGCGCGCGTGAGCAAGCAGTGGGATGCGGACATCGTTCCACAGTTGATCGACTACGTGAAGCTTCCCGCGAAATCGCCCGCATTCGAAGCGGAATGGAAACACGCAGGGCAAATTCAGCGCGCGATTGAGCAAGCGCAGAAATTCGTCGCAGCGCAGCCCGTGAAAAACATGACGCTGGAGGTGATCACGCTTGAAGGCCGCACGCCAGTGCTCTTCTTCGACATTCCGGGCACGGGCACGAAGGCGAACGGCAAAACCGTGCTTCTCTACGGTCATCTCGATAAGCAACCGGAGATGACGGGTTGGCGCGACGACATCGGCCCATGGACGCCGCTCGTGGAAGACGGCAAGCTCTACGGTCGTGGCAGTGCGGACGATGGCTATGCGGTGTTCGCTTCGCTCGCCGCCGTGCTTGCGCTTGATGCGGAAAATATTTCGCGTCCGCGTGTGTTGGGCTTGATTGAAACTTGCGAAGAGTCTGGTTCGTTCGATTTGCCGCCGTATCTCGATGCACTTGCGTCGCGAATGGGTGACGTCGGTCTCGTCGTTGCGCTCGATTCCGGCGCGGGGAATTACGATCAATTGTGGGCAACAACTTCGCTGCGTGGTCTCGTGAATGGCACGATGACGGTGCGCATGTTGACCGAGGGCGTGCATTCGGGTGACGCAGGTGGCGTGGTGCCTTCGACCTTCCGCGTTGCGCGGCAACTCCTGGATCGCATTGATGACTCGATGACGGGCATGACGCATTCGCCCGTGTTTTTCGCTGCGATTCCCGAGGAGCGTTTGCAGCAAGCGAAGCAAGCTTCCACGATTTTGGGTGACACGGTCTGGAAACGCTTCCCGTGGCAGAGCTGCGGTGGCGCACATGAGTTCACGCTGCCGACTTCGAAAGATCCGGTCGATCTCATTTTGAATCGCACATGGCGCGCGTCGCTCTCAATTGTCGGGGCCGATGGTTTGCCGCCGACGAGCGCTGCAGGTAATGTGTTGCGTCCGTATACCGCGCTCAAACTCTCGCTGCGCATTCCGCCAACCGTCGATGGCGCAGAAGCCGCGACCGAAGTAAAACGCCTCGTCGAACGTGACACGCCGTACAACGCGCACGTTACCTTCGAAGCCGATAGCGCCGCCACCGGCTGGAACGCGCCCGCGTTCGCGCCCTGGCTCACCGTCGCGCTTGACGCTGCATCAATGCACTACTTCGGCAAGCCCGCCGCTTACATGGGCGAAGGTGGCACGATCCCGTTCATGGGCATGCTCGGCGCGAAATTCCCGAACGCACAAATGCTCGTCACCGGCGTGCTTGGACCCAAATCGAACGCGCACGGACCAAATGAGTTTTTGCATATTGAGTATGCGAAGAAAGTGACGGCGGCTACGGCGTTGGTGATTGCGGCGGCGTAACTCGAATCTTCGATTTCTACTGCTTAAGCAAATCGATATTCGCTTCGATCGCTTGCGGACTCAAGTTTGAGTTGCTGGCCCCACTAAGTAAAGAGGCACCTGAAAAGCCTAGCAATCGCCGCAAGATAAGGAGGCCATCGGTAGTAGGTACAACCTGTCCGTCGCGATCCACATCGAGCTTCCCATTGATGCTCTGTATGTGCGCCTCAATCTGCGTCTTGTTTCTAAATGCGTAGGCTGACACGCTACCTGTAAAAAGCGCTTCACCGCGTAAACCTAGCATGTAGCGCACAATGTACAAACCATCCGTAAACGGATTTGCTGATGGGTCGTCGGCACTGCGATCAACATTTAACAATTCGGGCAGAAGCGGCGCACTCCAAATCTCATATGCGCCAGCAAGTGCCCTATCCGCTACGAAAACAACATACCTCCCATCTGGCGATATCGAAAACGACGGTGCCGCGAACGACGCGCCAACTGTCACCAATACTCCCTGTCCAGGCGGAAGCGTTCCTGTTAGCTTCTTTGGGGTGCTTCCGGACCGATCAACGGCCCATAGCGCCTTTGTGGTGGGTTCTGACTCGCCGTGACTGGAGAGAAATACGATTTGATGATCACTAGTTTTTACGCAAAAAGTCGGAAACTCCGGAAATCCACCAAAGTACCTTGCCGGATTACGAGCATCGGACAATTTCCACGAGGACTTTGATGATCGATCAAGCGCCCGGAGTTCGAACAACTCGCCACCGCCACTGGCCACGTCCAATATTTGGACCGCACCCGACTCAATTGGCTCTCTTCGGAAGCGACTCGAACTTGCAGCGCCGCTTCTTACTCCAGAAAGAACTAACGAGAGAGACGTACCATTTGCGGCGATACGATACAGGTTGCATGGGGCACTGTCCCCTTCAGGACAAGCCAAAAACTCATAGCTGCGCGAGTTGTCGTTGCTGAACGAACCGCACTCGACATATCCACTTGGTCCAGTGACTTCGAATACTTTTGTTGTCTCCCCACTAGCAAGATTCCGCACAAAAAGTGCCGAAAAAAAACCTGTACCGCCAAGGAAAATCAAATTGGCCCCGTCCTGGGAGACGTCGCACGATAGATGGAGCGTTGTGCCGGTGTCACCGGAGAGCTTAGTTGGCGTACCGCCAGCAACCGACGTATGCCAAAGCGTGGCGGAGAAGGGCTGCAGAACAACCGTGGGGAAAACCAGTTTTTGCGAATCTGGTAAGAAAACGACCGACGAAGCGGAGGTTGTGGCTCCCGCTTCTCCTTGACCAGACAAAAGAGTGATTGCGCCACCGCCGATTGGTGTCGACCATAACCAGAAACGATTGGCACCGACAGATACCTCGGCGTCAAACAAGAGCCGCTCACCGCTCGGCGACACGACGAAATCCCTCACCTTGCCATGCGAAAGATTTGTGCGGCTCAATCGTGTTACCGTTGGTGAAGGGATTACAGGCGACGACCATACCTCCTCTACATCAATTGCTCCCAACTGCGCGCGAAAGACTACGTGCGCGCTGTCCGGCGTAAACTGAACTGTTGGAAGGCTGCCACCAACCAGTGGAAAGCTAGGGCCAAAAAAAGTCGCAATGCGCGTCGCGGGTAGAGATCCATCGCTAGATGCAATCCAAAGCTCGTTAACGTTCGGTCCATTGACATCGTGGAGATACGCAACATAAACGCCATTCGGTGACGTCTGAAGGAAACGCACGCCTGTCCGATCGGACGGCACCGTAGCTGATAACTTTTGCGGAGGAGTGCTACTGTCAATCGGCACTTGGTAGAGTTCGTCTCCGCCATCTGTGGTCTGGTTTGCTGTGACAATCACGTAACGACTATCGCCGCTGAATCCTCTAACTACACCACTAAACGGCGCGATCTTCGTGGGTTCTACGAGCTGTGCGACTGCCGGGGCGGTCATTAACAACTGGATCGATAAAACGACTACTTTCAGCATCGAGATAACTTCTTTACGCACTTGAACGGCTCTGCGCAGAGGGCATTGCGAGCGATAAAGTTGGTGACTAACAGTTCTAATTCTAGTGACCTTAACGCGCATACGAAGCTTCGTAGGGCGCAATCTCATTGCGCCTAGTTTCGTTCCGCGCGAAGCGCATTTCTCCAATCGACACTCGTTGGTATCAATTTGGGTGCGATAGGATCGCACCCTACACCCCTCACGAATCATACCCGCACCACCACCGCCCGCTCCTCATCTGCGATCTTGCGAATGTAGGCCGTGAACTCTGGGTCTTCGCCTTTGAGCAAGGTCGGCAAGGCGTGAAAGAAATCCTCATGCCGCACCCATTCGCGCATGAAGTCTTCCCATGAATTCCAGCGACGTCTTGCGACTTCGTTCATGTCTTCTTCATAAGCGACGATGTAGGCGCGTTCGAAAAGCGCAATCAGCATGTGAAAGATCACGAGCATGCGTTCGCTTTGCTCTTCGGTGAGCTGCCCCGCTGAACGACGTGAGAGCAATTGCAAATCGGAATTGCGCAGCACGACTTTCAGAAAATCGTTGTACGCGTCGGAGAGCAATTGATACGCCTCTTCCTCTTCGTTATCGCGCTCTTTGCGTTGATCGAGTAAGTAGACGGCGATCGCGAACGGCAAACCGATCACGGTGACGACGAAACTTGCGACTTCCCAGAGGTCTTTCCATTCCATGGTGCGATTGTGCCATTCGCTCACGTTCTTTCCATTGAACACGAAACTCTTGCTCCGAGTGGACCTGAAAAACAGATCGGCAAACGCGAAACGACGACCACCGCTGAATTTCATGACGCTAGATGTCAGGATTACTTCTCTAAAACGGAAGCATCGCATCAGCGAATTCATGAAAGGACGCAATATGAACCACGATGTCTCCGACACTCAGCGCCGCAACTTGTTGCAAGCGGCTGCAGGTATTGCCGTTGTGCAACTTGCAACAACGGCGAACAGCGCCACGACGGTCGCCCCCACGCCAACGACAACCGCTACGCCAACACCCGGCAAACCTGGTGACTTCGATTTTTTGATTGGCAACTGGAAAATCAAAAATCGAAAACAAAAAGCAGTCGGCAGCAACGAATGGGATGAGTTTCCCGGTGAATCCACGTGCTGGACGATTCTCGGCGGTATTTGCAGCATCGAAGAGCTGTGCATTCCTGCACGCAATTTCAGCGGCATGGGGCTGCGCTTACTCGATGTTGAAAAACGAGTGTGGTCGGATCATTGGGTGAATGCGAGAAGCGGAGTGGTAACGGCACCTGGCACCACGGGTAGCTTCGAGAAAGGCGCCGGTGTTTTCATTTCCGAGGATACCGTCGAAGGCAAACCGGTGAAATATCGCGGCCTATGGGATCGCATCACTGCGAACTCATGCCGCTGGTCGCAATCGAGCTCTCGCGATGGCGGCAAGACCTGGGAAGACCATTGGATCATGCACTGGACGCGCGCTTGACGCGCGGCAGAGGCACCAAGCGATTTTGCCCAGGACGATGGGAAGCTCGCGTCGAGGTGAGCCGCCCGCGCTCACCTCTTCTTCAACATATCTTTTGATTACAAACCAGGGAGCGGCACCGGTTTACCGTTCAACGTAGCCTTTGATTTGTCAAGCGTGAATTGCATCGTGTGCTTGCCGGCTTCGCGCTTGAGATAGCCCTGCTGAACCACTTGCGCGAGTTGTTGATCGACGCCATCGCTCGTTTGCTTTTCCATATCTTTTTTCATTTCTGCAGGCATGTCTTTGAACGACGGATCAGCTTGCATTTGCCGCCAGATCATCGATTTCACCGTTGCTAAAAAGTCATCGGTGATTTCCAGATTGGCAACCGCCGTCAGCTTCGCGATCACTGCTTTTGGATTATCTAGATCCTGCGCAACGAGCGGCTGGCTATTCACCTGACCAGTGATCTGCGCGAATGCTTTGTCGGTGCCGACGCGAATACGATCGATGACAACGCTGGGGTTGTGTTTAGTGAATTCGGGAATCGTTTCTTTCGCCGCTTTTACGAACTGCTCGTTGGTGGCTTCGAAATTGTCACGAGGTTTTGCATTGGGCGCGACCGCCGCTTGCACGGCAACCGCTTGTGCTTTCATTGCATTGGTGAATTTCTCGAGCGATGGCACATGCACGCGCTTCGCGCTAAGCGCGTATTCGACATTGCCGAAATCCGAGTCGACGGCTTTTAGACCGCCGGCGATGACCTGTGCGCTCATATCGATGAAGTTTTTCTCAGGAGATTTCATGTCGACGTTGTAATCGACTTTTTGCAGCGTGAAAAACGGCTTGCCCTCGGTGACCGCTTCAACACCAGCAACACTGAATTTCTGACTGCCGAGATAAATCGTCTCCGATCCGTCGAGTTTGTTTTGCTTGCCGATAAAACTCAACGCGCCGAACTTGATGGTGTTTTTATCTGCGCCGATAAGATCAACGCCTGCCCCCGTGAAGTTGTAGTCCAGCGATTTGTATCCGCGGGTGAAATCGACTTTGCCATCGAGCCCTTTGAAGGTCACGGCCACGTCTTTACCGTCTTCTTTGAACGAGGTGTTGAACGCGGGGGAAGAGAACGTGCTCGTGCCACCACCGCCGAGGCCCATGTGCGTGACGGAGGTAAATGGCGCTTTGTCGCCCCACAGGTCTTTGATGAATTTTTGAGCCTCAGGCGGATACGTCATTGTGTGGGTGATTCGCGCAGCGCCGACCCCGGAGAAACCGGGGAATGGGCCATGCTCAATCACATTTACCAGCGTGAACTCGCCGCCGGAGAGCGCTTCAAGCAAGGGAATTTGCACCTTGAATTTCACCGTCTGGGTCGATTTCAAAAAACCCGCGTCATAGGTGTTCGAGGTCATTGCTAAATACGGCGCAGCGGCTGCGAATTGCTTCGACACTTCATTGCTTTCCGATTGCGCACGTTGACCATAGAACCACGTGCCGCCGCCCCAGGCACCAACGACCGCGCTGATCAGCGCGGCGATGCCAATAACTTTTTTATTCATGAGTTTCCTAGAGGAGAGATGCGCGAGCTGCGCTGAGAGGAGAAACGGTCGAGTCTCGACCGCGCTGTATTTTGCACAATCTTTCGCAACAGGGGCGCGAGCGCTATGAACCTCCTTAAGTCATCACAAGATGCGTTTTCGCCTTGAAAACCAACTAATAGCTATTTTTCTTTTGACCCAATTTAATTGGGGTTATTTGAATAAAAATACAATTTATGACAAATATTAAAATAGTCATTTTGAACCAATTAAATTGGCGTAATATTAAAAGTGCTATATCGCATATTTAACACGCCGATTTGCCGTCAACGAATTGCTTCGTGTGAGCGCACTGTGCGTGCCGCTTTGCGCGGATAATTTCGATATGACGCAACCGTTAGTGCCCACGCATCATTCGAGCGCCCTGGCGATCGACGGCGCATTCGTTTCATCGCTCATGCGCGGACACATCGATTCGAATCGCGCCGGAAAAATGCTCTTCGACGATCGCGGGCTCGCGCCGCATTGGCAAACGTTTTTCGAGCAGGCGTTGAATGCGAATCACGGTCTGCGCAGCGGTTTCGACAGCAACGACCAAAGTGACGATGTCGAAGCCTTTCGCGCGCGACTCGTGGAATTGAACGCAAGCGTGCAGCGTCGTATCGCAGACAACGGCGTTACGTACAACGTTTATTCGGATGCGAGCAGTCAGTCGCGCCCTTGGTCACTCGATGTGTTGCCGATGATTGTGCCGGAGCACGAATGGCAAACGATTGAGCGCGGCGTGCTGCAACGCGTGCGACTTTTGAACGATGTGCTCGCCGATGTATACGGCAAGCAAACGCTGCTTAAGCGTGGGCTGTTGCCCGCAGCGATCGTGCAAGGGCATCCCGGTTATCGACGCACGGCGCACGGTATTGCACCGCGCGGTGGCACGCATTTGCATATTGTCGGATTCGATCTCGCGCGCGGCAACGATGGTCATTGGTGGATCATTTCGCAGCGCACCGATGCGCCATCGGGCTTGGGCTATTTGCTTGAAAACCGAATGATCGTGTCGCGTTTGTTTCCGGATGCGTTTCGCGAATTAAAAATCGAACGCGTACTCGGCGCATACAAATCGTTGATGACGAGCCTCGCGTCGCACGCCGGTAAAGATTCGCCGCATGTGGTGTTGCTCACCTCGGGGCCGTATAGCGAAACCTATTTCGAGCACGTGTATCTCGCGCGCTATCTCGGACTCACGCTCGCCGAAGGCAGCGATCTGGTGGTGCGCAACGAGCGCGTGTGGCTTAAAACGCTCAGCGGTTTGTCCTCGGTCGACGTGATCTTGCGACGGCTCGACGACGACTTCATCGATCCGCTCGAATTGCGCGCCGATTCTGCGCTCGGTGTACCTGGCCTCATGCAAGCCTATCGCGCAGGTAACGTTGTGTTCGCCAATGCCCCGGGCAGTGCGTGGCTCGAATCTTCGGCAGTGCTCGCGTTTTTGCCACGCATTGCCGATGCGCTTTATGGCGAGCCGATGGCTTTGCCGTCGATTGCAACCTGGTGGTGCGGCGAGCAAAGCGCCTTGCAATCGATGCGCCCGCAGATTGATTCGCTCGTGGTGAAGCCCGCGTTTAGCGACCGCGCACGTCGCTTCGTGCCCGCACTCGGACGCGACATGAGCGAGCGCGAGCGCGCGCAGTGGCTCGCGCGAATCGATACCAAACCAGAGAATTTCGTGACGCAGGCGTACTTGCCGCTGTCACACACGCCGACGTTCGATACTCGACACGGCAGCGGCATGCTTGCGTCAAGTGCGGCAATGATTCGCGTATACGCACTCTCCGAGGGCCAAGGCAAATGGTGCGTGTTGCCCGGTGGGCTCGCGCGCATTGCGCCGCCGGGTAAGGAAATCGTGTCGATGTATCGCGGCGGCAGCTCAGCCGACGTGTGGGCGATCACCGGTCGCGTGCGCGAAGATCGTGCGCCACTTTCAAGCACACTCATGCCGATTGCAACGCGTCGCGCGGACATTGGGGTCACCAGTCGCGCCGCAGAAAATCTTTATTGGTTCGGTCGCTATACCGAGCGACTCGACAACGCGACACGTTTAGCGCGCATCACGCTCGAAGCACTTGCCTCGAACGACGAAGAGTTGCCAAGCACTCAAGATTGGCTCTCCGCGCTCGCGGTAGAAAACGGACTCGTGGCCAAAGAAGTGCCGACCATGCGGCAATCGGCGGCGGTGTTTGAGCGATCGTTGATTGCGTCGCTCTCCGATCGCGATGCAAGGCTCGGCGCGCACAGCATTGCGGCATCGATGACGGCGCTTCGCTCCACTGCGTTTTCGATACGCGAGCGACTGGCACCGGAGCAATGGACGCTCGTCACGGCGAGCGAACAAGAATTTCATTCGACGTTTTC
Organism: Casimicrobium sp.; assembly: GCA_051645545.1. Taxonomy (GTDB): domain Bacteria; phylum Pseudomonadota; class Gammaproteobacteria; order Burkholderiales; family Casimicrobiaceae; genus Casimicrobium. Next base: position 19,082 of record JBOFBL010000234.1, on the reverse strand, counting down.
CAATCGCAGCGTCTCGGCACAAGCCGCACTCCGTGCGCTGGAGCGACTTGGCATGCAGGTGATGGCGATGACCGGCGCGCAGGCCGATCGCATGACGCGCGACGATGGCTGGCGCATGCTCTCGATCGGTCGCCAGGTGGAACGACTGGTCACACTTACGCACGCACTCGCGGAAGCCTTCGCGAGCGGCACGACGGTCAACGACACCGGTTTTAATTTGGTACTCGCGTTGTTCGACAGCACCATCACCTATCGTTCGCGTTATTTGCAACGTCGCGATCCGCACGCCTTGGTCGAACTCCTTGCGCTCGATCGCGACAATCCAAGATCGCTCGCGTGGGTGTCGCTCACGTTGCAGGCGCGACTGGCGAAACTCGACGCAACGCCGATGGGCGTCACGCCCGTGCTCCTGCGCGAGCGCTCGCTGCCGCATCAGTGGAGTCTTGAGATGCTGTCGAATGCACTCGATCGTGCGGCGGCGGGCGAATGCGAAGCGATCGTTGATCGACTGCGCTCGGTGATCGATGAGTCGAGCGGACTCTCCGACGTGTTGTCGCAGCGATATTTCTCGCATGCGCAAGGCGCGCGTGCCGTCGGCGCTTAAAGCGCATAGACTCCAGCACTCTATGCACCTATCGATTACCCACGAAACTCATTACCGATACTCGACCGACGTCGAACAAGCGCATCATGTTGCAATGCTCGCGCCGCTGCCGCTGCCGAAACAAGGCGTGCTGGCGTATCGGCTCGCGATCGCACCCACGCCGGACGTGCAAAGCGAAACGCGCGATGCCAACGGACAAGTGCGAACTTACTTCGAGATTTCTGCGCCGCATCGCGAGCTAACGGTGATTGCAACCAGTGAGGTCGTCACAACATCGCTGCCTGGTAATCAACAAGGCAAGCTCGATCGTGTTGCCTTACCAGTCAGCGAAGCGTGGCAGACGATTGCAGCGTCGATGCGCTATCGTGCCGAACACGCGCCCGATGAGGCGTGCGAATACGTGCAACCTTCGCCGCTTGCGCCGACCGATGCCGTGTTTGCGAAATACGTTGCCGAGCTTTCGCAACACAATACATCGGTGTTTCGATTGGCAGGCGAGCTCTGCCAGCGCATTCATCGCGAGTTTTCGTATTCACCGAGTTCGACCAACGCGCACACCCAACCTGCACATGCGCTCGCGATCAAGCGCGGCGTGTGTCAAGATTTTGCGCAGGTGATGATTGCGTGTTTGCGCAGCCTTGGATTGCCCGCGAAATACGTGAGTGGCTATCTGCTCACGCAGCCGCCGCCGGGACAGGAGCGCTTAATTGGCGCAGACGCGTCGCATGCGTGGGTGTCGGTGTATTGTCCGAATTACGGCTGGCTTGAATTCGACCCCACCAACAATTGCCTCGCGGGCGAGAGTCATGTCGTCGTTGCCTATGGACGCGATTACAGCGACGTGCCACCGCTGCGCGGCGTGATTCGCGGCGGTGGAGCGCATGAATTGCGCGTCGCGGTGACCGTTGCACCGACCACATATCTGAAACCAGCTTTTTCATAGATTTCCCAATTTTATTGGGTGATAAACGATTTTATATTTACTTTCAACAATAACAATTATTTAAACATCGACCCAATAAAAATGGGCGATTCGATAATGTGTTGATGAGTATAAATATGCCATGGGATTAAGAAGCAAACTCACCGAAGTGACACGTACATTGACCGCGCGTCATCAGTTGCGTCGCGAATTGCGCGGCCCGGCAGAGCTCACCTACGCGATTGCGGATTCGATTGCGTTACTCGATGCGCACACATGGAACGTACTCACGCGCGACACTGGATTTTTTCTCTCGCGCGAATATTTGCTCGCGATGGAATCGATGTTGCCTGTCAATCTTTCACCGCGATACGCGATTGTCAGTCGTCGTGACGGCGACGAGATCATTCCAATGGCAGCGGTGTACATGCAACTCGCCGACATCAGCCTTGCACAAATCGGCAAAGCGCCACAAATCAACGACGCAGGAAAAGCCATCACGCCGGTCGGCAAACTCGTAACGCAAGCGACGCAGCGCGTGCTTTGTTGCGGCAATCTGCTCACCTTCGGGCAACATGGTGTTGCGTTCGCGAAGGATGCGGATTTGCACATCGCGTGGCACGGCGTGGCCGAAGTGCTCTACCGCGTGCGACAGGCCGACCGACTGCGTGGCAAGACGCATTTCGTGTTGATCAAAGATCTGCACGCACCGTTCGAAGCCTCGGCGACGCTACTCACCGAGCTCTCCTATCGCGAAGTCGAAACCGAGCCGAATATGGTGCTCGAACTCGATCCTTCGTGGAAAACCTACGACGATTACTTGAGTGGACTCGCCTCGAAATACCGCGCCAATATTCGCAACGGCATTCTGAAACCCATCGATGCGAAAGGCTTCGTCATCGAACGCCTCAACGATCTCGCGCGGCACGAAGCGCGCCTCTTCGAACTCTACAAATCCGTGCAGATGAACGCGAGTTTTCGACCGTTCGAATTGCGACCCGATTACTTCGCGGCACTCGAGCGTATTGCAGGCGAGCGCTTTCGTTGCAGCATCGTGCGCGACGGAAAGCAACTGCTAGGGTTTTTGATTTCAGTGAAAGAAAGCGATGAGACAGTGATTGCGTATCACGTAGGTTTCGATCGCGAAGCGGGTGCAGATACGCCGATTTACTTGCGTTTGCTACACGCAGCGATTGCGGATGCAATCGATCTGGGTTGTCGTCGCATTTCGTTCGGTCGTACGGCACTCGAACCGAAGGCTGCGCTCGGCGCAAAACCACAGCCCTTCGCTGTACTCGTTCGCCATCGGCAACCGCTGCTCAACAAATTGATCAAGAACCTGTTGCTAGGTATTCAGCACGACGACGCGCCGGAGAGAAATCCGTTCAAAAAATCGGAGTGATTCGTTGTTGCCCTCCAGATCTTTTGGCGTAGATTCATACGGATTGGCCCAGATTTTTTACTGCTCAAAAAGAATCTGCATCAAAACGTGCTTGCTGACGCGACCAAAATCATCTCGAAAAACATTCGTGGTCACGCCGTGATTTTGACTTCGAACACGGTGACTTTTTGAGCGGCACACTGCATTGCGATCGAGCATTGGCTGTTGACCAAAAACTGAAGTTCGCTCCAATTGGTTCTCCTCTACAAGCTTTGTTTTGTTCTTGATTCACGATCGGACGTATCCCCATGTCGCGGTAAACAGCGCATTCGCGCCACGAGTGTCATAGCTAATTCTTTGAGCTAAAAGATCGATTAATCTTCGTTGGCTAATGCACCGAGAGAAACGCTTTGCGATACTCCATAGGCGTCATCGCAGTGGCGACACGAAATTCGCGTTGGAAGTGCGCCTGATCGGCGAAGCCAGCACGGTATCCAATTTCAGAGAGCGAAGCGTCGCCTGCCGTAAGAAGTTTTGCGGCAAGTGAAATCCGCGATTCGCGCAAAACGCGTTGAAACGAAGTACCCTCAAGTTGCAATCGCCGTTGAAGAGTTCGTCTCGAAATAGCAGCGGCACCAGCAGCATTGGCAAGCGTCCATGATTGCGCAGGATCGTCGGTCATCAGTGCAGTAAGCTGCTTCGCGATTGATTTTGAATCGGTGAGCGAAGCCGCGCTGAGCGGTGTTCGTACATGCGACCATTGAATTTCCCAGTCCGCGAGACTCTCATGCGGATGAGCGTTCGGTAGCAGTTGCCAGCGCCCAGACCGACGCGTCCATTCGCACGAACCATTTGGCCGCGCGCGAACATCAATCGCGCCGATGCGTTCGACTAGCAGCACTAATAATCCGATTACTAGCGCATCTTCGGCAGGCAGCGGCGGCGTTTCGTTGACTGAGTAGTGACGAACGAGTAATTGATGTTCGCCAAGTGAGGTAACCGCGATTCGATGCCGCGAATGGATAAAACGCTCAAGTCGCTGCCAACGCGCGAGCAAATTGATCGGATCGCGAGCCAGCAACATCGCAGTGAGCGCAGGCTCGTCGCCGACGTCGTCAATCGCTTCACCGATGCGCAACAAACAATCGAGACCGTGAGCCGTATGCAATGCGGTAAGCGCTGCGCGCTTATCGGCAAGCGGCACTCTCGCTTCGACGCCTGGAGTGTCGATCTTCAGAGGCGCGAGCTCAAGGCGCTGCCGCTTGAGCCCAGCTTGAATCAATCGCATCATTGCGGACGCGGCGAAATCGCTCATAGTCTACGAACGTCGTTGCAAATCCTCATAGCGTAACGGCAATCGTGTTGCACGGTAGTCGGTTGCGTCCCGAATGGCATTTGCAATGGCGGCTCCCGCCGCGACGATTGCGGTTTCGCCAGCGCCAGTAGGTGCTTCGCCTTCGTCGACGAGCAAAATTTCCATTGACGGTACATCCGACATACGCGGTATCGGCGAATCGGCAAAAGTTGCGGCCATGACTTGCGATTTCTCTACGCGCAATTCTTCGATCAACACCATGCCAAGCCCCCACACTAGATTGCCTTCGCATTGTGCGCGTACCTGATCGGGGTTCACGACACGCCCGCAATCGTGCGCACACCACAGCTTGTCGACACGAATCGTTTTCTTCGAATGATCGATAGTGACATCGGCAACGACTGCGGCATAACTCATCGCTTTGTAAATGCCGCAAGCAACGCCGCGACCGCGTTGAACGTTTTGATTCGACGATGTTGATTTACGCTTCCATCCCGCCGCGTCTGCGACGCGTTGAAGCACTCGCATCATTCTCGGTTCGGCACTGTTGCTTAGTCTGAATTCAACCGGATCAATGCCGCTTGAGCGCGCGCATTCGTCGATCGCCGATTCGATTGCGAATACATTCGGCCCAGCACCGAGTCCACGCCACGGACCGGTAAGCACTGGCAGCCGTGCGAGATCGAATTCGATTCGCTTGTTCAACGCACGATACGCGAGCATCGATCCGCGTGCCACTCCATCGTCGCCGATGAAATCGGTAAGACGTTGCAACCAAGGTGGTAGCACAGCGTTAGTGAAAAGAATGTGACTGCTTGCGAAGCGATGCGACCAGTCTTCAATTCCAGCGTCGCGAATGCGCGCACGCAGACGGTGCGACGAAGGCGGACGATGAAAACCAAAACGAAACTCTTGTGCACGCGTCCATTGCACTTTGATCGGTAGCTTCGTTGCGCGGGCGAGAACAGCCGCTTCGAGCTCAACGGTGCAAATCGTTTTTCCACCGAATGCTCCACCGACGCGTTGGCCATGCACGGTTACGTTTCGCTCGTCTAGACCGAGCCGTTTGACCACTACATCGCGTTGGTAGAACACATCCTGCGTGCTGACCCACATTTCCAACTTATCTGCACCGGAAAACTCGGCCACTGCCACACGCGTTTCTATAGGTGCGTGGGCAGCGAGCGGAATGTCGATGCGTAGATCAACGCGCCAAGGTCTGACCATGTCGATGGTATCGCGATGCACTTTATTTGCAAGCGAGCCTCTCGTTGCGCGTCGATCAATGTCGATGGTGTCATCGATTGATCGCTGGTCGAACTCGCCATCGGTATTCCAGCGAATGGCGAGCGCTGCCTCAATACGATCAAGCGCACCCGGTGTACGCCCGATGATACCGACCCCCTCTGAAACGCCTTCGGCAAGCAGCTTGTCGCGCACCACCGCAACAAAGCCGGACACACGCGCAGCGGCGGCTTCGTCCAATGACGTAACGGTCGAGGTGATTTCTGGCGAGACGCTTGCTCGCAGTACACGACCGTAGTGCATATTCGGACGACGCACGTCGCTCGCATAGAGCGGTCTGCCCGTAACGATCTCGCGCGCCTGCTCAACGACGGGTGATCGACCGATGTAACGAGTTGTTTTTCCAAATGCACGCAAGTCGGCGGCCGATATCTCGCGAGCCTCCAGGATGCCTGCGGTTTGCCCTTTTGCAATTGCTTCGCGCAAGGTAGCGCACGCTCGCGCAAGCGGCAACGCAAAGTCCTTGATCGACTCGCTGCCCACCGTGGCGCGCACGCGCTTGATTGCGTTGGTGGAGTGGGTTTCAACGCTCAATACCGAAGGATCAACCGCGAGTTCCTCGCAGGCAATCTGCTTCATAGCCGTCACGATGTTTTGCCCCATTTCGACCCGAGGCACACTCAGAACAAAGCGGCCAGCAGCAAATCGTATCCATGACGCTGCATCCGATAAATCAGGCTTCGGCCGTTTCGGGATCACCGGCAACGCGCATCCGAACGAAAACGTGACGGTTAATCCGCTCGCTGTCGCAAGCAAGAATTTGCGGCGATTCACGCGCTACTCCGCGAGAGTTTGGCGGCCGCGTGAACGGCGCGGCGAATTCGTTGTTGCGTGCCACAACGGCAGAGATTGCCGTCCAACGCTGCGTCAATATCAACGTCGCTCGGATTGGGATTCGATTTCAGCAACGCGACAGTCGACATAATCTGCCCCGCCTGGCAGTAGCCACACTGCGAAACGGATTCCTCTAGCCAAGCGTGTTGCACCGGGTGTAGCGTCTCGTTCCTGGAAAGCCCCTCAATCGTCGTGATTTCGACATTGCCTAGGCTGCGAACCCGAAGCATGCAGCTGCGCGCCGCCTTGCCGTCGACGAGCACGGTGCATGCGCCGCAGAGGCCCACACCGCAACCATACTTCGTACCGACCAGTCCGAGATGTTCGCTCAACACCGAAAGCAGCGACTCTTCAACCCAAGGCGCTGCGATCGCGCGTACCTGCCCGTTTACTGTCAGGTTCATTGTTACGTCTCGCAAAAAAACAGAATGCAAATCTCGCACACAGGCAGTTATCCTGTATTGAATATTCGCGCCAACACATGGCACAGTTCCGACGCACCACTGAACTAGCGGTAAACGTTGCCTCTGAGCTCAAACTTGTTTCGAGCGTAATGACCCAAAGGATAGCTGCGACCAGCTGCTCCTGGCCGAACCTAACCAGTCGCGATCAACTCGTCGGATTTGCTTTTTTACGAACCACCAAAGAGTTTGCGGATAGCGCTGACCTCGTCAAACGATCAACCCTGAGCAAAAAAAGAACTATTGATCAGGCACGATGAGTATTAGGTGAGCTCGTGGTTCGATCCTTCGACAAACTCAGGATGAACTGAGCTCACCACGAACGGGAAAGTTGAATTCCCTGACGTTGCACTACGTTCTGCCAAACAGCACTGCGATCTCTTTCGACGGTCGCGCAGGTTTTCGCGTTGCGGCATCCATCGGACACCAATAGGTCAATCCTTCGGCAAGCAAGGTTTCGTCTGCTTGTCGAAAAATTCGCGTGTGGCGCGCATAGCGTAGCCCGCGCGCAACGCCTGTCCATGTGCGCACGAGGATTGTGTCACCCAGCAGCGCTTCGGCTTTGTAATCAATCTCGTGGCGCAGCGCGACCCAGATCATTTTCTTGCGTTGCTCGTCGGTGGTCACCGAATTCCAATGCGCGATCGCCACATCGTTAACCCAGGCGAGATAGACGACATTGTTCACATGACCTAATTCATCGATATCGCTGGCTTGCACGAAGCGCGTTTGCTGAAAACCAGGAATCGGCGAATTGAAAGGATTGTCGGGCGGTGCTGTCATAGTGTGCTTTGGTGTGTTGTTTGCGGATCGTAGCGCAAAGAATTGGCGAGCATCGCTTCGCGTCGCGCATTCAACGAAACCGTTTGCGGATTGCGTGAGTTTTTCTCGATAGCATCCAACGTATGGAACACGAGCAACACAACGATCAAAACACTGCATCCGCATCGAGCTATGTACCGACGCATCGCGAACTTTTCTTCGCGTTTTTGAAAATTGGCGTGAGCGCGTTTGGCGGGGCGCTACCTTGGGTGCGGCGCGTCATCGTTGAAGAGAAGCGTTGGCTTGACGATAAAGAACTCACTGACATTTTGACGGTGTGTCAGGCCGTGCCGGGGCCGAACGTGGTGAACACATCAGTGTTCATCGGCACCAAATTTCGCGGCGTGAGCGGTGGTCTGCTTTGCTTTCTTGGATTGGTAGGTGCGCCGCTTGCGATATTGCTCGCACTTTCGCAGCTCTATCACTCTTTCGCACACGTCGCGGAAGTGAAGTCTGCGATGAAAGGCATGTCGATTGTTGCCACCGCGTATCTCGTTTACATGTCGCTCAAAATGGCGAAACCGTTTTACAAAAACGCGTGGGCTGTTGGGCTTTGCGTAATCGCTGCGGCGCTGTCGGTGTTTTTGCATTGGCACATGGCGCTCGTGCTGCTTCTCTGCGGCGCAATAGGCGTGGTGCTTTCAAAGCGAGGCGTTTTGTGAAAGACGCAAATGTGCTCGTCGACATGGCGTTACTTTATGTGACACTATCGTTTCTGTGTATTGGCGGCACGATTCCACTCATTCCCGACATGCATCGATTTTTTGTCGATTCGCGCGGGCTGATGACAACGTCCGAATTCGCGGGCTACATAGCGCTCGCGCAAACCGCGCCAGGCCCTAACATTCTCTACGTTGCCCTCTTCGGCTATCACGTCGCAGGCGTTGCTGGCGCACTCACCACGCTCGGTGCAATTAGTCTCGGCCCCTTCGTGCTCGTGATCATCACGACTAAATTCTTCACCCGCCTGCAAGCCAATCCGTGGCGCGAAATCGTGTTGCGCGGACTCGCGCCAGTGACGGTAGGGTTGATGCTCGCGGGTTGTGCTCTTCTCACCAAAGGTTTTGTCGATCCACGCGCATGGTTGGTTGCCGCAGTCGCACTCGCCGCATTTTTTGCGCTGCCGAAACTGCACCCACTTTGGTTAATTGCAACGGGTGCGTTAGTCGGCGTTGCGCTTGGCATGTAGCGTCTTTATTCGGGTACAACGTCCTTCGCGTAGCGCTCGGCGCGGCTGCGAACATCGGCCACGGCATCTTTCGCGCGCGATGCTTCGGCTTGCATGATTTCGTCGGTATAGCGTTTCATTTCGCGCGCTTCGGTGAGCAGGGCATCGTCAACATGGGCGTACTTGCTCGCGGCATCGCGCAGTCGCTCGTCGATCAAATCGATGGCATCGCCCATCGCAACTTCGGCGAGCAGTTGATAGGCCTCGCAATCCTCATCGGCTGGCGCTTCGCGGTAGCGATCGACGTGTTCCGCAACGAGCATCATCCAGAGCGCACGCGTGGCGAGCGTTGCAAGCGTGAGCGGCGCGTCCTGCCCGGTGCCGCGCGCGGCGTCGCGCACGAGTGTGCACGCGAGCGGCGGCATGGGCGCATGTCGAATGCCTGCGAGGATTTTTCTTTTCATCATGGGTTGTCCTGTCGTTGACCATGAACGATGCGACCGGAGGCCGTTTCAATGACCAGGCCGAGTTTGCGTGCAATATCGTAGCCAACCCCGTAATTTCGTGTCACCTTGAGGCGGCCCGTCATGACGGCGCTCACCGTGCCATACGAATACCCGTTGGCCTGCGCCCATGATTTGAGTGTTTCGCCGCGAAACCAGAGTCGCTGTTTGATTTGCGCAGGCGTGAGCGGTGTATCGGTCGCGTCCTCGGGCAGCATTTGCGTTTACTCCTCGTTCACGGTAATGTGAACGTCTTCATACCATTCGCACACATTTTGGTGTACGTTTTTACACTCGTCAAGTGGATAAGAGCAAATATTTGCGCACATTAGGTACTCGCCTGACCGAAGAGCGCGCGCGCTTGGGTCTGACGCAGGCCGAGGTTGCCGAGCTGTCGCACGTGACACGCCGCACGCAAATCAATTACGAGGGCGGCGAGCGCGCACCCGACGCGAGCTATCTGAAGCTGCTCGAAGGCAAGGGCTTCGATTCGCATTACATCTTGACCGGACGACGAGTGAGTGAAACAACCTCGCGAAACGAAGCGACGCTGCGCGTTGCCGAATCGGGCGCAAGCTACCAGCTTACCGGGCTAAAAGCGGGCAACGTGCGCGCGGCGACGATTGCTGTGCTCGATCATGTGTTTGCGGATCAGGCAACGAAATCTGGTAACGAACGCGTTGCACTCACGCGCGTTGCTGAGGCCATTGTTGTACTCGCCGAAATGTCGGAGACGATCGACGACGTGAAACGTCACGCGCCGCATGTGTTGCGGCTATTGAAATAGTTCTTCCACGTTCTGCCCCAGCCATTGCTTGTTTCGCCCAAAATATTGGGTCGAAACGCTAATATTGTTACTTATCAATTTAAGTCATAAATTCGACGATCGCCCAATTAAATTGGACGATAATCGTTGTAGCTTAATAGAGAAAGAAGAAATTATTTGCACATGCAACGTCGTCACCGTCGTCTGCTCGTGTGACGAAGGCAGAGACAGGTTGCGGCGCAACGGAGTTATGCGGAAACGGCAAGCGACCTTTTCGTCTTGGACAAATCTATTTAAAATTACCTGAAACTGCCGCAATTGCTCTGTTTGTTCGTATCAAACGCTCGGCGGCTAATAAAAATCAAGTGTTAATCGAGGGTCTCGCCCAGTCATTTGCGCGGCGAGATTGCAACAAGGGGATCGGCAATTGTGACGAATCTTGCAGTATCGGATTTATCGGTATGCGACCGAACGACGCGGCGCGTACTCGCGACAATGAAACAAAGCTTGATGGCGTTTGCTTTAAGCGCACTCGCAACTACAGTCAGCGCTCAAACGCGCTGCCTTCCTGCAAGCGCGCCCAATGCAAACGCCTATAGTTTGACGGTCGCTAATGCATCGTTTGCAGGACTCGCGCTCGGCGACCGTGCCTCGGGCATTGCGATTGCGCCGGATTGTTCGCTCTTGATCGGCGCCACGCTCGGTGGCACTTCCGCATTCAGCGACACCGCAAACGTTACGAATCCGCTCGCGCCCGCCAACAACGGAACAACCGGCACTGTGATGCAACTCTCTGCCGATGGTTCGCAGCTTTTGAAACGCGCAAAGATCGGTGCCGCGATCAACGACATCGCGGTAAACACAGGCAACGGCGACATTGCAATCGCTGCCGACATCGGTGTTGTGGTGCTCGCGGCGGATTTGGTAACCGTGCGCTGGAGCGATCTTTCGCAAATCGCGGCACGGGTAGATATCGCGAGCGACGGCACGGTTGTCGCGCTTCGTGGTGGATCGCAAAGCGATGCGGTCGGAGATCGCGGCACTGCGAAAACCTACACAATTTACAACGCAAACGGCAGCCTGCGCTATGAGCGCACATCGGGTTATTCGCACGTTGCTGATATCGCCCTCGATGCGGTGACGCAGCGCGTATTCATGACCGGCTTCGCACAGCGCGACGGTAGAGGCTGCTCTCAATTGCAGGTCGCTTGGTTGAAAGCCTTCGACTATGACGGCGTTGAGCAGTGGGTGAACTACGACTACGCAACGGGCGTGGCTGATGCCAATAGCGATTGTGCCGACACGCGCGGACGACGCGTTGCAGTCGGCGAAGACGGCATGGTGTATTTCGCAGGCACAAGCGCTGGTGGCAATGCGATCTTTCGCTGGTTGCCGAGCACGCGTCAAGTGGGGGTCTCCATCAACCAACTGGGCACCTCAGCCAACAATGCGAAGCCCGGCAGCGATAACTACGTCGATCCATTCAACACCGCAAGCAACCACATCACCTATGTCGCGCGTTTCGAACCACGCACCGGGCAGCATCTGGTCGGATTCTTTTTGCTAACGCGAAATGGACAAGCCACCGATCCCAACCCGCGCGGCAATACGATTGAGCCACGCGCGATCGCGGGCGACAAAGACGGCCGCTTCTACGTCGGCGGCTATTCCGCGTATCAGATCAAAAATCGCCCCGACGTGAACTTGAACGGGAATGTGATGGCTGCCTACGCGGGTAGCGACGCATGGGCACTTGTCACGTCCCCCGATACCACCCAGCGAGAAAGCTGGGTGGTGTTCAACAACGGCGGCAAAGGTGCCGTGCGCGGCATCGTAGCGTCGCGTGGCGCTGCGGCTATTGCGGCTTACGTTGAACAAGGTGCGATGTTCACAACCACAAACGCTCTGCAAAGCACCGCGCCGGCAACGATTCCAAGTGGTGGTGCGCAAACGCAAAGCGCAGGCTATTTCGCCGTTTGGCCGGCGCCAGCGAACGCATCGCCCGTCGCATGCAACTTTGACGTCGACGCGAACAACGGCGTACGCGCGAGCACCGACGCTGCGCTTGCCTTTCGCTACATGAATGGCCGACGCGGTAACTCACTGACGAGTGCGATGAAACAAGGCACATTGAGCAATGCTGCGATCGAGCGAAATCTGAACGTGCTGTACGGCACAAAGCACCTCGATATCGACGGCAATGGTGTGATCGACGCGGCAACCGATGGCGTATTGTTGTTGCGTGCGCTGCTTGGTTTTCGCGATGACGCGCTGACCGCGAATGCGCTGGGTGTCGCACCGCCGATTGGAACCTGGCGCAACACTGCGGCAGCGATTCGCGCGCATCTTTCGAACAACTGCGGCCTTGCGCCGTAGCAAACGTACGCGATTTCCGAATCCTAGCTGCGGACGGTGGCACGACGGGCGTCTAACATTGTGCGCATGAACGATCGCTTAGCGCAACGCCTGCAACACATCGCTCCGTTCCACGTGATGGAGATCGCAACGCACGCGCGCGCGCTCGAAGCGCAAGGCCGCGATGTGATTCACATGGAAATCGGCGAGCCGGATTTTCCATCGCCGCAACCGGTGATCGATGCTGCGCAAACCCAGCTCGCCAGCGGTGCAATTTATTACACCAGCGCCCTCGGCATTCGTCCATTGCGCGAAGCGATCAGCAGACATTACAAACGGTTTTACGGGTTGGACGTTGCACCCGAACGCATCATCGTGACGGCGGGCGGCTCGGCCGCGCTCTTGTTGACCTGCGCGCTTCTCGTCAATCGCGACGATGAAATTTTGCTCACCGATCCGTCGTATCCGTGCAATCGGCATTTCGTACGCGTGATGGAGGGTGTACCACGCACTGTTCCCGTCGGCGCCGATGAGTCCTATCAATTTACTGCTGCGCTGATCGATCGTGCATGGAACGCAAAGACCAAAGGTGTGCTCGTGGCGTCGCCGTCGAATCCAACGGGTACGAGCGTGCGCGAAGGCGAACTCGCAAAGATCGTCGAATGCGTGCGCGAGCGCAAAGGCGTGCTGATTTCGGATGAGACGTATGCCGGGCTCAACTACGGTCGCAAGCCAGAAACTGCACTCGCATTTAAGGCACATGAGTCCGACGATATTTTTTCAATCAACAGTTTCTCGAAATACTTCACGATGACCGGTTGGCGGCTCGGCTGGCTCGTTGCGCCGGAGCGCCATGTACGCAACCTGGAAAAGCTCGCCCAAAATTTGTACATCTCGCCCGCCGCGCTTTCGCAACACGCAGCACTCGCATGTTTCACCGACGCTGGCTATGCCGTTGCCGAACAGCGGCGCTTGGAATTTCAAGCGCGACGCGACTACTTCGTCAAGGCGCTCAGCAATCTTGGTTTCAAAATTCCGATCACGCCCGACGCCGGTTTTTTTGTGTACGCAGACGTCAGCGCATTTACGCGTGACAGCGAGCGTTTTTGCACCGAGATACTGGATCGCACCGGTGTCGCCTTCGCGCCGGGCATCGATTTCGGCGAGCATCGCGCACGTGAACATGTACGCATGGCGTATGCGGTGTCGCTGGAAAAATTGAAAGAGGGCGTGTCGCGCTTGGCGGCTGCACTGTAGGAGCGGCTCCGCCGCGATCTACGTTTGCAACGGGCGTCGATCGCGTTGCCAATCTTTGTAACGAAACGCGGATCGCGGCGGAGCCGCTCCTACAGCTCGAAGTGACAATCTTCAAAACAACAAAAAAGCGACCCGCAGGTCGCCTTTTTGTTCTTAGCTGACGCGTAATTACTTCAGATCGGCAACCAGTGCATTGCGAATCGTTTGCGGCAGCGGATTGATCGCAGCTTTATAGCGCGGATGATCCACGCCAACCGCGAGACCCACGCCGTACTTGAGCGCTGCCTTCATCTCTTTCGTAAGCTCGAAGCGCAGGAAATGCACGGCGGACGCGTTGTAATCGCCCTCGCGCTCCATTTCTTCATCGGAAATGGAATAGAGCTTGGAGCTACCTTCGACTTGAATCCACACGCGATCTTCGATGCCGATCAGCTGCGAGAGTTGACGTTTCTTCTCCGTCTCGTCTTCGTACTCAATCATCATCGTCGCTTTAAGATTGCCGCCATCGGGAATAAGCGGCAAGTACGCGTCGATTTCCTCTTGGATTGCTGCGGCGTCGGTTTTGCCTTCCGCATGCAGCATTTCCTGAATTTGATAACGAACGGTCATCTCGTCTTCGAATTGCAGCGTCAAGTTCGCGCCCAAATGAACGGTGCGATTTTTCTTGTGCGCCAACACCTCCGGACGAAACGTCGTACGGCGTTTGGTGTACTCGTCGAGAGACCAAATGTTTGCCCGCGACAACACGGGCGTCGATTTCTTAGCCATGATCCTTAAATCCGTGTCCGATACTTCACATCGGCGGGTTGGCTTCTAACGACCATCCTCGCTCGACATACCGAGAGAACTCCGCTGCTTGCGCGACCGAGAAGCGCACTACATTGCTCCGATCCACTCCTGCGTGCAGCCAATTGAGTAGTAAGAGTGGGATTTTAGGTGGGGGGTTCCGAAAAAACCAGCGTTTTCGTCTGCACAATTGCTCTATTTCACAAAGACGCGGGAGCCCAGCGGCTCCCGTATGTCTTAAATGTTAGTAAGCGCAAACTATCTTTGGCGCTCCGATCAAATTTCCTCGTAAAGCGGTAACGTAAGAAATTCGGCGAACGCGTCTTGCGTGCTCATTTGCGTGAAGATTTCGGCGGCGCGATCAAACTTGCCGATGAATCCACCCGCTTTGATCTTTGCGAGTTCTTCGGGCACGAGCGAGCGCACAAGATCGGCCGTCACCTTGCGACCGTCATCAAGCACGCCTTTCGGCGAACGAATCCATTGCCAGACTTGCGATCGTGAGATCTCAGCGGTCGCGGCGTCTTCCATCAAGTTGTGAATCGGCACGCAACCGTTGCCTGCGAGCCACGCGCCGAGGTAATGAATGCCGACGTTGATGTTCATTCGCAAGCCCGCTTCGGTGATCGGCGTTTCGGGTTGGAAATTCAACAGATCGGCCGCCGCTACGTTCACATCCTCGCGCGTTTTGCTCCATTGATTCGGTTTGTCGCCAAGCACGGCGACGAATTCTTTCATCGACGGCTCGACAAGCCCCGGATGTGCAACCCAACCACCGTCGTAACCATCGGTTGCGTCGCGCTTCTTGTCGTTAATGATGCCTTGCATCGCGACAGCATTTTTCTCCGGATCGTTCTTGATCGGAATGAGGGCGCTCATGCCGCCAATTGCAGGTGCTCCGCGCTTGTGACAAGTCTTCAAAAGCAACAATGCGTAGGCGCGCATGAACGGCGCCGTCATCGTGACCTTCGCGCGATCGGCGAGGCAGAAGTTTTTGTCAACCTTGAATTTCTTGATGCACGAGAAAATGTAGTCCCAACGTCCAGCATTCAAACCCGCGCTGTGATCACGCAATTCGTAGAGGATTTCTTCCATCTCGAACGCGGCGACAATCGTTTCGATCAACACTGTCGCTTTGATCGTGCCCTGCGGCAAACCGAGTTCGTTTTGCGTCATCACGAACACATCGTTCCACAGACGCGCTTCGAGATGCGATTCCATCTTCGGCAAATAGAAGAACGGCCCGGCGCCACGCGCGATTTGCTCTTTCGCGTTGTGAAACATGAAGAGCGCGAAATCGAAGATGCCGCCGTGCACGCGCTGGCCGTCAATCAAAACGTGCTTTTCATCGAGATGCCAGCCACGCGGACGCACTTGCAGCGTCGCGATCTTGTCGTTCAGTTTGTACGTCTTGCCGTTTTGTTCGAGCGAGAGTTCGCGACGAATCGCGCGCTTCAAATTGATCTGACCCTGAATCTGATTGCTCCAGCTCGGCGCGTTCGAATCTTCGAAATCCGTCATGTACGAATCCGCGCCCGAGTTGAACGCGTTGATCACCATCTTTGCCTCGACCGGGCCGGTAATCTCGACACGACGGCATTCAAGCGCTTTCGGCAACGGCGCGATCTTCCATGACGCATCATCACGGATGTGTTTTGTCTCGGCGAGGAAATCGGGGCGATCGCCAGCATCCAATCGCTTCGCCCGCTCGACACGCGCGGCCAGGAGTTGTTGACGGCGTGGCTCAAATGCTCGATGCAGTTTGGCAACGAGATTCATCGCCTCGGGTGTGAGGATCGCAGCGAATTCGGCGCTGATGGGGGCGTTGATTTGGATGCCGGGTGCGTAGGTCGGTGTGCTCATGGAGTGGAAATAATTACGGATTAGAGGAACGGAAAACCTTATCGATGTTACTTTTTTGGAATCGCGTTTCACCTCATGGAAACGCTAATTTCGAACCATTTCGGAACCCTAGGTTTCGAAAAAAGTAAACGACCTACGATTATTCGCCATAAAAACATCGGTCATTTAGAGTAAAAACTAAGTATTCGATAAACAGTTTTATTCATTCCATCGCCCAATTTAATTGGGCAATTAATCACATAGTTGTTAGCGCGCATTTATGCTTTTTGAAACATTGATGGTGATCGCGGGGATGCCGCAGCTGGGCGCACCACACCTCGACCCGTCACAAACAATGGGGCTTGCGAGCGCTGTCAGAAAATCCGCATTTCTCGCGCTAGACTGCGAACTGAGCGCTCAACAATCATGGGGGAATCGATTCGGGACGTAAAGGCGTTGCGCCGGTGAGGCGCCCGTTCTTTCGCCGGTTGGCAAAACCATGATCCCCCTGCAACGTCTTTTGGAAATCGAAGCGCGATTTGCAAGCGCGACGCCCGCTGCGGTGGCTTGCTACGACTTCGAGTCGCTTGTCTGCCTCTATGCCGATGCGACCTACGCAGCCCTTGCGGGCTGCGACGCAGAACAACTCGTGGGGCGCAATCTGCACGACATCGTCGGACGCGGCACGGTCGCACGCACCGAAAAACATCTGGCGACCGTACGGGAGACACATCGCTCGGTGCGCTACGCGCAGGCCGCGCAAGCGCGCGACGGCAGTGAACGTTTTTATGACGTAAGTCTGGTGCCATTTTGTTCGCCCGGACAAGCCACGCCCGACCGACTCTACGTCATCGTCACCGACGGGACGTCCGAGCAAGCGCTCGCGCGCGAGCTGCGTGTTTCCTCCGATCGCATGAAGAAATTCTTCGAAGCATCAAGCGAAGGCATGGTGTTTCATCGAGACGGTACGATTACCGACGTCAATCCGCAAGCGTGCAAGCTCCTGGGTTTTACGCACGACGAACTGATCGGCAAACAAACGATCGAATTCGTGCCGCAAGACGAGCGCGATCGCGTGCGCGCGGTCATTGCCTCGGGGGTCGAGACCACCTACGAAAGTGTGATCCTTGCGCGCAACGGCCGCCTTGTCGACGTCGAATACACCGTTCGCAATGTGGTGTGGAACGATGTGCCGCAGCGACTCATCATTGTGCGCGACATCACCGAGCGCCGTGCCGCAGAAAAACGCATTCGGTTTCTCGCGCTGCACGATGCGCTCACCGGTTTGCCCAATCGGGTGCAACTCGATGAGCATTTGAGCCGACTCATCGAAGCGCGCAAAAAGCAAAACGCCAAATTCGCCACGCTTTTTATCGATCTCGATCAATTGAAGCGGGTCAACGATTCAATCGGTCACGCAGCCGGCGACACTTTACTTACAGAGGTCGCCGAACGGCTGCTGCGCGCGTGCAGTCACGCGAGCCCGGTCGATGACGAAGCCTGGCTCGCGCGACTGGGCGGCGACGAGTTTGTGATCACCTATGCGATGACGCATGAGCGCGATCTGGCGACGTTCGTCGAGCAAGTGGTCGCGTGTTTCGCAAAACCGCTGACGCTGGATCACCGAGAAATCGGATTGAGCGCTTCAATCGGGATCGCGATTTTTCCGCACGACGGAGACACGCCGTCAACACTGCTGAAGCACGCTGATTCGGCGATGTATCTGGCGAAAGGAGAAGGACGCGACGCGGTACGTTACTTCGACGCGTCGCTTGCACAGCGCGCGCACGCGCTGCTTGAAACTGAGCAGGCGCTCACGCAAGCCATCCGAAACTCGGAACTGGAACTCTATTTTCAGCCCGTTGTGTCTGCCGACGGCATTGAACTCTTAAGTGTCGAGGCTTTACTTCGCTGGAACCATCCGACACGGGGACTTTTGGCACCTTCTGAATTCATTCACATCGCTGAGGAAGGACACTTCAGTCGTCCGATTTCCATGTGGGTACTCTCCGAGGCTCTTCGCTTCGCGAAACGCTGGATTGCAATCGGATGGAAAACCGCATGTGTTTCAATCAATGTGTCGAGCAACGAATTTCGCGCCGACAGTTTCGCAAGCACGATCCTCTCAGCGTTAACGCAAATTCAGATCGACGGTAAGCATCTTGAAATCGAGTTCACCGAGCGCATGCTGATGGACGATGAGAACATCGTGCACGGCGCACTCGATGCACTTAAATCGGCAGGTGTGAGTCTCGCGATCGACGATTTCGGCACCGGGTTTTCTTCGTTGTCGCGTCTGCGTGCGCTGCCGATCGATACGCTAAAAATCGATCAGAGTTTTATCCGCGATTTGCCAAATACCCACAGCTCGCTTGCCATCGTGACAGCGCTTTTACAACTTGGTCGCGGCTTGTCAATCGATGTCGTCGGAGAGGGCGTGGAAACCGATGCACAGCGCGAATGTTTGCAGCTTCTTGGCTGCTCGGCGATGCAAGGCTATCTGTTCGCCCGCCCAATGCCTGCATCCGTGTTCGAACAATGGATGATCGATCGGATGGAAGCTGACGCTGCGCCTGGCGGACGCGTGCGCCACCACGCACAGCGTTTCGCAAGTTAAACCGCTTCCAGACGACCGGCTTTAAGCAAAAACTGCCGATCGCAGCGTTGCGCCAGCTCGCGATCATGGGTGACGAGTACGAGCGCAGAGTTTCTTGCGCGCACCTGCTCCAAGAGCAAATTGAATACGATATCGCTATTGCCG
>JBOFBL010000233.1:0-2218 GCA_051645545.1 Casimicrobium sp. | reverse complement strand
CTTCGCCGCTTGCGAACGAATTTTGTTGGCCATGCGAATCGAATCGAATGGTACGGCGATGAGCGCGGTACCGATGATCACGATCAAGCCGCCAACCACTAAGCGCCACCACGGCGTCATGCCGAATGCGCGCCATACCCGATTGCTCCAGCCTTGCACGCGCTGGCCCGCAGGTGTTGCCGCGAGTGGTGGTTCCTGGGGCAACGGTGCGTACGGCGGCTGCGGCGCGGGCGGGATCGGGGACGCGTTGGGGTTTGTATCGCTCATGGAAAGCGCGGGCTCGAATAACTCAATTGCCACAGAGTATCTGCGAAGGAACAAGCACTGTCTTCGCCCGCGCGACGATTCGCGGAATTGCGCGACAAGGCGGTGAACGCAGGGTTATACGAATGACACAGCACGCTCGAGGAAAACACTAATCGAGTAGCTGATTCGTATGCCCCAACACAATCTATCATTGCCCAATTTACTAGGGCGAACAGTCAGTTTTTATTATTTATTGAAATAAAACAAAAAATGCGCTATCGCCCAATTAAATTGGACTATTGTCAGCGGAGCTATTACTTCTTCCCAGGGTTCGCCGAGAAGAATTCAATCTTGTTCGGTTTATTGCGCCAATCATCCGCATCCGCAGGCGCGGCCTTCTTGCGCGAAATGTTCGGCCAGAGTGGCGCGTACTCGGCATTGAGTTTCAACCACTTCTCATCCAAATCCGAATCCGGCTTGATCGCATCAACCGGACACTCCGGTTCGCACACGCCGCAATCGATGCATTCGTCGGGGTGAATGACGAGCATGTTCTCGCCTTCGTAAAAACAATCCACCGGACAGACGTCCACACAATCGGTGTATTTGCATTTGATGCAGTTGTCGTTGACGGCGTAGGTCATGGTGCGAAGCGATAGAGAAGTTGATTTACGGATCACATTTTGCCGTAAACGGGCGACGACCCTGCGCGCTTTGTAGAATCTCGTCCCTTCCCTACCCATGGTTACTCGCGAGCAACGGTATCACGTGCTCGCGCGAGACATTTTTTCACTATGAAACGTATCGCCATTATTGGCTCGACGGGCTCCGGTAAATCCACGCTTGCCAAACGCTTGGGGGCGGCGCTCGATTTGCACGTGACTGAACTCGATTCGCTGCATTGGTTGCCCGGTTGGGTCGAGCGCGATACGGCGACGTTTCGTGCGCTCGTAGACAAGGCGACGCGCGGCGAGCGATGGATCACCGAAGGCGGCTATAGCGAAGTGCGCGACCTCGTGTGGGGACGCGCCGATACGATTGTGTGGCTCAATTTGCCGTTTAGAACGAATCTCTGGCAACTTTTTCGGCGCACTGTGCGTCGCGCGAGGACGGGTAGTCCGGTTTGCAATGGCAATGTCGAGACTTGGCAACACAGCTTTTTCTCGAACGACTCGGTGTTGTTGTGGCTGTTCAAAAGCTACTGGCGTAATCTGGAGCGATTTCCTAAAGCGCTTGAGGAATACAGCAAAGAACGACAGATCGTGATTTTGAGATCGCGCAATGAAATGGAATCGTTTGTTGCGAGCGTTTCGTCCAACCGGTAGGAGCGCTGCACGCTACGGTCGTTTGTTCTTTTCAGACCACGACCTGGGTCGCTCCTACCTGGGCTACGGCTCTCGCAACATCAAGCGCATTTCTGCGGGATAAGGTTTGAAGCCGAGCCGTTCGTAAATGTGGCGCGAATCGTTTGTGCATGCAAGCGCGATCATATGAATGTCGTGTGCGCGCACTCGCTCGATCACTCGCATGCAAAGCGCCTGCGATAGCCCTCGCTTACGATGCGTCGGCTCCGTGAAAACGTTCGATAGACGTGCGCGCATGGCGTTTGTTGATCCGAGGATCGGGCCACCTTCAAAAAGAATCGCGCCCGCGCCTGCGACGACGACGTCACCATGCGTTGCGAGCACGCCTAGATAAAGGTCGCGCTTGATCGCCGAGGCAATCCACGTAGCGTAGGTCACACGATCTTCATTCGTCGCTTCGCCCCAACCATGCGCGTGATGCGCAATGATCGTTGCGTCTTGCGGCGTTGTTTCGCGGAAATCGTATTTGGGTGGCATTGTTGTTCGTCTGTAGGAGCGGCTCTGCCGCGATGAACCTCGCCAATCCAGTCACTCTATTTTTCGACACGCGAATCGCGGCAGAGCCGCTCCTACACCTTCTGGCGCGGCACGCGCCCCATCAAATAGAA
>JBOFBL010000232.1:0-8255 GCA_051645545.1 Casimicrobium sp. | reverse complement strand
GCAGATAGACGCGAACGGCATCATGCGGCAAACGCTCTTCATCGTCGAGCGTGGCTTCGCTGCCGATGATGGCGCATTCGATGTCTTCGGTGCGCTGCACGAGATGCCAATCGTGATGCAAGCGCGGGCGCAGCACTTTAAGCATCGAGAGCAACAAGCTGTTTTCGCTTACCAACATGCCGACGAGCGATAAGCCGATCGCATCGATGTTCGGCGCAGCCGCGCGACCGCCGAAGGTCTTGCGACCAAAACGACTGAGCAGCGTATTCTGCGGAAGACGATCCTCGACACTCATGATTTATTGCTACAACAACGCGGCGAAGGCGTGTTTGCCATCGCTTTACAACCCACCGAAACAGCGGTCGCAAAGTGTGCCACGGAAATGCGCAACGCGCTGAAAAATCCTGCGAGCGGTGGCGCGAATAGGAAAAAGTTGTGGCGCGCAGTTGCGTCTGCGTTCTCAAACACGAAGACGAACAAAAAAACTTATGCGTCGATCGCCCAACTGATTGGGGCAGTTAGCGCATAAACAGTATTTTTCGAGAATTAATCTATTGAGTCGTATCGCCCAATAAATTAATACGATGAACAGAAGTGTTGTTGGCTCAACCCGTCTGCCGTGCGCTCGCTACGCGTTGCGCGAGCGCTTCGTACTTCGCATCACCCAAAACGTATCGAGCGAGACCGAACGCGCGTGCGACGGCCACGGCGCTCACGCGACGCGGCTGCCCGGTGCGATCGCGCTCCTGTCCGGCGCCGCTGCGTGTGTTGTTCGCTGCTTGAATGACGCCGTTTGCGTTGACTCGCGTTTCGAGCCACGCGACTGCGCGCGCAATCGCGGGTTCGTTGGCGCGTCGCGCAGCCGTTGTCGCCACATGATCGTGATAGCGCAACAAATAAACAAGCGCTTCGCCCTGAAAGCTCACATCGAACCCGCTCTTCTCGGGGAAAAAGCCCGCCGCGTTTTGCTTCGCGAGACCTTCGCGAATGAGCGCTTCGCCCGAATACGCGAGCGCGGGCTCGCCCACCACGCGCGCACTCGCGCCGAGTGCGTAACCGGTCAAGAAATAGCGCGACACGAATTGATCCATCGACGTCTTCGCGCCCGCAATGTGATCCGCATTGCCAAGCCAGCGTGCGGCGGCCATCAGCTTTGGCCGCATCGTGGCAATGCGGCCGGAGAAATCGCGCGCGAAACCGGTGCTTTCTAACAACCAGATCGAATGCGCGACGCCTGCAACGAAATACGCGGTCGACACGTAATTGTCTTTGCACGGAAAACTGCCGTCCTGCGCTTGCTGCTGGAAGCCCCATTCGAACGCGCGCAGTCCGGCGTCGATCAAATCGACACGGTTGCGATTGACGCCTGCGCCGATCACCGTATCGCCAAAGCGTTGCTCCTCGATGTACCAATCGCCGCCTTTGCGAGCACCCGCCTCCCAGCCGCGATTGACACCCATAGCGCCGGAGCGCTCGACTTGCTGCAACAGTGCATCGGCGTTTTTGTAGAACGTATCGGAGAGGAAATTGCTCCGCTCGAATGATGCATCTTGGCCGGCGCCCGCAGCGCGCCAATCGACTTCATCGGTGCGCGACAACGGTGGCGCGGGCGGCGCCGGGCGCGCGCTCGTGCCCGATTGTGGCCCGCGACTCTCCAGGCGACGCGGCGGCTCCACGGTGGCGCAACCGGCGAGCACCGCGAGGGCGACAAGCAAAGATGAAGAGTGACGACGCAACAACATAGATAAACAGTCGAGAGATTACGAACGCGCGGGCGCGACGGCTCGATTATCTTTCTTCTTGGTCGCCTTTGGTTTCGCGGCGGCTTTCACCTTGATTTTCGAGGCCGGTTTCTTCTTCGCCTTTTTCTCTGCGGCTGCTTTTTCTTTCGCAGCGCGTTTATCGGCGGCAGTTTGCGCCTTGCGAACTGCGGCACGCTCTTTGGCTTCTTCTTTCGAGCGCGACGTAATGCGTTGATCGATGGCGCGATTGTCCGCTTTCAACTGAGCGGCCGCATCCTTCGACCGCTCTTTTTGAGCCGCGCTCTCTTGCGTCGGCGCAACGGCTTTGCCATCGGCGCACGGCTTTTCGGAATACACCGTGCTGCCATTTACCTCGCAGCGATACGCGGTTTGCGCGTTTGCCGAAGCAGCAAAAAATGAGGCCCACACAACCAATACGAGTGCTTTCATAGCGCGACGAGTGAAATGTCAATCCTCGTATTTTGCCGCGCAAAACACCGGACCTTCCAGCGACCATTCTGCGGTGAACACCGAACGCGTGAGCAGCCCTTCGGTGATGTACATGTGATTAAGCGTGTTGATGTTGAACAGGCGGTGTACGCGCACCATGTCAGCAGGGCACGTTTTCGCCGATTGCGGTTGTCCAGCGGGCGGACGCGGGTCGAACTGAACCTCGATAACGTTTTGCGCGCGCATCGCATTACCCTCGTCGCGCGCCCAAGACTGCGCCCGAACGAGTGCACACTCTTCCGGAAAGAGGCTGTAGAAATGAGTGTTGATGCGTGCATTGTCGAAGCCCCAAAAGCGGCACATCGGCTGCCCAAGCGTGGTGTCATTGCGAAACGTCGCGAAACGATGACCGGTGCGCTGCCATAAATCGGGCAGGCTATCGAGCAGCGCGATTTCTTGCGGAAATCCGGTCATGAACATCTTGCCACCCTGCTTGCTAATGAAGTTCACGACTTCCAATTCGTCGCGCGAACCCCAGGCGAGCGTTTTCTTGAGCTTCACCCGATCGTCCGCATTGCCCAGAAAATTACTGACCAAATCGAACTGATTGCGATCGGCCTGGTTGCGCGAGAGATGCGCGTCGTAAAACGCAAACGTCCAGCCAAAAAGCTCCGGCGCATCTTCAGCGCGCAGGCCGTGCGGCATGCCCTCAATGGTGACGAAATATTTCGACCCGCCCAACGCCTCGATGGCTTGACTGGTGCGGCTAATCGGCGCCACCACATCGGCAGTACCACCGATGCCAAGATACGGCACACGAATGCCCTTCACGCCCTGATTCGAGTCACCAAACGCCGGCTGAAAACTGTAGCCCGAAAACGGCACGTAGCCGACAATGGCTTTGTAGCGATTGTCGCGAAGAATTGTGCGCTCTGCGCCCCCAAGACTCGTCGTCATCTTCGCGCCTTGCGCGAGCATCATGGCCATGCCGCCGAGGGATGCGCCGAAGCCCACGATTTGATCTTGATCGATCGTGTTGGCGAATTCGCTGCGCGTTAAAAAGTAATCAAGCCCTTGCTTGAGTCCGATCGGGCGCAGCGCCTGCATCTCCGCAATCTCATCGTATTGCGCAACGACGTATACCGCGTCGCTTAAATTGTTGATCTTCGTTCGCGAAAAGCGTGCATCGGCGTGAAACGGCGCGAACACGATGTAGCCTTCTGCCGCGAAGCGCTCGATCACTTGCAAATACTCATTGCCAAGCGGTGAGCCCGCAAGCCCGTGGCTCAACACGATGAGCGGCCATTTGCCATCAGCTGTGCGCGGATTGTTGGCAATGATCGGCAACTCAGTACCGCGCTGCATTTTCGGCACCCGCCCAACCGGCAAGGTGTAATTGGCGCGCGTGTTGGCGGCCGTGGTCGGGTAACACGCAATCGCCGCATATTGCAATTGCTTGCCGCCGTTGCGCTCGAACACATCGATTTGCGAGCGCGGCGGCACAGTGATGTTGTAGGTGAGCGCGTTCGTCGGCGCAACCAGCAAATCGGTCACGTAGCGCCCGGTCGCGCCGGGATTGCCTTCCCAATAATCAACCAGCGTTTCGCCCGTTTTGAGCCGTGAAATATCTTGTTCGACGTTGCTGCAACCAACAGGGTAGGCACCGACCAATGAGGGCGGCGTGAGCACGCGGGGCGCGGGTTGCGCGAGAGCGGCCGCAGCGAGCAACGACAGCACGCAGAACGTGCCGATGGAGCGTGCGCGAAACGCAACGCGCGAGGCGAATTTCAAAGTCATAAGAGTTCCATCAAGCGTTGCCCCCGCCTGTGTCCAACGCCCGCATCATAAACGCGTTGACTTAGCGCACAGCGAGCGGGCTACATTTGCTTTTACAACATACAAATAAAAACGCCCCAAACAATGGGGCGTTAAGGCAATCAACGTAATTATCAATTGCTAGATTTTTATACTCTTCGCCCTAATTAAATTGGGCAAAGAGCGAAAGGGCCAGAAGCCTTCATCGTGCTAGTCTCTGCGTCTGCGTAGGGTTCCCGCAGCAGCGAGCAACAGCAGTATCAGCGCAGCGCTAAGCCACGGCGAGGCCACAGGCACGGCAAACGCGGCTGCATCGAACGCGGTTGCATTCGCATTGCCCGCCACTGCCGGATCGTCGGAGACAAGCACCGATTCGTTCGAGCCATTCAGATCGGCGTCGAAATTCAAGCGAGCTTGATTCACTACGTTTTGACCCGCGCCCGCCGCATTGATGCGCGCGCGAATCGTCACCGTGACGCTGCCCGATGGCGCAATCGATCCGTTCCAGGTGACCGTATTGCTTGCAACGTTAGCCGTCGCAACGCCACCGGTTGCAGACGCCTCGATCAGCGTCAGCCCCGCTGGCAGCACATCGATCATCTCATCGCCCGCGTTGTCTGCGAGCGCCGTATTTGCGGTGTTGGTAATCACGAGTGTGTAGGTCACGACATCGTTGAGATTGCGTGAAGGCGCAGTCAGCGTCTTGGTGAAACCCGCAACCGCGAACGGTACGAGGAAGCTCGTCGGGTTCGACGCACCGGCAACGCCTGGATCGTCGGACAACGCGACTGCCTCATTGACGCCATTGCCGTCGGCGTCGAAGTTTGCCGTTGCTTGACTCGTGATCGTTGCACCTTCGGTGCCTGCGTTGATACGCGCTTGCACGGTGACGGTCACCGAGCTATTGCCTACGATGTTGCCGTTCCAGCGCACGGTGTTGGTTGCGATGTTTGCATTCGCAGTACCGGACGTCGCGCTCGCGTTAAGCAGTGTAAGCGTGGACGGCAACACATCGACCAGTTCGTCGCCCGCGTTGTCTTGTTGGCTGGTCGCCAGCGAGTTACTCAGAACGATTTGATAGGTCACCACATTGCCGATGGCGAACGGCCCGGTCACGGTTTTAGTCGCCGTAACGTTGGCTTGCGAGAGCACGGAGATCGTGGCATCACTACGTATAACCGACGCCGCATTCTCTGCGCTGACCACTGCCGTCACCGTGTACTTGCCTGCCATGTCGGGAATCGTCGCCGATGCAGTGCGCGTGACCGTTGCGCCACCCGCGATACTCGCAATCGAGAAATTAACCGGCACGGCTGCGATACCACTCGTTTGAGCGCCCGTCACTGCGATCGCAACGTTAAACAACGTATCGGCGCCGCTGTTGGTCACCGCGATGTCGTAGCTCACGCTTTGTCCCGGTGCATACGGCCCGGCAGTGGTCGGCGTAACCGATACCGCCATCGTCGACTGTGCGCCCGTGGTGAATTCGTTCTTCTTCGCGTTATTGGATGTCACCGAGTCGAGCGTCGTGCTCGATACGGTGGATTCAACGACAAACTTGCCGCTATCGGCGACCAGAGCAACGATATCGAGGGTGGCGTTGGCGCCATTCGCAAGATTGCCGATGGTCCAAACGCCCGTTGCCGGATCGTACGCACCTGCGCCTGTGTTCGACTGATGCGTTAAACCCGTTGGCAGCAGACTTGCCACCGATACACCGGTCGCAGCATCGGGGCCATTGTTAGTGACGGTCAACGAAATGGTGACTGTTGCGCCTTTGGTTGGCGCCGTCGGATTGAGCGACTGTGTGAGCGCTAGATCGCTCTTCGCAACGCCTTCAAGCGTCACCACCTGCGCGCGATTACCGCTCGTGTTGTGATGATGCAAGAGCAGCGCGCCGAGCGAGCCGTTGGCGGTCATGTTGGCGGTGTTCCAGGTGACCGGAATCGTTGCGCCGTTCAAATCGAATCGCGCATGAGCGCCACCGAAGTCTAGGCCCTGCGCCGCCGAGTTCCAAAAGAACGAACCCGGTAACGAATCGAGTTTGGTTGTGCAGAGCGGATTGAAGCCGAAGCAACTTTCCACCTTGTAGCGGAAGTTTGTGTCGCCTGCCGCCAGCCCTAGCTGTGCCGCAGTCGCGGCTAAGAACATGACGTTATTACCGAATAACGCGGAATTTGCTGTTGCGGCGCTGAAACGATTGACGAAGGCACCTGCACCGCCAAAAGAGAAGCCGCCCGTCGCGGGGGCGAAGACTGCGGTGATGAACGAATCCTGCGCTGTAGCAGTTGAATTCAGTATTGTCGATAGCGTGCCAGGGTTTGTGTTGAAGATCACGCGATCGTAAGTGCCGTCTTCGTTGTTATCGACTGAAATGTTGAACGACACATCGGTCGGGCTACCCCAATCGCCCCAGGTCGATACCGCAAACAGATAAAGCTGCGACGTCGGATCGTACGCAACGCCAACATGGCGAAGGTTTGCGTAACCCGGCACACTTGTTTTCTTGGGGCCGACTGCGTGCAGTTCGAACGCAGAAACGAGTGACACATCGTCTACAGGGAGTGTGCCCGTGCATGTTGGACCTGCAGCAAGCGTGCCAGTACAAACGGCTGTTCCTGCGAGCGGGATAGTCGTGCTTCCGGTGGGCGCACCACCCGTTGCAATCGTTGCTGAAGCCGTCATGTCGGACGCGGGACGCAGTGCCGCATACACTGGAACGCGCAACACTGTGTTAACGCCTTGCGAGAAGGTCACATAGCCACTTTCGTTCGTAATGTAGTGGCGCGGTAGCGAGCCGAGACCCGCCGCCGCGCCGGGCGCCGCTTGCACTGCATCTGCGCTCACGTCACGCGTGTGACGCATTTGGCTCGCGGTCGCCGAGACTCGTACATCAACGAACACACTGCCTCCAGCGGGCACGCTCACTGAACTCCCGCCAGGGAACGAAAAGCTGATTCCCGGTGCATCGACGGCGGTGTCGACACCGAGCGAAAATGTCTGTGCGCTCGTGCCGTAGTTTACGAGGCGCAAACGCTTCGTCTGCGTTTGTGTGCCAACAACTTCGCCGAAGAACGCGAGGTTGACCGCGCCGGCTTCGTCTGCGTTGAATGCGGCAACTGTCGCCTCCACTGCTTTCTTGATATCGATACGACCTGCGCCTGCACGATCGACGCCGATACGATTGGCGTTGCCCGCGAATTGATATACATCATGCAATGCGGTGTTCATCGCAATGGCTTTCATTTCTTCGCTGCTGCGATCAGGATAGCGCTCAACGAGCAGTGCCATCATGCCAGCGGCGTGTGGTGCCGCCATCGAAGTGCCCTGTAAAACGAGCGACGTATTGCCCGCAACAAAACCACTTAGATTCGGCGTGATGCAAGTCGGCAAACCGGCGGGTTGCGGCAGACAAGTAATACCCGTTTGCGCCGCCGTCACAGCAAGCCCCGGTGCTGCAAGATCCGGCTTCACGCCGGTGAGTCCGCCGCGAGGGCCGCGTGAAGAAAACGATGCGAGCGTGTCGGCAAGATTCGCTGAGTTAAACGTTACGTTAACGGTCTGCGACGACGCGAGCTGTGCCTTGATGAGATCACCCGCTTCTTTGCTGATCATCGTCGCAGGGATATTGGTAAGTCCGACGATCCCGGTACCACCCAATGGAATCGGCGCAACACCAGCCGCATTGTTCGCGACGACCATGCCGATCGCGCCTGCATCGCGCACGTTTTGATATTTCACTACGAAGCCGCAAGTGCCGCGATCAACCAGTGCCACCTTGCCAGCGACCGCTGTGGCATTGGTGATCGCGGTGCATGCATCGGTCGTGGAAAGCCCGCTCGCATTCGACGCGTCGAGCGCCAGCACAACGTCGCCTGTTTGACCGGAAGGCGCAGCAGTGGCGGGTGTCATCAAACTTGCTGTAGCGGCGTAGTTGCTCGCGATCGCTGCGGGCGCATTGACGGCAAACGCCACGCTCGGCAAGCCACTATCACCCGTTGCAGCCGTCGCAATCACGCGCTGCCCCGCACCCGGCGAACCACTGATCGTGTAAGTGTCACCCGCATTACCGGCAGAGGCCACGACGATCACGCCCATGCGCGCAGCGTTGTCCGAAGCAATCGACGACACATTGGCAAGGCTCCCGAAATTCGAGCCGAGCGACATGTTGATCACATCGAGGTGATCGGAGAGATCCTCATCGCCATCTGGATCAAGCGACCATTCGATGGCTTGTACCGTTAACGT
>JBOFBL010000231.1:0-2147 GCA_051645545.1 Casimicrobium sp. | reverse complement strand
ACGGGCGACATCGCCCAAGCGGGCGAAACTGTGATCGGCACCAAAGAGATGGGCGACGCGATTGTGGCGGCGCTTTAGCGAGCAGAAACCTCAAAACGCACGATCAGCGGCAGCCAAATCGCGATTTGCGGCGAAAAACGAACAAAGTGTTGTAGGGCGCTGACATTTAAGACGAATGAAAGCGTCTACTACATCTGGTGGTAGTAGCATCCAGTCACCACAACATCTTGGGAAAGGGTTGTTGCAAGCAGACGGAATGTGAGTGTGTGCTCGCTCCGTAAATACTTAAAGTTAATTCTTAGCTTGCAGCGGCAACTCACTGATGTTAATTTTCTTCCTGTTTATTCCGCATTCGAGGGCGGCATGCTGCGCCAAAAACCAATAGTTATTTCACTTGCTCTGGCCGGGTTGATTGCAACAACGGATACGAGCGCACTGGGGTTGGGACGTCTAAACGTGACGACAGCGCTTGGGCAACCTCTGGTTGCCGAAGTCGATCTGAGCGTCGCGCCGGGGGATGATTTCGATTCGATTCGTGCGAACGTTGCGTCGCCGTCGGTCTATCGCTCCGCAAACGTCGAGTATCAGGGGATTTTGCAGACGATCCGTGTGCAAACGCTGCGACGAGCCAACGGCCAGCCGTACTTGCGTCTGACGTCGAATCAGGCTGTGAACGACCCATACCTCGACATTCTGGTCGAGGTGAATTCGAACACCGGTCGCTTGGTGCGCGAATTTGTCGTACTGCTTGATCCTGCTGGAAGCGCGCAACCGCAATCGGTGGACGCAACGAACAATCCACGTGCCACGATCACGACGCCCGCGCAAATTGCACCGGCAGCGCCAGCGGCGCCAGCCGTACGCGCACCAGCGGCGGCACCCACGCCTGCGCCAACGCGCGCACCGTCTGCGACGCCTGCTGCAAGCGCGACTGGTGGAAGCTACTCGGTTAAATCAGGCGACACGCTCTTCAGCATCGCGTCGCGCAATCGCCAATCGGATGTGAGTATCGAACAGCTCATGATCGCGATTCAGCGCGCCAATCCAGGCGCGTTTATCGGCGGCAATATCAATCGGCTTCGCTCCGGCGCGACACTGAATTTGCCGAGCGCGGCAGAGGCTGGCGCCATTGCGTCTTCGGAAGCGGTTAGCGAAGTCAAAGCACAAACAGCAAGTTGGCGTGGCTATGTTGCTCGCGTCTCCGAGAACGTGCCGACCGTGTCTTCTGACACCGCACAATCGCGCGCTTCGGGCAAAGTCTCAGGCGCGGTGAGCGACACCGCAGGCTCTGCACCCTCTGGCGACAAACTCAAGCTTTCGCAGGGCGATCGCACGAAATCGGCCGCTGCAGAAAATAAAGTTGCTGCGGGTAAGGCAATCAAAGAAGAGCAGGCTAAAGCGGCCGAGCTCGCAAAAACCAAAGAGAATTTAGAAAAAGCGCTATCGCTTAAAAATCAGGCAATGGCCGATGCGCAAAAGAAGGCACAAGAGGCTGCAAAACCAGCACCTGCGCCCGCTCCAGTCGCTGTTGCCGCTGCGCCTGTGCCAGCTCCGGCTCCGGCACCAGTCGTTGCGCCTCCGCCACCAGCGCCGGCGCCAGCCCCTGTTGCTGCGCCGACGCCAGCACCGGAGCCTGCACCTGCACCAGTGGCACCGCCGCCTCCACCACCTGCGCCAGTCCCGGCGCCTGCGCCAGCGGTTGCTGCTAAGCCTGCGCCCGCGCCAGCACCTGAGCCAAGCTCCATCGACTCATTGATGGAAAACCCACTCGTTCCGGCAGGTGGCTTGGCCGCGCTCTTGGCGGGTATCGGTGGCCTCATGTGGGCACGCCGTCGCAAATCATCGAGCGCCGTTGGTGTCGACTCGAAGTTGAGCGAACCTGTTGTGAACACCGTGAATCCGGATACCGTCTTCGGTACCTCGGGTCTAGGTGTTGTCAAAACAAATGACGCACCGATTGCAAGCCAATTCAGCCGTTCGGGCATGGGCACGATCGACGCAGGTGAAGTTGATCCAGTCGCTGAGGCCGAGGTCTACATCGCTTACGGTCGTGAAGCGCAAGCCGAAGAAATTCTGCGCGAAGCGCTTGCGCGCGACCCACAACGTGCTGACGTCGCCACGAAGCTCGCAGAAATGGCGGCTGCTTC
>JBOFBL010000230.1:0-2064 GCA_051645545.1 Casimicrobium sp. | reverse complement strand
GCGATCGTGCGAACAGCGGCGTCCATGTCGGCAGCCGTCAGGTTAGGCATCTTCACTTTGGCAATCGCCTCAGCTTGAGCGCGCGTCAACTTGCCCACTTTGTCAGTGTGCGGCTTTGGCGAGCCCTTTTGTACTTTCGATTCCTTCTTGATCAGGTACGTCGCAGGCGGCGTTCCCATGATGAAGGTGAAGCTCTTGTCTGCGAATGCAGTGATGGTCACTGGAATCGGCATGCCGGGCTCCATGCCCTGCGTTTGCGCGTTGAACGCTTTGCAGAATTCCATGATGTTCAGGCCGCGCTGACCGAGCGCCGGACCGATTGGCGGCGAAGGATTCGCTTTCCCCGCCGGGACTTGCAGCTTAATAAAGCCGACGATTTTCTTTGCCATGATGGCTCCTTGGTTTGGGTGCTAGCGAGCGCCGGTTGGTTACGTCACTCTCCCCGTTTACTGTTGCAAACAGATTCGCTAAAACCTGTTTGCGCTCTTCAAACCAAAACACAGAAGTGCTCGGGCTTGAATTCTGTTTTGTTCCGTTTCAATAAACGTCACAAATTGTTCTTCGCCCCAATGAATTGGAGCGTTTGCGTAAAAGCTATTACGCCTTCTCTACTTGTCCGAAATCCAATTCCACTGGCGTCGAGCGACCGAAAATCATCACCGACACGTGCAGTTTCGATTTGTCGTAGCTCACGTCTTCGACCGAGCCCATGAAGTCCGCGAACGGGCCGTCTTTGACGCGCACCGCTTCGCCCACTTCGAACACGATCTTCGGTTTCGGCTTCTCACCGCCAGTTTCGATCTGACCGAGAATCGTCTCGACCTCTTTTTGCGAAATCGGTGCAGGGCGCGTTGCAGTACCGCCGATAAAACCTGAGACTTTCGGTGTGCTCTTAACCAAATGCCAAGAGTCGTCCGTCATCTCCATCTCAACCAGGATGTAGCCTGGGAAAAACTTGCGCTCGGCCGTTTTCTTCTGACCGTTTTTGATCTCTACGACCTCTTCGACCGGCACCAGCACTTGACCGAACTGATCGGCAAATTCGGAGCGCGCGATGCGATCGACGAGCGCACGCTGCACGCTTTTCTCGAAACCGGAAAACGCGTGCACAACATACCAGCGCTTCGGCTTGGCGCTTGTAGCTTCGGGAGCGGCGGCGGTTGTTGCGGTGTCCATGAGGATCAATCTACAAAAGGGTTAGCTACGGCTCGTGAGCCACTGAATCAAATACGCGATTGCAGTGTCCACGAGGAACAAAAATAGCGCCATGACCACCGAGAAGGCGAACACGATCAGCGTCATCTGAATCGTTTCTTTGCGCGTTGGCCACGCAACTTTTTTTGCCTCGTCGCGCGACTCTTTGGCGAAGCCCACGAAATCGCGCCCCGGCTGCGAGAAGTAGGCAACGCCTGCACCCGCAACAATGCCCGCCAGAACCATCAGAATGCGCACGACCAGCGGCGATTCCGAAAAGTGATAGAAGCCATAAACGCCAAGCGCGACGAGCGCCGCGGCAGCGATAAAAATGGCCCAGTTTTTAACGGTATCGTTCATCTCTGGTGGTCGGTTGCGCAGCACCCCGGTTTTGATCGAGGCACTACTTGTTTGCTACGAGGCGCATTAACGAAGCGCCGAAATCGGTGGCAGGGGCGGAGGGAATCGAACCCCCATCGACGGTTTTGGAAACCGTAGCTTTACCACTAAGCTACGCCCCTAAAACTTTTGCGCGCGGCCTTTACCGCGAGCGACGAGTTAGTTACTTAACAATTTTCGAGACGACGCCGGCACCGACAGTGCGACCGCCTTCGCGAATCGCGAAGCGCAGCTTCTCTTCCATCGCAATCGGTGCAATCAAGGCAACCGTCATCTTCACGTTGTCGCCTGGCATCACCATCTCGGTGCCCGCTGGCAGCGTGACCGAACCGGTGACGTCCGTCGTGCGGAAGTAGAACTGTGGACGGTAGTTGTTGAAGAACGGCGTGTGACGGCCACCTTCGTCTTTGCTGAGTACGTACACCTCACACTCGAAGTCGGTGTGCGGGGTGATGGAGCCTGGCTTGGCCA
>JBOFBL010000229.1:0-5315 GCA_051645545.1 Casimicrobium sp. | reverse complement strand
GCCACTGCGTTTGCGTTGCCAGTCAGTTCTTTTGCGAGTGCGTCGAACGCAGCGTTGGTAGGAGCGAACACAGTGAATGGGCCCGCACTTGAAAGTAGCGTGACCAGATCGTTGTTCTCGCTTGCGAATTGAAGCGCGGCGACCAAGCTCGTGAATTCGGGTGCAGAAATTTTCGCAGTGTCCACGATAGTTTTGTCTGCAGGAAGCAGCACTTGATCGATGAGATGCACGACACCGTTGCTCGCTTCGATGTCTGTTGCTGTGATATTCGCCTTGCGATTGCGACCATCAGTGATGACCGGAAGGTTGCTCACCAGATCAATTTTGAAAATGCCACCGGCTGCGGGCGTGATCGCTCTGCCAAACGGGATGTTGGCTGCGCGCACGGTGCTTGTAAGCACGTGGTATTGAAGCACGGTGCGCACTAAAGGCTTGTTTGCTGGTACGAGAATGTCAGCTGCTTTAGCGTTCGCGTTGCCCGTCAGCGTCACGGCAAGCTTGTCAAACGCTGCATTTGATGGCGCAAACACGGTGAACGTGCCTGGGTTGCTGAGCAAATTCACGAGATCATTGTTCTCACTCGCAAATTGCAACGCGGCAACGAGTGACGAGAGATCGGCCACACCTTGAGCGGTGGCAACGATGGTTTTTGGAGCCGGCGGCGTAGGCGTTGGCGTGGCCGCTGGTTCGTGATCGTCGGAACCGCAGGCGGCGAGGAAACTCAGGCTGGCTGCGCCGAGAAGGTATTTAAGGAAACGCGAATACATTGGTAACTCCATGAAAAATAAGAAGAAAAAGGAATCCTCACCTGTGTTTGGAATGCTGATTTTTACTTCTAAGTATGTAAATGATGTATCCGGTCATAATTTAAACTTATCAGTATTAATTATGACTTGATATTAAAATAAGTCAAACTATGGTTACCCCGTATCGCGTTCGCCAACTTCAAATGCGCGAGGAAGCAATCCTCGACGTAGCCCATGTGTTGCTCGGCAAATACGGTTATGACGCGATGACGATGGATGATGTCGCTGCCGAGGTTGGCATCGCGAAAGCGTCGCTCTACAAGCATTTCGCGTCGAAAGAAAAACTTGCGGCGAAAACGATGGTGCGGCTGTTCGATCGCACGGTCGACGAGCTCAAAGCGCAACGCGCGGATAAAAGCGCGTACGAGAAACTTTGTGACATGCTCGAATGGGCGTTGCGTGAGCGACTTAAAGGTGGCATTCCGCATTTGCCTTCGACCAGCAGCACGCTTGAGCAAAGTTTGATGACTGACGAGCCTTATCTCGCGTCGCTACTCACGCTGAACGCCGCGCTCTCGCAACTTGTCGATCAAGCGAAAGCGGAAGGCAGTTTGTCGAACGCGCTGCCGACCGATTACATCGTGACCGCGATTTACGCGCGCACGTGTGACCCGACCCTGGAATACATGCAGCGCGGAAAAACCTATAGCGATGATGAGATTGTTCGCTTTATGGTGAATGGCTTCTTCTCCGGCATTCGCACGGCACAGTAAATCTTGCTCACTATGAAATATTCATTGAGGTAAGCAATGCAGATTTTCATCGGCATGTGGAAACCGACGGAAAAATGGCACGCGATGGGTGCTGCGGCGCGCACTGCCTATCTAAGCAAAGTGAGTGCGGCAACACGATTAAAACTCGGCAGCGATGCCGAATCGATTGCGTGGGGGCACAACGACGACGCGAGTTCCAACGGCAAATGGAAATTTTTCTGCGTGTGGCGTTTTCCGCGTCGCGAGATGAGCGATCAGTATCTTTCTATTTTGAACGAACAAGGCTGGAACGAATACTTCGCCACCGAAAGCTTGCGCGGCGATCCGAAGACGCCCTTTGACGTGTTAACGCAGCACGTGACGCTTAAACCGGAGTAGATTCATTCGGGGCGGTGGCACACCGCTTCGACGTTGTTGCCATCGGGGTCAATCACGAACGCGCCGTAGTAGTGCTCGTGGTAATGCGGACGTAGCCCCGCTTTTCCGTTGTCTTTTCCACCTGCAGCAATTGCGGCAACATAAAACGCATCGACTGCTGCGCGATTCGGCGCGCTCCACGCAAGATGGCAACCGCGCGTGTAGGGTTCGCTGTAATCCGATGCGCCGCTTAAGAACCAAGTGTCTGTTACCTCGCCGCGTGGCCCAGCACACGACATGCCGAACATTTTCTGTCCATCGAATTCGAATTCATGCGCGACTTTGTAGCCGAGTGGCGCAAGCGCGGCTTCGTAGAACTTTCGTGCGACAGTGAGATCTCGCACACGAAACGTCATGTGATCAAGCATGCTGTTTTTCCTTTTTCTTGGTCGATATTTCAAGAGCGCGCTGATGCGTGAGCCACGCGCTATCGGCGCGAAGTTTTTTCGCAATCGTTGAACCCGCTTCGATCACACGCCAAAACGGTACGACCTTATCAGGTGTGTTGCCTGCTTGCAATTCGTCCCAAGCACCTTCGGCCACCATGCGCAGAAAAATCGAGGTCGATACCGGACACATCGCGTCGCAATCATTGTTACGCGCAATCTCGCGACGCATGCGTTCGATCGTTCGCGTTTCGCCGTACGGGATTTTTTTCACGTAGTTCGCAACCACATCCGGCGTTCCAACAAACAGCATCGCGCCTGCAGGTATGCCAGCGAAGGGAGCATCAAGCAATACGCGTTTAACGTTGCGTGGTTTAGCGAGCTTCGTTGCCCACGAGTTCTTGTCGTGTGCATCGGCTTTCGATGCCATCGCGTGCTCCTCAAGTTTGAGAGCCACCATTTTCCTGAAAAAACCAGAGCGAACGAATAAGGGGCGAAAAATGTTTGAAAAAACAAGGGATTAAGCCGCTTTCGACGCTCCGGCGCCAAACGTTGGCGGCGCTTCAGTGCTTTTTGGAAACGGCCGCACATTCAAACGCATTCGACGCGAGCCGGGCTCGTTGGCGTTCGCGCCCAACCCCGATTGAGAACACCACACGCAAGCTTTTTTGCTTATCAAAAAATTATTTAGACGCCCAATTTTTAAGGGCGATAGGCTATTTTTCTCTACTTATCGAAAAGTAAATAAAAAATCACGTAGACCCAATTAAATTGGGTGAAAAGCGAAATAGCTATGCATTAAAAATTTCGTCGAGCTGACGCTGAAATTCATTGGCCACACTCATATTTTTCATGTCGCGCAAAGTGTTCTTCGCGATCACAACGACGTCTTTGAATCGATCGTACGAATCGGCTTTGTCGATTGCGAAACAGAGCGGTGTGCCGGAATTGCCGAGTGTGTCGAAGATGTATCGCGTGGCGAATTTTCGAGCGTTAGCAAGCGTTGTTTCCGACACCGATGCCATTGCACCCGATGCGCCTTCAGCGACCGGCTCGAGCGACAGGCTAAGCGACGCGCTGGGCTGCTTTGCCGCTGGGCGAATCGGATCGGGTTCGGCAAGATTGGCCAGGTCGCGCAAATCGCGTTTCGCAGTCGGTGCTGTGGCGGGCGCGGGACGCGTAAAGCTGCTGCCGACGACGGTCGCGGCTTCAAGCGGCGACGAATAATCTTTGGCTTCTTTCGCGATGGCGTCAAGCGCAGCGCGTGCCTGTTCGGCATAGACCGGATCGAGCTCGATGAGTCCGGCGCGATAGAGATCACCCAAGAGCGCGTTCACATCGCCGAACGACGTACCGAATTTTCTAAGTTGCCCCGCTGTGCGTTTGCCATCGACCATGATAAGCAGCGCGCGCTGTCCTTGCGTGAGCCCATGGTCTTGTTTGGTAAACGTCGCAACGCCCAGCGCAGTCTTGCGAAAGAGCCTGGACATAAATACCCCTCGTATTTTTCTAGTGACTTACAACGATGCTCGTTGACTCCGACATGATTTATATCGTGCCTTGCCGTCGAATCGATGTTCTTGCCTAGACTTGATCGTCTAAGCCAAGCTCGTGTATTTTTCTCGTCAATGTGTTGCGTCCCCAGCCGAGCCAGCCGCTGGCCTCGATGCGCCGCCCCTTGGTCTCGACGAGTGCGGTACGAATCAAGGTTTCTTCAAACTCCTTGGTGAACCGTTCGCCCGCTGCGCTTTCTTGCGAGCGGATCGCGCTGGCAAGCGCGACAGATAGCTGCTCACGCCAATCGCTGAATGCTGTGCCAGACGCGCCGTTCGATGCGTGCGCGATCACCTGCGCGGTTGGTGCGAGCGAGGCAGCGACCATGCTGTGCACGCCATTAGCGCTTGGTTCTGGCGAAGACGCGACGCTTACCGGTGCGATCGCACCGCTGCCGATGGCGATCTCCGGTGGCAAATCGGCGATATCGACACTTTGCCCAGGCGCCATTACCGTAATCCAGTGACAGATGTTTTCAAGCTGGCGTACGTTGCCTGGAAACGCAAATGATTGCACGACGTCCATCGCGCGTGGCGATAACGTTTTCGTGTCGCCGCCTAGTGTTTGCGCGCTCTTCGAAAGGAAATGTTTCATCAACAAGGGGATGTCTTCGCGACGTTCGCGAAGCGGCGGCAGGCGAAGTCGCACAACATTCAAACGATGCAGTAAATCTTCGCGGAACAACCCAAGCTTTACGCGCTCATCTAAGTTTTGATGCGTGGCCGCGATGATCCGCACGTTCGATTTCATCGGCGCTTGACCACCGACGCGGTAATACTCGCCGTCCTGCAATACGCGCAGCAAGCGCACTTGCAGATCCGATGGCATGTCGCCGATTTCATCGAGGAATAGCGTGCCGCCTTCGGCTTGCTGGAATCGTCCCTGACGCGTTGCCGCAGCGCCCGTGAACGAGCCACGCTCATGACCGAATAGCTCGCTCTCTAGCAAGTCTTTCGGAATTGCCGCTGTGTTGATCGCGATGAATGGTTTGCCGTTGCGTGGCGAGTGCTCGTGTAGAGCGCGCGCGACGAGCTCTTTACCCGTGCCTGATTCGCCGGTGATGAGCACCGTCACATGCGAATTGCTCAAGCGACCGATGGCACGAAACACGTCTTGCATCGCCGCTGCCTTGCCGAGCATTTCGCGTTGTTCGTTAGCAGAGGGTTTTTGCGCGGCCTCCGAAGATGCAGCATCGTTTGCCGCATTGGCCGATACTGCGCGCCGAATCAATGCGACGGCCTGTTCGACATCGAAGGGCTTCGGCAGGTACTCGAACGCACCGCCTTGAAAGGCCTGCACAGCAGTGTCTAAATCCGAATATGCGGTCATCACAATGACTGGCATCTGCGGATGCGAGGCTTTGATTGATTTGAGCAGCGAGAGCCCCGATTCACCGGGCATGCGCACATCGCTCACGAGCACGCTGGGTGTGTCGTGCT
>JBOFBL010000228.1:0-18275 GCA_051645545.1 Casimicrobium sp. | reverse complement strand
AAGTTTTGTTCGGCGTGATGAGTTTGAACGTCGGGTTCGACTGTCCGCCTTTGAATTGCTCGACCGCGATATCGCCCGAAAAGCCATCAATCTTGTCGCGCAAATATGCCTGCAACGCGCCAACGTCGAAGCGCTGATTCTCGGCAACCGCTTTGGTGCCGGTGAATAGCTCGCTGCGACTGATTTCGCTATTCATGCGGCTCTCCAGTCAAGCGCTTTCGATACGCCTGAAATTTTTCGAGTAGCTCTTCCATCGTTGTTTTGCGGGTTTGTGTTTGCAGGCGATCGAGCGGCGCAAAATTCACCACGCGCAACACGGTATCGTGTTTCTCCGGACCCACGTCGATCGCATTGATGCAACCTGGATCTTGCGCGAACCCGCCATAGAGTCGCGCCTCGCCCGTAAGCAAATACGAGAGCAGTGCGCGATTGACACCGCCATGCAGTACGACCAACACGCAATCCCACGATGGATCAGCGCGTAGCGCATCCATGGGTGGAATGATTCGCCCCAGAAATTTCCCGACCGATTCGCCACCTAAAAAACGCGAATTGACATCGTTCTTCGCAGAGAACACCTCTAGAAATGCTTTTTCCACTTGATCGGGTGGAATCTCGGAGAGCTTGCCGCTTTGAATCTCATCCCAATCCTTATTGATTTCGATGCGCGGCGCGTGCGGCAACTGACGCAGCACATGCATCGCCGTTTCGCTCGTTCGAAGCAGTCCACTTACGAGCACACGATCGAATTTGAGTCGCAACTTTGCGAATTCGTCGCCCGCTGCAATCGCCTGCATCTGCCCGAGTCCCGAGAGCGATACGGTGTCGGGGCGCACCGGTTTTCCTTCGTCGTCGAAATAGTCAACGCTGCCGTGCCGCATTAAAAAAATGCGACGACGGTTCGCGTCTTTCGGCAGACGAAGCGAGGTGGCTGCGGTTTCGGTCATCGTGCTTGCGCCATGTAGGCTTGATAGCCGCGAATGATGTTGTCGAAGTTCGCATCCGCTGTCATGCCGATGCTTTTCGCGAAATCTGCGGCGCAAGACTTCGGCCACGAGGTTACGAGTCGGTCAATCGTCGGATCAAGCGTCCATGTAATGCGTGAAGCCACTGCATCGCCTGCAACACGACGCAAACTCTCCACCATCTCGCGCACCGTGACCGTGATGCCGGGCAGCGTCACTGTGCGGTTGAACTTGAAAACACTCGCGGGCGCTTCATGTGCAATCATGATGTTGTCAATCACGCGATCGGGCGACATAAGCCACACTTTTGTCTCCGGACTCGTTGGACACACCGCTGATACGCCCGCGAGCGGTTCGCGAATGATCCCGCTTGCAAAACTCGACGCGGCTTTGTTCGGTTTGCCGGGTCGCACGGTGATCGTCGGCAAGCGCACCGAGCGACCGTCGATCATGCCGCGACGCGACATGTCGGAGACCAGTTGTTCGCCAATAAACTTTTGAATGCCGTAGGAGCCTTGCGGTTTCGGCAGATGATCGTCGGGCAATACATCGGGCAGATCGCCGCCGAATACGGCGCATGAACTTGTAAACAAAAACTTCGGTGGCGCGGGCAATTTGCGACAGAGCTCGAGTAAGGTACGTGTCGCATCGACGTTGACTTTCATGCCGATGTCGAAGTCGGCCTCGGCTTGACCACTTACCACGGCGGCGAGATGAAACACGCTGCCGGTGTTCGGTGTGAGCGCTTCGGCAAGCAGTTTGGCATCGTTGATGTCACCATCGAATTGCTTCACGCGCGGATCGTTGAGCCACGCTTCGCCCGACGCGGGGGCGAGATCGACGAGCACCACTTCGGAAATTGCGCGCGATTGGCCGCTTGAATTCGTGAGTGAGCCCTTTGCGAGAATTTTTTGCGCGAGCAATTTGCCCAAAAATCCAGCGCCGCCGGTGATGACTACTCGCATCTCGCCTACTCCTTTTGTATTACATCCGTTGTTTTCGTCCGATTCTAGAATCGTTTGATGATTGCAAGTTTCGAAAACATCGTCGATGCGCTGGTTGATACCGGCGTCTACATAGGCGCTTCAATTTTTGGCGACGAATTGACCGCGCGGCTTTACCGGCGCGCGCATACATTGCATGTGTCGGGCGCACTCGCGGATGCGCGTGTGGGGCGTGCGTCGCAATCTTCGCGCATCGAAGATATTCGTCGCGATCGAACCTTGTGGCTCGACGAGCATCCAACCGATTCAAGCGAGCGCGAGGCGACGTTGCGAGTGAATGAATTGCGCGAAGCGCTCAATGCGTCGCTCTTTCTCGGTGCAAAACGCGCTGAGTTGCACTTCGCGCACTACGAAGCCGGTGCGTTTTATCGCGTGCATCGCGATCGTTTTGCCGATGACAACGCGCGCACAATTTCTCTCGTGTTCTATTTAAATGAGGCGTGGCCGCTCGATGCGGGCGGTGAATTGGCCATATATGACGAAACGCTGACGCTGCTATATCGTGTGTCGCCGCGGGCAGGAACGATGGTTGCTTTTAGAAGCGAGCGGTTCCCGCACGAAGTGCTCGCCGCTACACGAGACCGTTTTTCGCTCACGGGGTGGTTGCGGCGTGACTAAAGCGCAGCGCCTTTTCGTGAAGAAAACTCGTAACCAACATTTTTACTATTCGCCCAATTTAATTGGGCAATAAATGTTAATTTAACTTCAATCAATAGTAGCAAAAAAATTAACAATGCCCCATTTAAATTGGGTAATAATAGAATGAGCCAATAGATAACCTGCGTCTCTTTTTGAAACGCTCCAGGAGCCTTTGCTGAAAACCTCACGTACTCATGTGCGCGTGCAAACGCGCGTCACTAACGATCGTCTCTCGCGCTTCCGCATCCGCTTAAATGCGCTCAACGCCGCGCAGGCGAAAGCGCTCACCCGAGAAAAAACGCGCGAACGTCGCGCCACGCAGCGCGCGCTCGTTCATGAAGGCGTTGCCTTTTCCGCAGAAGGCATGGTTTCGCCGTGGCTTCTGCTGCGACCCGAGCGTCACTATCGCCTCTACGTGCCCGAACATTTGCGCCGTGAAAAATTGCCGCTGGTGGTGATGATCCACGGCTGTCGCCAAAGCGCGGATGATTTCGAACACGGCACACGAATGAACGAAATCGCCGATCGCGAAAACTTCGCAGTGCTCTATCCTGAACAGACGAGCTTCGCCAATATGCGACGCTGCTGGAATTGGTTTGATACGAACACCGCGAACGGCAAAGGCGAATGCGCAATCCTGCGCGAGATGATCGACATCGCGTTCGAGCACACGAAATGCGATGCGTCGCGCGTGTACGTTGCCGGGCTCTCCTCAGGCGCAGCCCTTGCGGGCTTACTTGCGTTTCACTACCCCGAACAGATTGCAGCCGTTGCCATGCATTCCGGATTGCCGCCGCTCGCATCGCCGTCGGTAGCGAGCGCCGTGCTCGCGATGAAGCGTGGCGTTCGTGTTGATCGCGAAGCGCTCGCACAAACGTATTGGACGAATCATTCGGTCACACCGCCGCCCATCATTGTGCTGCACGGCGACGAAGACACGCGCGTGCATGAGCGCAACGGCACCGCACTAGTGAAAACCTGGGAAACGCTCTTCGAGCGTGAGCCCGATACCAAAGAGCTTAAGCACGTAACCAAAACTGTGGACGCAACGGACGACGCGCGTGGCTATGTGCAGACCGATCTAGAGCGCGCTAATCGCGCTGTCGTGCGCGGGATACGCATTCACGGACTCGCGCATGCATGGAGCGGGGGCGACGCCGAGTTTGCGTTTAACGACGCGAAAGGGCCGAATGCATCCGAGATGGTGTGGAAGTTTTTTGAGAAGCATGTGCGCGAATAAAACGTAAAAAACGTAAGGAAACGCTGAATAAGTCCAAAGCACCAATGCGCAGAGTGAATGACAGTTTTTTTGACGCAGATTTCGCAGATTACAAAAGTTGATTTACGCAGATTTTTTTACAGAGTGTTTGTGTGCGTAATGACCCAAAGAAATCAGTGTGAATCCGCGCAAAATCTGCGTAATCTGCGTCAAAAAATATCCGCTAGCGAAGTGGCGACAAAAAATGCCCCGCCGAAGCGGCAGATAAAAAAAGACCCGCCGAAGCGGCGCAAAAAAAAGACCCGCCGAAGCGGGTCAGGGGGATCACGAGAGAAACACGTAGGGGTGACCGGGGGAGGAAAACACCCCTACGTGGTCAAGCAACAAGGCGTGCTGCGGATACGCGATCACCAAGTGCTGCAAGTTCGCGAAGCGCTTTGTTCTCGCCGTCGTCGGCTAAAGCGCCGGATGCGGGACCAATGGGCTGCTGAACTTGGTGTTGAGCGAACTCAACGGAATTGGGAAAAAACATATCCATAACTACCTCACTGTGACGATGACCATAAAGCGGCTTCCATGCCAGCCTTAAATACAGACGCATTTTCAAAGAGTTATGCGACAAGGCCGTGACAAAAACCGGGAAATTAGTGTGTTTCGAATGAAAACACCTGCTGTTTTGTCGTGCGCGCGCGACGCCTGGTTCAACGAAATACGTAACTCGTTGAAT
Organism: Casimicrobium sp.; assembly: GCA_051645545.1. Lineage (GTDB taxonomy): Bacteria > Pseudomonadota > Gammaproteobacteria > Burkholderiales > Casimicrobiaceae > Casimicrobium. Next base: position 13,721 of record JBOFBL010000228.1, on the reverse strand, counting down.
TTGTTGCAAAACGACTGTCGCTTGATCGCGACAGTTATTGCGCAATGCGAAATTCGATCATGTCACCGGCGATGAGCGCCATCGCGAGGGCGATAAGCGTTAACAAAGACTTACAAACCGTATGTTGAACTAGGTGTGCGCTTTGGAGGAGCATCGCGTTGTTGAAGCATGGGGCACTCTCTCCCCCGACATCCCATGCTTCAACCCAAGGACATCACTATGAAATTCAGCAAGCCCCTCCTCCTTTCTTTCTTTATTGCAACTGGTAGCGCTGTGTTCGCACAAACGGCAACGCCGGGCGTCACCAATTCGCAAGAGAATCAGGCGCATCGCATTCAACAAGGCGTCGCGAGCGGCGAGCTCACCAAGAAAGAGGCGACCGCCTTGCGCGTCGAGCAAAAAGGCATTCGCGCAGAAAAGCGCGCATTCAAAGCCGACGGTAAAGTCACGGCAGCGGAACGCGCAGAGCTGCGCCGCGATCAAAAGGCCGCAAGCCGTCACATTTACAAGAAGAAACACAACGTGCGTAAAGCCGCATAAGGCGCCAAACGCGCTCGCTGTGCCTCGTCGCTATCTCGGCGAGGCGTTGCTTACATTGAAGACGTAGAGGTTATCCATGCAAAGAATCAATCCGGCCACCTCAGCTTTTATTCGCTATGTGCTGTGGGTGATTGGCGCGATCGTCGCTTGGGCGATCATCATTGCGAACGTGCCAAACGCGCACGCGCAAGCAAGCGACAACAAAGCCATGGGCTTCGAAGACGCGCGCCATTTGCTTGGCCGTACAAGCTTTGCGGCGCAGCCGAGCGAAATTGCGGACTACGCAAAGCTCTCGCGTGCGAAAGCGGTTGATCGTTTGCTGGCAGAGACGCGACCGCACGCAAGCTATCCCGCGCCCGAGTGGACCAAGACCTACGATCGCGGGTTTCGCCCCGACATGACGCAGGAAGAGCGACAAAAAATTCAGCGTCGCGAACAGGTTGAGCGCGCGCTCGAACTGCGTGCGTGGTGGACGGCAGAGATGCTCTCCACCCCGTCGCCCCTTACCGAGAAGATGACGCTGTTCTGGCACAACCATTTTGCGACCGCGCAGCAAAAGGTGCGCATCGCCACACTCATGTATCGGCAAAACGTGATGTTGCGCAAATACGCGCTTGGCAATTTCGGCGCGATGTTGCGCGACGTGTCGAAAGATCCGGCCATGCTGATCTATCTCGATGGTTCGCAAAATCGCAAAGGTATGCCGAATGAAAACTTCGCACGGGAAGTGATGGAGCTTTTCACGCTCGGCGAAGGCAACTACAGCGAACAAGACATCAAGGAAGTCGCGCGCGCGTTTAGCGGTTGGTCGATTGACGTCGATGCGGGCGAATTTCGCTTCCGTCGCGCGCAGCATGATGATGGCGAAAAAGTGATCTTTGGTAATCGCGGCAAATTCAATGGCGATGACGTAGTCACTTTGTTGCTCAAACATGAAAAGACTGCTGAATTCATCGTTGGCAAACTCTGGCTTGAATTCGTCGCGCCGGAAATCAACCAGGCCGAAGTCAAACGCATTGCCAAAGAATTCCGCGACAGCAATTACGAGATCAAACCGGTGCTCCGCGCGCTTTTGCTGTCGAACGATTTCTGGGCGCCGAATCATCGTGCGGTGCTGGTGAAATCGCCTGTGGAATTGGTGGTCGGCTCGTTGCGTCAATTCCGCTTTGAAGTGGAAGACCCGGCGCCGTTCGCCGTCATCATGCGCCAGCTCGGACAAGATTTGTTTGGCCCGCCCAATGTGAGAGGCTGGCCCGGTGGCGAAGCGTGGCTCAACACGACCACCTTGCTCGCGCGCAAGAGTTTTTTGAATCGCTTGTTCCGCAATGACGAGATGGGCACTCCGGAATTGAGCGGCGCAGTTGCGTCACTCATGGATCGCGATATGGTGGGCCAAGGTCGTCAGCGTGCGCAGTTACGGCTCGCGAGCGCAGGCGCTACAGGTGCGGGCGAAGGCATGATGAGCGGTGGCAAAGCCGGCGCCGTGGTGCTTGGTGTCAACAATCAGATGAAAGGCCAGTACCACTTCGACGCGACGCGCTGGTTTATGCAATACCCAAACCAATCCGATGCCGACATGCTGTGGAAGACCTTGCTCGCGGGCCCGCCCGTGCAAGCCAAAGAGCTTAAGTACAACCTTGCGGGCTTGCGCACGATCGCGCTCGACCCGATGTATCAGTTGAAGTGAGAACGATTATGAAACGCCGTGAATTTCTCTCCGCACTCGGTGCGACGGTCAGTACGATGGCGCTGCCGCCTGCGTTTGCACAAATCGCCTCGCCGGGCAACGCCGCGTACAAAAAACTGCTCGTACTTGTCGAGCTCAAAGGCGCTAACGATGGCTTGAACACGCTCGTGCCCTACGCCGATCCCGCGTACGCAACATTGCGTCCGACCGTTCAGATCAAACGTGATCAGGTGTTACTGCTCTCCGATCGCTTTGGTTTGCATCCCGCGCTTGAGCCGCTCATGCCGCTCTGGAAATCCGGTGAGATGGCGGCGATGATGGGGCTTGGTTATCCGCAGCCGAATCTTTCGCACTTCCGTTCGATCGAAATTTGGGACACCGCATCGAAATCGAATGAATATTTGAGTGAAGGCTGGCTCGCGCGCGCCTTCTCGCAGGTTGCGCCGCCGAAAGCGTTCCTGGCCGATGGTGTTGCGATTGGTGGCGGCGATCTTGGGCCGCTCACCAATGCAAAACGTGCGGTGTCGATTGCATCGACCGATGCCTTCTTGCGACAGGCGAAGCTTGCCGATCCGCATGGTCGCGCGTACAACAAAGCCCTGCAACACATTTTGCGCGTCGAAGGCGACGCGCAATTCGCCTCGTCGCAGTTGAAACCGAAGACCGACTGGAAAACCGATTTCCCGAATCACACGCTCGGCCAGCAAGTCAAAACCGCGATGCAAGTTGTGTCGGCATCGCAAGGTGTGGCGGCAGTGCATGTGAGCTTAGGTTCGTTCGACACCCACGGCGGACAACTCGGAACACATCAAAACCTGCTCAAACAACTTGCCGAAAGCATCGTCGCGATCAAACAAGCGAGTGAAGAACTCGGTCGCTGGAAAGACACGCTCGTCGTCACCTATTGCGAATTCGGTCGTCGCGCGAAAGAGAATGCAAGCAACGGCACCGATCACGGCACCGCGAACGTGCAATTCGCGTTCGGCGGCAACGTGAAAGGTGGACTCAAAGGCGAATATCAATCGCTCACCAATCTCTCGGGTGACAACAATTTCATTCACACCGCAGACTATCGCTCACTCTATGCAAGCGTCTTGCGCGACTGGTGGAATCTGCCAAGCGCAACAGTGGAATCGGTGCTGGGTGGGAAGTACGCGTCACTTGGATTCGTTTAGCTTCCCCTCTCCTCTCGCTGGAGCGCGCTAGGGAGAGAGGGCGGCTTCACCGGTATGAGGCGCGACCTCAGCGCACTGCACGCGTCCTCAAAAATTGATTGCTAGCTTCTTTGATAATTGCCCCAATTTGTTGGGAAGTAAAAGAAGAAACATTGGCTATCAATAATTACAAGAAAACACTTTATCGCCCAATAATATTGGGCGATCACAGTCAATGCTGGGATGCGTTGTCGCGTGTTGTCCAGACGAATAAATCTCTTTTCATCACTTGTAGCGTGACGTCCTCGATCACGGAATCTGCATCCCGCACTGCGTAACCAAATGCCCGCGAATCGCGGTCCAATCCGTGCGCGTTGCGTGTATCGAAAACGGGATATCTTGAGTAACTGCGCCGTCTTTGAATCCGAGCATCGCGCGCAACAAAATCAAGCCATCGGTCGTTGGCTCCCAAAAGCCGTCGCCGTCGAAATCGAGGTTGCTGGCGTCGAGAAAGTTGTTGAGTAAAACAGCGTTGGTGCGCGTCGCATTACTTGGTAAGGTGATGCCACCCGCAAGATTTCCAACGTTCACATTTGGGCTCATGTAGCGGGATATGAGCAGGCCATCGGTTGTGAACCGAATTGCAGTGTCACCATCGATATCAAGCGAACACGCTTTATAGCCAAACGGCCCAACGTTGTAGCGAATGGCGCAGAAGTCTTCTTTGTCAGAACCACCCGCAGCGGACTGACAGACACCGGCGAGTATCAACTTGCCATCGGGTTGCAGCGCGATGGCATTGGCTTGACTATTACTTGCGCCGACAGACGTCATGACTCGGCCGATGCCAAATCCGCTCGTGTCGAGGCCACCGGTCGGGGTGTAGCGCACCGCGCAGAAATCAGGGCCAGAGCAAACGCCTGCAAGGAGCACTTTGCCATCGGGTTGTAGGGCGATCGCGTAGGCAATGTCCGTCCGACCGCGGCTGACACGGGTGAGCAGTTTGCCAGTGCCATTCCAATTCGTATCGAGCGTGCCGTCAGCGTTGTACCGCACGGTGCAAAATTGGTCGGAAAGGTTTCGGCAGCCACCCGCGAGCAGCACCTTACCGTCGGGCTGCAGCGCCATCGCATATGCGTAATCCTCGCGCGCATTTTGAGGATTGGTGGTAACAGGCGTGAGTTGCTTGCCAGTGCCGTTCCAAGTGGTATCGAGTGTGCCGTTGGCGTTGTAGCGCACGGCACAAAAGCTCCGGTTGCAAATCCCGCCAACCACGACCTTGCCATCAGGTTGCACCGCAATCATGTTGGCTAAATCCGCACCTGACGGTACCCCTGTGTAGTCAACGCTCACTTGGGTGATCACCGCACCGGTGCCGTTCCAAGACGTATCAAGCGTGCCGTTCGTGTTGTAGCGCACTGTGCAGATACCGCCTTGGGTGATGACTGAAACCAAGCAAAACCCGGCAACCAACACTTTGCCGTCGGCTTGCAATGCAATGGCAGATGCGGAGTCGCGATTGACGTTGCCAACGCTCGTAACGAGCTTTCCAGTGCCGTTCCACGTCGTGTCGAGCGTGCCGTCGGTGTTGTAGCGAACTGTGCAGATGGCGGACGTTGTAATGATCGCGTTTCCGCACTCGCCCGCGAGCAATACCTTGCCGTCGGGTTGTAGCGCAATGGCATAAGCGCGGTTGCTCGCTTTGTTAGATGGCAGGGCGGGTGGGCTGACCTGCGTCATCACGGTACCGGTACCGTTCCACGTGGTGTCCAACGTGCCGTTCTCGTTGTAGCGGAGAGCGCAGAAATCTTCGTTGACAGAGATACTCCCTGGTGTAACGTCGTTTTTGCAGTAGCCCGCGACCAGCACTTTGCCGTCGGGTTGCCGCACTATCGCCTGAGCGCGGTCGTAACCTGTGCCGATGGGCGTGATCGCTTTGCCTGCACCGATTGGGCTCGCCGCTGCCCAGCTCGGATCAAGCGTACCCGCTGGGATGGGATTCGCCCCTGCGCTGGCTATAAGAAAAATCGTAAAAAAATAGTGGGTGATCAGTAAGAAAAAGCGTTTTTTCGAGAGAGAAGTAAAAAACCACGATTGCCCCATAAAACAACTTAACTTAGAACACTGTTGCCCAAAATTTTAGCTTACACCTTCCTTACTTCGTGCGATCAAACCTTGCTTTTGTTGACTTGCATCCATTTTGAGCGCGCAAACAAGGGCAAGTCTGTACGCCTACCCTGTTGGATTCGCTAGAGAAGCTGCATCCCGCACTGTGTAATCAAATATTCACGAATCGCGGGCCAGGTCGTACGTGTGGCGTGTGGCGCGAAGTCGATGCCATTGATCACCGATGCATCGGTCATGCCGAGCATCACGCGTGTGGAAATCAAACCGTCGATCGTCGCAACCGTGCGATTGTCGCCATCGATATCCAGCGAACATGCTTTGTAGGCAAACGGCCCGCCGTCGTAGCGTGCGATGCAGAAGTCGGTGTTGGCGCCGAAGCCGCCAGGCCCTACGCCGTTCAAGCAACCCCCTGCAAGCAGCACCTTACCGTCGGGTTGCAATGCGATGGCCCAAGCGCCTCCTGCCTGTCCGACAGCGGTGATGACGCTACCGGTGCCGTTCCAGCTGGTGTCAACGGTGCCATTTGCGTTGTAGCGCAGTGCGCAGAAACGACTGTTGGTGCCCTGTCCGCACCCCCCCGAGAGCAACACCTTGCCGTCGGGCTGAAGGGCGATAGCGTACCCGAAGGCATTGTTGCCATCCCCGTTGATCGGCGTGATGACGGTGCCAGTGCCGTTCCAGCTGGTGTCGAGGGTGCCATCGGCGTTGTAGCGCAGCGCGCAGAAAGCACTGGCGGTGGCGAAGTTGCTGTAGCACTGCCCTGCGAGCACCACCTTGCCGTCAGGCTGCAAGGCGATAGCGTAGGCACGGTTGCCCGCCCCCTCCTCGCCGATCGGGGTGGTGACGGTGCCAGTGCCGTTCCAGCTGGTGTCGAGGGTGCCATCGGTGTTGTAGCGAAGCGCACAGAAACCGCTGTTGGTAGCGCCAACGCAAGACCCGGCGAGCAACACCTTGCCGTCGGGCTGGAGGGCCATGGCGTTGGCCTCTTGGTAGTCTGTGGTGACAGCGATGAGCGTACCGGTGCCGTTCCATGCGGTGTCGAGCGTGCCGTTGACGTTGTAGCGTACCGTGCAGAAATTTGTGTTGCTGCCGCCCGCAGGGTTGGTGCCATTTAAGCAATACCCCGCGAGCAACACCTTGCCGTCGGGTTGCAGCGCAATGGCGTTGGCTCGATCCCGTATGCCGATTGGCGTGATAACAACTCCGGTGTCGTTCCAGGTGGTATCCAGCGTACCGTTATTGTTGTAGCGCAGCGCGCAGAAACTGAGGCCGCAATACCCTGCAAGCAGCACCTTACCGTCGGGTTGCAGCGCAATAGCTTGAGCTGCGTCGGTGTCCCGTGCGTTGCCGGGGGTGATAACTTTGCCGGTGTCGTTCCAGGTGGTGTCGAGCGTGCCATTCGCGTTGTAGCGTACCGCGCAGATGTCGCCGGGCTGGAGGGGAGGGTCAAAGTTAGTGCTGCTGCGGCAAAAGCCTGCAACTAGCACCTTGCCGTCGGGTTGCACGGCGATAGCGTTGGCTGAGTCGGTCCCGTTCTCAAGAGAGGTAATCACCTTCCCAGCCCCAGACGGACTAAGCGCGCCCCAGGTGGCATCCAGCGTGCCGGGTTGACCGGGCGTGGCAAAGCTATTGGCAGCAAAGGCCATCGCACTAATTAACTGGGCGATCAGATAAAAAAAGTGCTTTTTCGAAAATACACCAAAAAATAACGTACGCCCAATAAATTCAGGCGATAGCATATAAGGTTGATTCATAGTTTTTTACTCGTAGCTTTCGTTCATTTGATGAATGTACGTGTCACGAGTTTTCGTTCATTAATTAATGAGATACGGCTCCGCAAATCTGCAACGCCAAACACAGATGACGAAGATGCATTCGCCGACTTATTGGGCGAACGTCGTGACTTGAAGCGCGGCGTTGCTTTAATGAAGAGGCAATCTCACCCGCGCGACGTTGCCGCCACCCGCGCGACGAGCAATGTCGAAATGTCCTTTGTGCCATTTCACAAGACGTTCAACGATGGCGAGCCCTAAACCCGCACCCATTGTGCCGCCGCGCGCTGTGTCGCCGCGCACGAAGGGTTGTTTGAGGCGCTCGGCCTCTTCTGCTGCAACGCCTTCGCCTTGATCGATCACGTTGATGTCGATCATGTTGCCGTCGCGTACGACGGAGAGTTCGATTGGCGGTTTGCCATAGCGATGCGCGTTCTCAATCAAGTTCGCGAAGATGCGCTCGAAGGCGGCGGGATAGACATCGATTTCGAGCGCGTCGATGGCGGCGTCTTCGCGAATGCGTGCGATCTCGTGCCCGCCCGTATGCGCGCGCGCGAACACGTGCGTGATCGCCTCGCCTACGCGCATGCGTACCGGTGCATCGCTTGGCTCGCCGCGCGCGAAATCGAGAAACTGATTCACGATGCGATCGATTTCGTTGATGTCGGCGATCATGTCGCTGCGCTGTTTCGCATCGTTTACCGAAATTTCGCTCGCGAGACGAAGGCGCGTGAGCGGCGTGCGAATGTCGTGCGAGATGCCTGCGAGCATCGTCTTGCGATCGGTTTCGAGCTGCGCTAAGTTGGTCGCCATCTTGTTGATGTTCTTCGCGACTTGTGCGATTTCGCTGGGGCCGTCTTCGGGCAAGGGCGTGGGGTGTTTGCCTTCAGCGACCACTGCGACCGCGTTTGAGAGCTCCGATAGCGGTCGCGTCAGTCGTCGCGCAAACCAAAACGCAACCGCGAGCAATGCAAAGAGTACGCCGCCGAGTGCCATCGCCAATCGCGAGGGCAGCGCTTCAACTTCATCGACGTTCTTCAGCGGAAAACCCGCCCACACGAATTTGGTTTTGTCGGCGGTCACCTGCATGCGAATCCAGACGATTGCTTGATCGAGTCGCATGCCCCAGCGAATTTCAGTATCGCGACCGATTTGCTCTTGCAGCCGCGCAACGATGCGACGAAACGCGGGCCCAGGCACCTGCCCAATTTCCGGGCGACGATCGTAAGGCACGAAGATCACTTTGAATTCGCGGGCGAGCGGCTGCACCGTCTGCCCACGATCATCGGGCAGCTTTAGAAGCGCTTCGCGCAGCGCTTCGATTTGCTGCACTTTCGCATCGGTGAAGTTACGTTCGACGAGTGTGGCGCGATCTTGTCGAAACAGAAAACCGAACGAGACAACCGCAACTACGACTGCTGCGATGAGTAGCAGCGTGAGGCGTGCGAAGAGGCTTTTGGGAAAGAAGTACACAGGATCAAGTCAAACTGTAGGAGCGGCTCTGCCGCGACCCGCACGCATCCGAATTGCATTGCTTTGACACGGATTTGGAACGCAGACATTCATCGCGGCAGAGCCGCTCCTACAGAAACGGGATGAATTAGACATCGTTCGCAACAACATCCGGCACGAACACATAGCCACGTCCCCACACGGTTTGGATATAACGCGGTTTTGTCGGATCGGACTCGACCAGTTTACGCAGTCGCGACACTTGTACATCGATGGCGCGGTCAAACACTTCATGCTCCTTGCCGCGCGCAAGCATCGACAAACGTTCGCGCGATAGTGGTTCGTGCGGATGCGTCACGAACACTTTAAGCATCGCGAATTCGCTCGTAGTGAGCTCCTGCGCAACGCCCGCGCGGGTGAGCGTGCGCACGGCAAGATTGACTTCGCAATCGCCAAAGGCAATCGCAGCGTCAGTAGCCACGGGGGCACCTGGTGCAATTTGTGCCGTACGACGCAGCACTGCTTGAATGCGCGAGACGAGTTCGCGCGGATTGAACGGCTTCGGCAAGTAATCGTCAGCACCGGCATCAAGCCCCTCAATGCGCTCGTCGTCTTCGCCCTTCGCTGTCAGCATGATGATTGGGGTTGCATCGCCGCCGGCACGCAATCGTTGACAGACGCTCAAGCCCGATTCGATGGGCATCATCCAGTCGAGCACGATCAAATGCGGTGGATCGCGATCGAGCGTTTTTGACAATTCGCGCGAATCGGCGAGCGTTGTCACACGAAATCCGTTTTGCGCTAGAAATTGCTGTAGCAATTCGCGCAGTCGTTGATCGTCATCGATCACCAAAATGTGTTGCATGGCTTGAAAGCAGTTGTTTCGCCACAACGATAGCAGAGCAATGCGACGAACAAGACGCCTGTTACAAGCGTTTACAACGTGGATCAATGCAAAAGCGAATTCGTCCGCACAATCTCAATCGAAGCACTGTCACTTCTCTTTAAGACTCACCGGAGACACACTCATGCAAACCCGTTTCTCAAGTAAATTTTCGCGCGCCGCGTTGGTCGCTTCACTCGCCATTGGATCGGCACTCGCATTTGCGCAGCCCGCGCCCGGCGCGATGGATGGCGTGCGTGCCCACAAAATGCACGCAGGGCAAGGCGAAGCCCATTTCGCGCAGCGCATGGAAATGCTCAAATCGAAACTCAATTTGAATGCAACGCAAGAGGCGCAATTCAATACCGCGCGCGAGGCCACCAAAGCCGCAATGGAAGCCGGCCGTAGCGCGCGCGTGAACGCACGCACGATGGCGCAGGCCGAGCTTCAAAAGGCCGATCCCGATCTCGCAAACCTGTTGCTGCAGCGCGAGAGCGTGAAAGAAGCGAATGCCGTTCAGCGCAAGGCAGCGCTCAACGAATGGGCCAAGTTCTTAGGGTTACTCACTACGGAACAAAAGTCGATCGTGAAGAGTCAACTCATTAACCGTACGCAACGCATGGGCGGTGTGTGAGTTTCGTAAACGAAACTGGCGCCCCGCGCATGTGGCGAGTGCGGTCAAACGTCGCGGCGCGCTTCAGACGAATGAGGCAAGCTGCGGCGCGTCACTGACGAATGCTCATGTAACTCAGAGCGTGCCATGAAGCCTATCAAGGCTTCGCCATCGCTCCAAAGCCCGCCTTGTGTGGGCTTTTTTTCGTCTTGTCGCAAGGAAACCCCGCTGACATTTCTGATTTGTGACAGTTTGCTGTTCGAATCGCTTGACATGACAATGGAATATGCCTACTATCCTTCCTGCATGAAGCGATTTACCTAGTGTTTACCCGCCTCATGTACCCACTACGCCACCCCTCGATACACCTCCGGTCTTATCAGGCGTTTTGGGACTAACCCGCCTAATTGTGGCGGGTTTTTTTTACCCGAAATAGTCTTCGGCTTCATCGCCTATCGCCCAATTTAATTGGGCGATGACGGAATAATGTCTATTTATCGAAAATAGGATTAAATGCGGTTTACGCCCAGTTTATATGGACGTTCAATCGAATTGCTAGAGTATCAGCGACGCGAGTCTGCGAGTGCAATTTCGCGCTTGACTTCACGGGCTCGCGCTTCGACGAAACTCGCATCGTAGTAATTACCATCGCTTGCTTTTGACGCGAGTTCGAATTGATCGAGCGCGGCTTTGAGCGCGCCCTGGTGGTAATACTGCTCACCCAAGTAGCGATGCTGTTTGAGTTTGAGCCCCAAGTCAGCGCTCGCTCGCGCGGCCAGTGAAAGCAATTGCACATCACCAGAATGTCTGGAAAGCGTCGTTTCAAGCAAGGTGAGCGCCCGCTTCGGGTTTTTTGCACGAATTAGCGCTTCGGGTAGATCGTATGCAAGTTGCATGTGTTGCGGGTAGCGCTGAAACGCGCCTTCGAGGTGCCGAACAGCCGATTCGACATCGTCGCTTTGCAGGTAGAGCTGCCCCATCAGCGCCTCGTGCATTGGATGATCGATCCCCTTTGACTTAAGCGTTGCGAGCTCAATCTTTGCCCGCTTGAAGTCGCGCGTGCGCAAGAGCGACGCCGCAAGTCCATAGCGCGCCACCGCCTCGCTCGCGAATTTGCGATCGGCGATCACCGATTCGAAATGTTTCACGGCTTCGCTACCTTCGCCCACATAGCTTCGCAACAAGGCGCGAACATAGTGATAGTCGCCGCTTTCTTTGGCCAATCGCGGTGCAGCGCTGGTTGACAGCGCGCGCGCCTCGCCGACCCGTTCGATGGTCATCGGGTGGGTACGCAAATAGCCAGGAACACTTCCGGAGTCATTGAGCGAGGTCGAGCGCTGCAATCGTTCCATAAACGTTGCAGCGGCGCCGCCATCGAAGCCCGCCCGCGTTAAATATTGAAAACCAATGCGATCAGCCTCGCGTTCGTTATCGCGCGAAAAATTCAAATAGCTTTGCGCCGCTGCTGCCTGCGAGCCAAGGATCGCGCCCTGTACCGCGTCGCCATTGCCCGATCGTGCCGCCAAAATCGCAGCAGCGAGCCCGGCAATGGACATCCAGGAATTCTTTCGCTGATCGTCGAGCTGTCGCGCGTAATGCTTTTGCGTCACGTGCGCGATCTCGTGCGCGAGCACGCTGGCCAGTTCGCTCTCGGTTTGCGTGAGCAGCACGAGCCCCATATTGACGCCGATATAGCCGCCCGGCATCGCAAACGCGTTCACCGAATTGTCGCCCACCGCAAAAAACTCGAAGCGCTCGCGAATCTCCGGATTCGCCGACAACACGCGCTTGCCGAGTTCATTCAAATAGGCGTTGACCTCAGGATCGTTGAGCACGGCACCAACGGCGCGTAATTCGCGCATCGCCTCCGAGCCCAACCGCCGCTCTTGCGCAGAACTTACCAGCGCCCCAGAGCTATCGCCCAATTCCGGCAATCGCGCCTGTGCGAGCAGGTTCGAGGACGAGGATTGGAGCAAACCAGCGATCACCGCCAGCGCAATTGCGCGGCGAGACCCGGAAAATCGAAGCGAAACCATATTGCTAAGATAGCCGATTTCGGCAAACAGTTCCTGCGGGTTCACGTAAAGCGCGCTTCGGCCATGAATCAATCAAGCTCCAGTCTCACCCACTTCGACGCAAGCGGTCAAGCGCACATGGTCGACGTGGGCGCGAAAGCCGAAACCCATCGCGTCGCGCGCGCCAGCGGAACCATTCGCATGCAAGCGGCCACGCGTGAACTTATCGAAGCCGGAACTCACAAAAAAGGCGATGTTCTCGGTATCGCTAGACTAGCGGCGATCCAGGGCGCAAAACGGTGCGCCGATTTGATTCCGCTCGCGCATCCGATTCCGCTGACCAAAGTGGCCGTGGAATTTGCAATTGACGCGAAGACGAACGCAGTGCACATCGAAGTCACTGCCGAGACTGTCGGGCGCACGGGCGTCGAAATGGAGGCACTCACCGCTGCGAGCGTGGGGCTGCTCACAATCTACGACATGTGCAAAGCCGTTGATCGCGGCATGCAGATTACCGATGTGAAGCTCCTCGAAAAACTGGGTGGCAAATCGGGGCATTGGAAAGCGCCGGTGTAGCGACCGTTTCGTTGCCGCGATCATGAAGCTTCTCGCGCAAACGTGGCGCACTGAGCTCGCCTTGCTCGCTGCCGCTGTTGGAGTATTCGCGGCGCAACTCGTTGCCACGTTACCGTCGAGAACAGTAAGCACTTCGCTTTTGGTGTTCGCAATGCTCACTGCGGTTGCGTTGCTGCGAAGAAGCGCTAAGACTTCGATGTGGCTTGTTTGCGTCGTGGCGCTCTTGTTGGGCGGCTCGTATGCGTGGTTGCGCGCAGACGTTCGAATGAGCGACGAGCTGCCACGCGAATGGGAAGGTCGCGACATCGAAATCGTCGGCGTGATCGACGAGATGCCGCAGAAGAGCGAGCGCAGCATTCGTTTTGCATTTCGCGTCGAACAGGTGCTGACGCGTGACGCACAAGTGCCAAAGCGAATCGCAATCGGCTGGTACAAACCTAGCATCAAAGAACTCGCAAGCGAAGCATTACCCGAGTTGCATGCGGGCGAACGATGGCGCTGGACGGTGCGGCTCAAGCGCCCGCATGGTTACGCTAACCCAGCGGGGTTCGATCTTGAAGCCTGGATGCTGGAGCGAAATCTTCGCGCAACCGGTAGCATTCAAGCCGACGAACTCGTGAAACGAATCGATGCCAACGCAGGCACGCTAAACGATCGCATCGAGCGCTTGCGCGAGCGCCTACGAGAGCGCATGCAGCGCGCGCTCGAAGGCAAACCATTTGCCGGTGTGCTCGTCGCCCTTGCCATCGGTGATCAACAAGCGATTTCGAATAGCGATTGGACGCTTTTCAACGCAACAGCGGTCTCGCATTTACTCTCGATTAGCGGAGCGCACGTCACGCTCTTTGCCGCATGGATCGCGCTCGCGGTGCTCTTCGTGTGGCGACGCTCACCGCGTTTGA
>JBOFBL010000227.1:0-3148 GCA_051645545.1 Casimicrobium sp. | reverse complement strand
CCCCAATCTTCGAGGCGATGGATCTTGCCGGCTTTGCCCGTCACGAGGGAGCGATAACGCTCAACCATCGTCGGGACTTGTTCGCTTTGGTCCGGATGGACGATAAAGACGATCTCGTAATGACGCATGGGTCATCCCTTCTTTCATCTATGGACAGAAATTGCTCCGATCACTCGAAGCGCCTTACCGACTCCCGACGTTTGTTGTTCGCGCGTCCTTGCCAGCCGAAACTGTTCGGGACTCGTACTTGCCGTGGAGCAGAGCCGAAGATTATAGCTTGTTCGCTGCACTCACGCCAGCACACGCGAAGGACGACGCGACCTTCGATCGCTAGGACGACGGCACGGAGGCCTAAGACGACGCTCCCGCTGGTCGCTACGACGCAAAGCTGCGCCGTCGTCTCATCAAAAATTAGAGCGTTTCATCAGACTTCTATCGGAATGAGCGGTACTCGCCGTGAAGCTTTGCGTCCTAGCGTAGCGCCGTCCTAGGCCGCAAGGCCGTCTTCCTGCGCCGTGGCGCAACGCGCTACGGCGCAATCGCCATGCCGCACTGGTTAACGAGGAAGCTGCGAATATCCGTCCACGTTTTTCGCTGCGCGTTCGCCGGGAACACGATACTGCCAACCGCGGCATCGTTGGTGAATCCAAGCATAGTGCGTGTCGCGATGAGTCCGTCGATGGTCGCGGTGTGTGTACCGTCGCCATCGATGTCGAGACTGCATTGACTCGCCACACTGTTACCGTGGAATCGCGCCAAACAGAAGTCGAATTCTGCCCCGTTCTTGCAACGTCCAGCGCCGACGATTTTGCCGTCAGGCTGAATCACCATCGATTCGAATTTCTCGTCGACACCTACGAGTGGCGCGAACACTTTGCCGTTGCCGACCGTGGGCGGCGTTCCGTCGAACGTGAAATCGAGCGTGCCGTCGACATTCAGGCGCGCGAGACAGGCGAGTTGTACACGCGTCGCCGCGATCATCGTATCGCATTGGCCGGCGAGCACAATCTTGCCATCGGCTTGCACGCTGACATCGTTCGCGAAGTCACTGATACGACCGAAGGGCAAGAGAAAGCGTCCGGCACCGTCGCCGAGCGGTCCGACGAACGTCGCGTCGTAACTACCGTTTGCATTGAGCCGCGCAATGCAGAACGTTTCATAACTCGTGAGCGTTTCTTTGCAGCCGCCCGTAATCAAAATTTTTCCGTCTGCTTGCAGGCGTGCCGCATAGCCGATGCCGGTTGCACCGACGTCGAGTGTGAACTTACCGTTGCCCGCACCTGATGGGCCAACGAAGGTGTCGTCGAGGGTGCCGTTCGCTGGTCTTAGACGCGCGGCACAAAATTGCCCGTTGCCCGATGCGTCCTGGCATTCGCCCACGACGACGATTCGGCCGTCGTTCGGCTGAATGAGAAGCGCGGTGAGTGAATCCGAATGTCCGGTGATCGCGAAGCGCCGAAAGCCGGTGCGTGGGCCGGGAGAAATCGGTTGGTCGCCGAATGAAAGATCGAGATCGCCTGCGGTCGTGAGACGCGCAACGCAGAACTCGGTTTTGGGCGCTGCATCGCTGTTTTGACAAGGCCCGCCGACGACAATCTTGTCATCGCTCTGAATCGCAATCGCGTACGCTTTGTCCGTCGTCGCACTGAGCGCGAGCGAAACTTTCCCGTTGTTGCCAAAGCTCGTGTCGCGCGAGCCGTCGGTGTTTAGGCGAACGATGCAGGTGTCTTCGTTGCTGCCGACGCAACCGCCTGCGGCGACGATCTTTTGATCGGATTGAATGGCAAGCGCAAATCCGTAGTCGCTGCCGCTACTGAGCGAGAGCGAGAACTTGCCAGCGCCGGTGCCGTTTGGCCCAACGAAGCTCGTGTCGAGCGAACCGTCCGTGTTGAAGCGTGCAAAACAGAAATTATTGTTTGCACCGACTACGCATTCGCCGAGCACGACGATTTTTCCATCGGCTTGCAACGCAGTTTTCCATGCGCTGTCGTCAGCGCCGATGTTCACATTGGTGATCTTGCCGGTGCCGTTGAAGGTGGTGTCGAGGCTGCCGGGTACGGGCGTCGTCTGCGCGTATAGGTTCGCGCAGAGGCCGCTTGCGAGTGCCGCAGTGAACGACGCGATGCGCCCCGTTGTCTTGAGCCACGCAATTGCAGCGTTGCCCGTTGCGCGCACGGTGGACGTAGTTTGATTCGAGTGCATGAGCTTCCCTGTTTCTTTGACGACAGCGCGACTTCATCGTCGAAGGCGTGTCAGTTCTTTTTTTAACGCAGGTGAATGCTAAACAAATCGCTTAGGCGTCGCGGACTAAAACGCTGCGCAAAGCGGCCTTTGCGCGCTATGAAGCGTCTCCCCTAAAGCAGCTCAGCGAAGTACTCGTGCTTTTCGGTGTTGACCGTCGAAACGCGAAGCTCGGCAACCTCTCCTCGCATGTCGATTGCCGAACGGCGAATGGTGAGCACCGGGCTGCCCGCTTTAATTTTGAGCAGCTTCGCATGCTCCGCGCTCGCCGATTCGGCGCGTAGCCGCTCTTCGGTTTTAACGACGGTGACGCCGAAGGCTTCTTGATACAGGTTGTAAATCGTGTTCGGGCGCTCTTTGAACTGCGCAGCGGAGAGCGTCGCGAAGCGCGCCTGGTCGAGAAACAAATCGTCGACCGAGACGGCATCACCATCAAGCGAGAGGCGATTCCGAATGTGAAACACCGGTGCATCGAGCGCGATGTTGAGTCGCTTCGCGACTTCCGCGCTCGCGAGCGCCTTGTGAAAAAACACGAATTCGACCAGCGGATAACTCTTCAAGCCGACCTGCGGCACGATGTGAAAAAAGTAGAACAGCAGTCGCTCGCGATCGTGCGTTGCGACGTAAGTGCCCTTGCCTTGCTGCCGAATGAGAATGCGTTGTTCGACGAGATCGTCGATCGCCTTGCGCAAGGTGCCAATTGAGATATTGAATTCGGTCGCGAGTTGCCGTTCCGACGGAATGAGTTGCCCAGGCTTAAGCTCGCCACTCGCGAGCTGCTCCATCAGCGCGCGCTGCACGCTTTTGTAGAGCGGTCCGGGCTCTGGATGACTCATGGTTCGCGTTTCCCCGCTCATTTATCGTTCTTCGCACGCCGTAACGAATCGTTGTTGGCGTTGCAGTGGCT
>JBOFBL010000226.1:0-1164 GCA_051645545.1 Casimicrobium sp. | reverse complement strand
TCGATCCCTCGCGGCACAAACTGCACGAGGCCTACATGGTGCAGCCGCACAACAGCTACAACCGGTGGGCGTCGGTTAAAAGTTGGTTGCAGAACGGTTTGCGCTCGCTCGAACTCGACATCGTTGATTCAGGCGATTGGGAGAACGATGCCAACGGCCCCTACGTTGCGCACGACGGTGGCGACATTGGCAACAAGAACTGTTCCGGCGATCCCGATCGGCTCGGGCATTGTTTGCGCGATATTGTGTCGTGGCTCGACGCGAATCCTGGACAAGGGCCCATCGTGGTCTATGTGGATATGAAAACCAAAGCGTCCGATTATTTCAACGATTGGAAAGCCGATGAGGTGTGGTTGCTCGATAACAAAGTGAAAAGCATTTTGGGTTCGCGCATGTACACGGCCGATGAACTCTACACATTCGCTACGGGTGCAAGCTACGCGAGTGGCGCGAAGACGCTGCGGCAAGCGGTGAGCGAAAAAGGTTGGCCCGTAATCTCGACACTCGCGGGTAAAGTGGTGATCGCATACACGGGCGGTCGCTACGGTGCCGTCAATCAAACACAAGGCGCAGGCATCGAGCACATCATGAGCCGCGCAGGCCGTAAATTGCCGTACGGTTTCTTCTGCCCGGATGTTGAAAATGATCCGAACGAAGTGGTACCAGGGCAGAGTGTCGACGGCATGAACAATTCGACGTCGCAGCATCTCGTCTGTAGTAATTTGAAATCGCAGGATCACTACCAAGTCACCGCTAATCGCGCGCACCAGCATAAGCAGCTGATTCATCTCTGGGGCGACCACGTCTACGGCAACGGAAGCTACGTTTACAACTACCTTGCGATTGCGCATGGCGTGAGCGCGATTGGTCGTGACTCCTCCGAAATCGACAGCTGGGGCGGCACATTCCCGCTGGTCGGCGTGCGTCGATCGCTACCGGGCTATTTCCAAATGCGGCCCTTACACGCCACCGATAAATGCGTCGATATCGACGGCATGGACAGCGACAACGGTACGCGCGTCAAACTCTACACATGTAATGGATCGAACGCGCAGCAATTTGTCTATACCGCCGAAGGCCAGTTGCGTCCGAAGTTTGCGAACTCGAAATGCGTCGATATCGATGGTGGCGGTGGCAGCGTAGGCGACAAGCTGCATACATGGG
>JBOFBL010000225.1:0-8124 GCA_051645545.1 Casimicrobium sp. | reverse complement strand
GTGGCGCGGCAAGTAGCGACTACACGGTTGCTTCGTCGACATGTGCGGCAACGCTTGCGGCGAGTGCGCAATGTAGCGTCACGATCGCGTTTGCACCGAGCGCGCTCGGCACTCGCACAGCGAGCGTGGATTTCGCGGGTGGCGCGATCACATCGGTTGCGCTTAGCGGCGTTGGCTTCGCGGCCAACGTGCAACCGACGGTCGCAGTGCCAACGACGCCACCTTGGGTGCTTGGCTTACTGGCGTCGTTACTCGGCATCGCATCGATGTTTAGCGGTGCGCTGCGTCGCTCGGTGTAACGAGCGAGCGTAAAGGCGAGCGTATGATGACCATACGCTCGCCTTGTTAGATCTGTAACTGCATTACGTGGGTACGCAACGGAGCCGTCGGATTCGTTGACGCTAACACGCAACGTCAACCATTAAAAAAGCCCTTGCGAGGGCTTTTTCATTTTCAATCGATCGCACTTGCGTGACGTTACCGTTACGGATTACGTTTGGCTCGCACGATTGGTATTTTTGCCTACCAACAAACCCATCGCCATCGATAGCAGCATCGCGCATGCGGCACCGAGAAAGATCACGCGCGGCATGCCGTGATCCATAAACCAGCCGAAGATAGGCGCGGCGATGGCGAGACCGGCGTCGAGCCCAGAGTACACCGCGCCGTACACGCGCCCGGTCGCACCGGGTGGCGTCGCGCGTTTCACCAATAGGTCGCGCGACGGCCCCGCAACGCCGCTGCCGAGACCGGCAATCATCACGAAAGCGAGTGCGGCAATACCAGTGACAATTCCGGAACCAGCGAGCGCGAGGATCGCAGCAGAAAAGGTGAGTGATAGGGCAATGGCATGTTCGGGATCAAACCAGCGTTTGCTGACGACGAACCCGCCGAGAAGCTGCCCCACTGCGGCGAAAATCAAATAACCCGTGAGCGCGGTCGCTGCGATCGTGAGCTCGAGTTTTGCGAGAGATTGCAACGCGGGCGGCGCGAAATTTTGAATAGCAGCGCTCGCGAATGTACTCACAAAAAAATAAGCGAAGCACATCCACACGATCGGCAGTTTCAAGAAACCGAGTGCGGTTTGCTCGCCATGTTGCTCAATCGTTTTCTCTTGGTGTTCGCGCAATGCACCGCGTGTGTCGATAGCGTCGCGGAAATAGATCATGCAAAGCAACACCAAGATTGCAAACGCGCATGCGGCGTAGAGTGCATTGCGCCATCCGAATTGCGCAGCGAGCGTCACCATTGCCGCCGTCGCTGTTGCGTAGCCAAGCGTACCGCTCAACCCGTGCGCACTGTAGGCATGGCCGATGCGCGCATTCGATACGCGCAAATTAATGATCGAGTAATCGACAGGATGAAATGGCGAATTGCCAAGGCCAGAGAGAATCGCCGCGAGCGCGAGCATTGTGTAGCCGGTTGCCTGTGCGCCCACGAATGCCGCGAGTGCGAAGAGCGTGAGCGCACCATACATGACCACGCGTGCACCGACACGATCCACTAAAAATCCGGCAATGGCTTGCCCGCTGGCAGAGGTCACGTAGAAAAGCGTTGCCAGCGTGCCAAGTTGCGTAAAGGACAAATCGAACGCAGTTGCGAACCACGGAAATAGCGGCGGCAACAGGAGTTGGAAGAAATGCGATGTGCCATGCGCAAGCGACACCGCAGAGATGGTCGTCGCGTCGGTTTTAAACGATTTCGATGCTGAATCCGCATCGAGCGGGGCGGAGGAGGTGGTCGTGTTCATTCGAGCGCAAAGCTTATCCTATGCTTACGTTTTTCACGACTTCGAATCTCACCATCATGCAAACGCGCACGGGCGGACAACTCATTGCAGATCAACTGATCGTTCACGGTGTGGATACCGCTTTCGGCGTTCCGGGCGAGAGCTATCTTGGTGTACTCGACGGACTTTATTCGCACAATGACAAATTCAAGTTTGTGATTTGTCGGCAAGAAGGTGGCGCCGCATTCATGGCGGAAGCATACGCAAAGTTAACCGGGAAACCTGGTGTTTGCCTCGTCACGCGCGGACCGGGAGCAACCAATGCTGCGATTGGTGTGCACACTGCGTTTCAGGATTCATCGCCAATGATTTTGCTCGTGGGTCAAGTCGGTAACGATTTTGTCGAACGCGAAGCGTTTCAAGAGATTGACTATCGCCGCATGTTTGGGCCGATGGCGAAATGGGTTGCGCAGATTGACGATGCAGCGCGCGTGCCGGAATACATGGCGCATGCGTTTCAGACCGCGACGAGTGGACGACCGGGCCCGGTGGTGCTTGCTTTACCCGAAGACATGCTTTCGGCGAGCGCGAGTGTGGCGGATGTGCGTGCATACACGAGTGTGCACGCGCATCCGAGCGTGGAGCAGGTTGCGCGCGTGCATGAGTTGCTTTCGAATGCGAAAAATCCGTTCGTGATTGTCGGGGGACACGGCTGGTCGCGCGAGTCAGCGAAAGTCTTTCGTGAGTACGTGGAAGCGATGGGCTTGCCTGTGGGTTGCGCGTTTCGTTTTCAGGATACGTTCGATAACACGCATCCAAATTACGCAGGCGATGTGGGCATCGGTATCAATCCGAAGCTCGCAGAGCGTGTCAAGAACGCCGACGTTGTTCTTTGTATCGGCGCACGACTCGGCGAGATGACGACTTCGAGTTACACGCTTTTCGACGTGCCGACACCGAAGCAAACACTCGTACATGTACACAGTGATCCGAATGAACTAGGGCGCGTGTATCAAGCCTCACTCATGATTTGCGCGGGCGTCAATGAATTTGCGAAAACGCTCGCGCGAACAATCCCCTCCCCCCTCGTGGGGGAGGGTGCCCGAAGGGCGGGAGAGGGGGGGGCTGAGGATCGGAGTGCGCTTGGATTGGAGCGATCACCCTCTCCCGTCGCTGCGCGACACCCTCTGTTCGGCTCCGCCGAATCTCTCCCTGCGGTCGAGACCGCAGCGTCGCTGCGTCCTGCGCTCGCGCTGGTCCCCTCAAGGGAGAGGGGAAACGTCGTGATCAGCGCTCGCGACGATCTCGCGGCTTGGCAATCCGAACCCCCACTCTACAAAAACCGCACAACACCCGCCAAACTCAACCTCTGGCAAGTCGTCCAAACCATCAAACGCGTCGCACCGAAAGACACGATCATTACCAACGGCGCTGGCAACTTCGCGACCTGGGCGCATCGCTTCTTTCCGTATCAAGGCGTCGAGCATTGCGGCAAATCGCAACTCGCACCAACGAGCGGTGCAATGGGTTACGGCGTGCCCGCTGCGGTGATGGCGTCCATCGTTACGCCCGAGCGAACGGTGATCAATTTCGCAGGCGACGGCGACTTCATGATGACCTCGCAAGAGCTTGCAACTGCGATGCAATACAACGCAGCGCCGATCTTCATAGTATTCAACAACGGCATGTATGGCACGATTCGCATGCATCAGGAAAAGCATTTCCCGGCGCGCGTGTACGGCACGCAGCTCGCGAATCCCGACTTCGCGAAGTACGCCGAATCGTTTGGCGCGACGGGTTTCGTCGTTACAACGAATGCGGAATTCGACGATGCCTTCGCGAAGGCACTCGCGCATACGCGCAACGCGACGAAACCAGCGCTCATCGAGCTTAAGGTCGATCCGCAGGATTTAACGCCGGGCGCAACACTCGATGCGATTCGTGCGGCAGCGAGCAAGTAGATGGGTTTGCCTGCTGTGAACGTCGTGCACGCGTAGAAAATTGGTATCCTAGCCTATTCTCTATGTGCCCAGTTAAATTGGGCGATATGACGTTAAATGATAAATATCAATAAATAGCATTTATTGACTAGTAGCCCAATTAAATAGGGCTATTATAAGTTTTTCTATATGTCAACTAAATGAGTAGATGCTTCGACATCACAACGCTTCGGTAGACCTTTCCGTCCCATTGCACGTGACCGCATTGCGCATAACCGCGCCTTGCGTACTGCGCGATTAAATGCGTTGCTTGCTCGGCGGTATCGAGCGCTGTTTCGCGAAAACCATTTGCAAGCGCCCACGCCTCACATGCATCGAGCAGATTTCTTCCGATGCCTTCATCTTGTCGCGAAGGTTCTACTGCGAATTGGTGAATCGACGCCACGTGCGGATGCCGAAAGTACTCGCACGGGCTTGACGCTTTCGGCGGTTGCACGACCACCGTGCCAACGATTTCACCGTTGTGTATTGCTACAAAACCTTGGCCGCCTTCGAAACGCTTTCGTGTGGTCTCTACGCTTTGATCGACCGCAGTGTAGTTAAGCCCCATTGCACCGAGTCGCGCGTAGGCACGGTGCAAGAGTAAGGTGATTGTTTCGAGAGAATCATCCGCATGCAGCGCACGTACTGTAATCATCGATGTATCGTCAGCTAAGCCAGCCTACTATTTTGCGATAAACGAACGGACTGTTAAGCAACGCCATGTGCCCCGTTTCAAGTGCGACCGACTGACGAGATTTTGCGAATGCCGAATGACCATCGACCATCGCAAGCGCGCTTTCAACAGGCACCAAGCCATCACCAATCAGTTTTCCGCGCCAATCGTTCTCTGTTTTTCCAGTCGTTGCTGCAATCGCGAAGAACTGTGTGCCGCGTGGCGGCTTCGAAAACAACGCTTCTTCATTTGCCGAATCACGCACATTGCCATGCCTCAGATCGACGATGCCCGCGCTGCGAATTTTTCCGATGCGCGCGAGCGGCTTCACAAACGGCGCGGCGCCAAGAATGAGATCAATCCAATGTCCACCGCGCTCCAGCGGTGCGCCGAGGTGCGGCGTGCCGAGGAAGACAACGCGTTTTACGTGTTGCATCCATCGATGTTTTGCGGAAGCGCCGTGTTCCAATGCGCTGCGCGTGACGAGCCCGCCCATGCTGTGAGCGACGACGGCGATTTCTTCAATAGCGCTGGGCCATGCAGCAATTAACGCTTCGAGCCGCTGCGCAAATTCACGCCCATTGGTCGATACCGAACGTCCCGAGTTGTAGCGAAGATAAAGCGGCGTGAAATCTAAATCTTTCGCGAGTGCAGCGCCGTGGTCGTGACCTTCGCGCAACCACTGGCGATCGTTCATGCAAAGCCCGTGCACAAGAATCACGATTTTTTTGCTGTGTTGCGCAATGGGTGCAAGCGATTCGCGAGTGAGCGAGATCGATTGGCCGTTCACGCAAAAACTCATCTTGATCGCGAGCTCGTTTTTTGTTTTCACGAGATGATCGCTAATGACGCCGTTGAGCGCTGAAATCATCGCATCGCGTTCGAATGACGAGATTTTTCTTCGCGTGTGGGGCAACGAAAGTGCGAGATCGAGTGCGCTGCCGACGATGCGCGTCGTGCCGCGAACCGCGCTATAGACAAAACCGGTGATGCGCGTTGTACGCGCAGGCTTTTTCGGATGCGCGAGCCCCATTGGTTTCACGATGCCCGCGTGCATGGCCTCGACGAGATCGGTGACGCCGAGTGTGCCGTCGGTGGCGAGCTGCGCAAGCGCTCGAAGATCGGAGGCTTGGAGCGCTAAGGGGTTCTTCATTGTGCGCCGATTGTAGGTCTGGCCTTTGGAGCGTGTGCTCAATCGCTACCGTGTGCGTAACACCTGAGAGAATTGCAGCATGACTGCCGATGTTCAAAAAGTAAAGTCGCCCTGGCGTTTCACCACTGCTCCGATGATGGATTGGAGCGATCGCCATTGCCGTGTGCTGTTTCGTCTGCTCGCACCGCATGCGCGCGTGTACACGGAGATGGTGACGACGGGGCCGCTTACCTATGGGACGGAAGAGGTGATTCGCAATCATCTTCAATTCAGTGACATTGAACATCCGGTCGCGTTGCAGCTTGGTGGCAGTGAACGTGACGATCTTGCGAAGGCTGCGAAGTTAGGTGCAAATTGGGGTTACGACGAAATCAATTTGAATTGTGGCTGCCCGAGCGAGCGCGTGCAGCGCGGTGCGTTCGGTGCGTGCTTGATGGCGGAGCCTGCGCTCGTTGCCGATTGTGTGAAGGCGATGGTTGATGCTGTGCCGTCGAATGTGCCGGTGACGGTGAAGCATCGCATTGGTTTGGATTACAACGAGAGTTACGATTTCGTTCGCGATTTTGTGGGAACGGTCGCTCAAGCTGGTTGTAATGTGTTCATCGTTCACGCGAGGAATGCGGTGCTCAAAGGTTTATCGCCGAAAGAAAATCGCGAAGTGCCACCGTTGCGATATCACGTCGTGTCGCAGTTGATGCGAGATTTTCCTTCGCTCACATTCGTTTTGAATGGCGGCATCGCGACCGTCGAGCAATCGCAGCAACTTGTAGGAGCGGCTTTGCCGCGATCAAACGATGTCAGCGGAATGCAAGTTGCTTCGCCGATGACCTTAGCAAATCAACCAATCGCGGCAGAGCCGCTCCTACAGAGCAATCACGCTTCGCCATTCCACGGCATCATGCTCGGCCGCGCTGCGTATCACGATAGCTACGTGCTCGCAAAAATGGAAACGGCGCTTTACGGAACGCCACTCATTACGCGCGAAGCGGTCGTTGAAAAAATGGTCGCGTACGCACGCGAACAAATCGCGACGACTCAAACGCATCGCCATCCGACGCACGTTCGCAACATTGCGAGACACATGCTCGGGCTCTACGCCGGCGAGGTCGGCGGTAAAGCGTGGCGACGCCAACTCTCTGATCCGAAATTACTCGCTGAAAACGATCCGACGTTGTTTCTTCGTGCGATGCCGTTTAAGAGCGTCGGCAACGAAGAATTTAGCGATCATCGGCAGCCTTTGTTAGACGCAATGACGGGTTGAGGTCTATTCTTAGGCACCCAATTTATTTGGGGCTACGCACTATTTTGATGAATTATCAAGAATAAACAAAAATGAGCTTACCGCCCAATAAAATTGGGATATGCGTGAATAAGCTTACTGCTCCGTCAAAGTCGATACCGCTCGAAAATCGCAACGAGACGAACTCACGTCGCGTCTGCGCACGGAAGCGTTGTGCAGGTTTCAAATGTCTTCAGCGCGCCTATCGCTTGGGCGCTGAGGTTTTTAGTTTGCCATTCAATAACCACGCCGTCGGCGGAAACGTAATCCACGGCGTGAGGTAGAAGATGCTGAGATACCAATACTTGAAGATGTAATTCGCGCCGTGACCCAGGTAAAGACCGCAGTAAAGATAATCGTAAATTGCAAGCGGCAATGTGTAATAAAACGAGATCCACAACGCACGCTGCATACGATTTTCATCGCGCCCATAACGCAGAAACCAAACGGCCGACAGACCGATCAACACAGTGAGTACGATTGATCCGATCGCAAGCCCCATTTGCGAATACTGTTGGTAGTAATCCGGTAAGCCGAGCACCCAAAACGCAAACCAAACGAATGTCGCTTGCAGAAGCATTGTGAAGTGT
Source organism: Casimicrobium sp. (assembly GCA_051645545.1). Taxonomy (GTDB): domain Bacteria; phylum Pseudomonadota; class Gammaproteobacteria; order Burkholderiales; family Casimicrobiaceae; genus Casimicrobium. The sequence goes on along the minus strand of JBOFBL010000225.1, from coordinate 718 downwards.
CGCTTCGCGCTCATATGTTTCTCCGCTAAAGATTGCCGCGATGTTGTCCGCCATCGACGGGGATGTTAGCGCCGCTAAGCCAACTTGCTTGCGAAGAAGCGAGAAACACTACGACCGCAGCGATCTCTTCCGGTCGGCCAAGCCGTTTGAATGGAATGCCATTGCGCACGCCTTCATAGAGCGGATCGCCACTGAGCTTTCTTTCTTCCCAAGTACCACCCGGAAACTCAACCGAGCCCGGCGACACACAATTCACGCGAATGTTTTTCGGCGCGAGCGTGAGCGCCATCGATTTCGAATGCGAAATCATCGCGGCTTTCATGGCTGCGTAAGGAATCGCACGCGTCGTGCCTTCCATGCCCGAGATTGATGAGATGTGAACGATCGCGCCACCGCCGCGTGCTGCGATCCAGGGCACGACGTGTTGCGTCGCGCGCACCGCCGCCATCATGTCCACGTCGAAGCCTGCTTTCCAACCGGCCTCGTCGTCGCTCATACCAAAGCCCGAGGGGTTATTGATGAGTACATCGACACCGCCAAGCGACACCTTCGCATCGTCAAGAAACTTCGCAAGCGCGTTTGCATCGCCGACATCGCACGAAGCGGCGAACGCTTTCACGCCACGCGCTGTGATTTCGTCGCGTGTTCGGGTAAGCGCGTCCACGCCACGTGCGCAAATTGCTACGTTTGCCCCTTCATCTGCGAACGCAAGTGCGAT